>JBCDBY010000158.1:0-10296 GCA_039182715.1 Planctomycetota bacterium
ACGCCTGATCCTCGCGTCGTCAACTTCGATCCGCAGGTCGTGCGGATGAACCTCAACGGCCAGATCGTGACGATGCTACGCACGCCGGACATCGACGCGCGACTTGGCATTGGCGAAGGTGCGCCCGCCGCAGCGCCGCAGTCCTCGGTGGACCCCGCGATCGTCCAGGCGGTTCGCGCTGCGGTCGCTCCACTTCAGAAGCAAACGAGCAACGAAGCGCTGCTCGCACAGGGCGCCAGCCGACCCGGTGGCGTGCTTGTTCGCGGAACGGGCGCACCGGAAGGCGGCGCCCCCAACTTCGAACGCATTCGCGGGCTCGAAGGGCAGGCGTTCGACGACGCGCTTGGCGGACTCACCCCGGAGCAGCTCTCCGCGTTCACGCTTCAGCAGATTCAGCCGTCTCTCTCCAGCTTCGAGCGGAGCGCTCCCGCAGCAGCGCCGACGATCCCGGCAGCAAGCCTGATGACCCAGGCCGCAACCGCGTCGCCACCGATTGCGGCCGGGGGGATCCCAGCACCGCAGGCGCCGGTCACTAGTTCTGCGCCTATACCAGCTAGTTCCACGACTAGCCCGGAAGCCGTACGCGTCGACGCAGCCGGGGCGCTTCGACCACGAGCGCCGACCGGTGGGAGCGGCGCGTTGATGGATCTTCGGCGCGCGCGAGAGCAAGCGGCGGTTCCAACGGCCACGCTCGTCGAGCGGGCGCTTCGGGGAGGTTCGTAGTGCCGGATCCCGAGTTCATCGTCACGCCGGAGGGCCAGCGCCTTCGCATCGAGACGCAGCAGGTCCCCGGCTTCGGCCCGGTGCGTATGGTCCGACCCGACGACGTGCCGCGTGCAATCGGCGAAGCTGCGCGCACAGCGGGCGCGACGGACGAAGCGATCCAGGCGGCCGGTGGTGTTGCTGCGACCGCGGGACGCGTCGCGGGTGACGTCGCGCGTCTCGGCGAGCGCGTCGGTGTCGTTCCCCAAGGCGGCGGCGCGATTCTGGACCGGGTCGGCGAGGAAGCGGGTCGGCTCATCCGGCGGCCAGCGGAGACCGCCGCGGACGCTGCCCTTGCGCTGACACAGCCGGGTATCAGCGCCCAGGCGGTGCTGGACGTCCGAGCGGGCATGCAGGCGGCGGAGGGCGTCGCGGCGTCGCAGGGCGTTCAGCCTCCGGCCCCGCTCGGCGACGGGGAAGGCGTTCGGTTTTCGGGCAGCACGTCGTCTTCTCTCGGCGAGGTGGTGACCCGGACGATTCCTGGCGATCCCGAGGTAGGCCCCGCGGACGCGGCGGGGTTGCGAGGTGTCGCCGCGGATGCTCGAGCGCGGGCTGAAGATCAGGCGGGGCAGAGCGCCGCAATCACAGACGACATCACCCGATTGCAAGAAGAGGCAGCCGACGAGCTCGACCGGGTGAACGACGACTTCGGCATCCGTCAAGCCGAGGCGAAGGCGGCAGCTGACGAGGCGGTTGCGTCGTTTCGGCAACAGCTCGCGGGCATCGAAGCCGGTCAAATCGATCCGAACCGATGGTGGGGACGACAGGACACCGGAGCGCGGCTGATGTCGATTGCCGCCACGACACTCGCCGGCCTTGGTGGCTTCTTCAAGGGCGACGGAAGCAACCCGGTACTCGCGAGGATTGAGGCCGAAATCGACGCCGATCTCGACGTCCAGGAACGCGACCTTGGGCGCGCGGAGCGAGCGCAGACGCAGGGCGTCCAGGGTGCTCAAACGCTCATGCAGTATTTCTTTCGGGAGCAGCAGCAGATCCCAGCCGCTCGAGAGTCAGCGGCGGCCGTCGCGATGAGCTCCTTTGCGCAGCGCATCCGCGGCCTCGCTGAAGAGTCGCAAGACATCGAGCGCCAGCGCCAGCTTCTCCAGTTCGCCGAGCAGCTCGAGTTTCGTGCCGAAGAGCGCGAGTTCGCGGGACTCCAGGCGATCGCGAACATCAACGCGCAGCGCCGTCGACGTGCGCGAACCGTGACCCGCATCCGCACGCAGGATGGACGGCTGATTACGCCGAGCGAGGCTCAGGGCGACCCACAGGCATTGCGGTTCATCTCCACCGAGATGCGGAAGATTGCGCCCGCGCAGGACGCGGCACGTCGCCTACGGGGGTCGCTGAGCCAGTTTGGCGAGGACATTCCGGGGGTGGGCCGCGGGATTCGGCTTGCGGAAGCGCTCTCGAATCCGTCGTTCGTCCAGTTCTTCTCGAGCCCCGAGGGGCGCCTTGTGCGACAGCGAATCGGAAACCTTTTCGCGCAGTTCATCCGCGCGGTCTCTGGAGCGCAGGCCGCCGAGGCAGAGGTGGAGCGCCTCCAGTCCATCGTTTCCGGCTCGATGACGCCCGCAGAAGTTCGCGAGGGTCTCTCGATCGTACAGAGCTCCCTCGGAGCTATCGAAGAGACGATCGCCGCCGCCGACCCGGTATCGTTTGAGGCCTTCCAGCGCAATCGCGCGGCGGCGCGCCGTCGCGGAATCGGTCGCGGCCCCGATGTGCCGAGCGTCCGCCGCGCAGGAGAAGGCCAGTGATTCGCGCGTTCGACGCAGCAGGCCAGCCGATCGAGCTCGAGCCCGAAGAGGCGCAGCGGCGCTTTCTCGCGGGCGAAATCCAGTTCCGGCGTGGCACTCGCGTTCCGGTTCGCATGCCCGACGGCGGCGTCGGCAGCGTTGCGGCGGAAGAGCTCGGCGACGCCCTGCAGGGGAACTTTGCGCTGGCAGGAGACGCAGAGCTCGCCGAAGCGGAATCGCGGGCGCGCACTGGAGATCAGGCCGGTCTCGCCGCGGGCGAAGGCTTCATTCGCGGGGCGACTGCGGGGCTCTCGGATGCGGCGTCTGCGTCCGACGATCCGATCCTTCGTCTTGTCGCGCGCTCACCACTCATCGCGACGGGCCTCGACGACGACCCCTCGGCGCTCGTTGAGCCGGAGCGACTACAGCGAGAGATCCAGGAGCGCCAGGAAGAGAACCCTGTCGCGGCGGCCGCGGGCGAGGTTGGCGGTGTGCTCGCAACGGCTGTTGCACCCAGCGCCGCGGCGGGACGCGCAGCGACGGCCGCAGAGCGCGCAGCGCTTGGAATCTCCGGGGCGGGCGAAGCGGTGGAGCAAACGCTTGTCCGCGAAGGTGCGGGGCGACTGGCGCGGGCGGGTGCCGTTTCAACGGGCGCCGCCGTCGAGGGCGCCCTCGAGGAAGTCGGCCGCGAGATTGGGCGCACGTCGCTCGCCGACGAGGAGCTTACCGGCGAGGCTGTCGCGGGCGCGGCGACGCGGGGCGCGATTCTCGGATTCGGGGGAGGCGCCGCGTTTGCCGCAGGGGCCGCAGCCGCGCGGCCTGTCGTGCGAGGTCTTCAGCGCGCGGTGAGCAGCGAGAGCGTCGACCAGACGTTGGGGGAGCTCGCGGTCGGAAGCCTTCGCCCGACGGCCGCGCAGGTCGGCCGACTGCAGGGCCGCAACATTGACGTTGCCGACGTCGGAAACATGCTGCTCGACGCGGACCTCATCTCGCCACGGATCGGGAGGGGCGAGCTCGTGGAGCGCATCGACGGGCTCCTCGACGGTGACTTGGGGCCGCGGATCGGAAACCTCCTCGACGAGCTCGACGCATCGGCGCCCACCGCGGCCCGCATCGACGCTGGCCGACTGGCGCAGCGCATTCAGCGCGAGGTGTTCGAGGAGCTTGAGGGTCCGCTACAGCCTGCATTCGTCGGCCGACTCCGCGCGCAGCTCGACGAAGTGCTCGACTCGCGCGCGGGTGGCGTCACCGAAGACTTTTTGACCGAGGAAGAGCGGGGTCTCCTCGAGTTCTTCGAGGTGCTCGACCGCGAGGCGACGGAGCAGATCCGACGTGTACGCGACACCCCGGACGCCGAGCTTCTTCGCGGTGCCGATCCCGACGCCATCGCGCCACCTCGAGGAGAGCCAGACGTTGCAGGTACGGCGCCGGCACGACGAGGCGCCGATCCTGCGGAGGCCGCATCCCGACGAGAGGCGGCTCGCGCCGAGGACATCCGCGAGTTTGCCGACGAGCTCCAGCAGCGGGGCGTTCGGTCTCGCCAAGAACTTCGCGATCGCGCCCGTGGGCGTGCGGCCGCGCGACAAGAAGCGGCGCTGCGCCTTGGCTTCCGCGAAGCGCATGGGCTCCGGCGCGCACTCGACAAGCAAATCTTCGGCTCCCGCTTTGGGAACTTGGAGCAGATGACGCCCGCGCAGGCGGCGATGCACTCGGCCAGGCAGATCATCAACGAAGAGATCTCCGCGGCGATGCAACGCGCGGAGCGAGCGGCCGGCGGCGACTCTGCGCTTCGCGGGACGCTCGAGTCCTGGCGCGACACGAACCGCCGCTACCAAGGGTTCGTTTGGGCGCGGGAAGTTGCGCGTCGCTCTCACGCCCGAGAGTTCGCCCAGGAGCTCAACCGCACCGGTCTCGACTTCGGGCTCGCCCCCGCGCTCGCGCTCGTGACAGGCAACCCGGGCTTGCTCGTGGTCGGATGGCTCGGCGGCCGCGTGAACCGCTGGATGCGGGCGAACGGCAAGGCTGTCGCAGCCGCCGGTGGGCGCTCGATTACGCGACGCCTGGGACTGGTCGAAGCGCGAAAGCAGGCAGAGCGCGCCGCGGACGACGCGGCCGAATCGTTCCTCGGGCGAGTCCGGCGAGCCGCACGCGTTCCCGCGACGACCAAGGCGCGGATCCTCGGGTTGCAGGCGTTCCGCGACAAGGCCGCAGCGATTGGGCGAATGCCGACTACGCCCGAATCGCTCGACATCGAGACCGCGGATCGCATCGCCGTTCACGAAATCGCAGAGGAGAGCCTTGGCGCCGCGACGTCGTACGCGATCGCGAAGCTTCGCGCCGCACAGGTCCTCAAGGATCGGCTGCCGGTGGGGCGCCCGGAGCTGCTCTCCGACACCGAGCGCGCGTCCTTCATGCAGTTCGCCGAAGCGGTGGAGCGGCCGTTTGAGGTGCTTGCGCGCGCATCAACGGGACGCGTGAGCTTCGACCACGTCGACGGAATCCGTGCGGCGTATCCCCGCCTCTATCAGCGCCTTGTCTCCACCGTGGCCGAGCGAATGGAGCTCGCGCGCCAGAAGGGCGAGCCGGTCCCGTACCAGCAGCGCGTGCGGATGAGCCTTCTTTTCCCAGAGCTCGACGTTGAGCCCACGATGCGACCCGACGCGCTGCGCGTCGCCCACGAGCCGTTCCTCGAGCAAGCGGGCGGCACGCTGGGTGGATCCATCTCGCAGGGCCCGGGCCCGGCGCCGAAGCCAACGCCGCGACTCGAATCCCAACAACTCTCCCGCGCGACGCAGATCGCAGAAGGCTGATTCATGAGCACCGTATCCAAAAGCGCCAACCCCGTGACCGATCGCCCCGTAGGCGAGGCGCAGGTCCGCTCTCCGCAATGCCCGCTTCCGAAGCGCGTGCTCCGCGACGACGCGACGACGACCGCGGTCAAGGTCCTCGACCTTCGGATCTGGGCGGGCCTCATCGTCGAGATCTCTTGCACCGTGGAGTTCTTCATTCTCGCGATCGAGACGAACACCCCGGCCGACGCAGTTCCGGCCGCAACGACCGTGGCGACGACCACGGCCGGAGCGCCCGACAAGAACGCACCCGCGCCGAACGTGATGGCGCGCTACGCCGCGAACACGCCGATCTCGTGCGTCGTGCACCCGGATCGCCCGTTCCTCGCGTACTCCACCGCCAGCGACGCGGCGTCCCTTCAGGTGGTGCGGCGCTGACATGAGCCGCCGATTTGCCAGCGTTGGATTGCTGCGCCGTCCGGGAGCCCGGGGCGTCGGCGGTGGTGCGCTTGCGCCGCTCATCCCACTCATGGACTTCAACGCGGGCACGTTCACACGCGCCACGGACGCCATTCGCCGTACGTCGCCCGACGGGTCAACGGTGGAGCTCGTCGGCGTCGACGTTCTGCGTTTTGAGGATCGCGGCGACGGAGCGGGGAGCCTAGTGTTCCTCGAGAAGGCGCACACCAACGCCTTGCTCCGTACCGAGGCACTCAATCTCGCGGGGTGGGCAAAGCTCAACTGCTCCGTCGCGAAGGACGTGATCAGTCCGCTCGAGCTCGCAAACGACGCGTTCACGCTTACGGCGACCGCTGGCGGATCGGAGGTACGCTTGTCGTCCGGCCAGCGTGGCGCGGCGAGCTGGAGTTCGCGTCACTTCTACGTCTATCTGCGCGCCGGTACGGTAGCGACTGCGAGCATCGCGATCCACGACGGCACGTCGATCGTCGCGACGCAAGACCTCGTTCTTGATTCGACGTGGCGCCGGTACGAGGTGCGCACACTCCTGAGCGGTTCCGCTCGAGGCAACTGTTACATCCGACCGCACCACGCCGCCGCGACTCCCTCCGCCGGAGACTCGATCCAGGTGTGGGGCCCGATGATGCCGCAGGGCCAAATCTCGGTGCATCACCCGGGGAGCTACGTCGAGACCGTCAATCCGGCCGAGCAGCGAGGTAACGAGCGACTTGAGCTGGCGATCGGCCAATACGACGCGCGCGTGCTTTCCGAACCGTTTTGGTTCTACTGGGTCCCTGACTTCGCGCTGCCCGGTGACGCGTACCCAGACGACACGAGCTTCCTCTCGTTTGGCGGTCCTGCGGAAGAGATCCTCTACGCCAACAACGACGACAGGGTCCGGCTTCGCACCGGAGCGGGCCCAAGCGATACGCATTGCAACACCACGCCGCTGACCTTCAGCCGCGGTCAGGTGATGCGCGTGCAGGTCGATCCGCCCGCCGGAACCGTCGAGGTGATCGGTGCAACGACCGGCGGCGCGCCGGACATCATCGGCTCCCCGTTCTCGTTCGCAAGCTCCGCGGTTCGCATCGGCGGACGCTTCACCGACGTGGCCCAGCACAACCTCGACGGCCGGATGAGCGTCCCGTTTCTAGGAAGGACTTCGTAATGAACGATTCGTCTTCATCGTCCCGCATGAAGGACTCCCGGCGACATGACCGGGTTTCGCGCGATCAGCCGGTCACCATCACGTTGAACGCTCGCAGCGTACTGACGGTTGTCGCGCTCCTGTGCGGCCTCGGCGGTGGTGCTACCGGCGTCGTCTCGTTCGCGCGCAGCGACGATGTCGAGCAGCTCGAAGACCAGTTCGACGAGCAGAACGAAAAGCTGATGGCCATCGACACCAGCTTGAAGCTGCTCAAGCAGAGCCAGGATCGCGACCGCCGCGACACGACGATGGCGATCGAGCAGCTCCGGCAAGAAATCAACACACCGCGCGAGCCGCGGTGAACGCCAGCAGGAGGCGCACATGTGGATCGTAGAGTGGATTCAAAACAACCCGTGGGTGGCGGCTGCCATCGGGTATGCGTTTGTCAGCGCGATCGTTGCCGCGACGGAGACAAAGCGGGACGACGCAGCGCTTCGGCGCTTCATCGAGCGGTTCGTGCTGCTGAAGCCGAAGAACGTGTTCGGAACGCTTCATGTCCCCGGCACCAACCCGGGCCCCATCGTCGAGCCGCCGGACGACGACGACGCGAAGCCGCCCACGAGTGGAAGCGCGGCAGGGCTAGGCATGTCCGCTCTGCTGCTGACGTTCAGCCTCGGATGCGGCGCCGTGGCCGCCGATGTGGTCACGCCCACCTACGAGCTGACCGTTGAGGCCTGTCACCAACGGGAGCTCGCAATCGTCGCCCGCGAAGGGACTACCCGCGAGGAGGACGAGATCGCGCTCGCCAAAATCCGTGCGAAGTGCGACCGCGCCTTCGACGGCATCGAGGCCGCCGGAGAGCTGCTTGACGTTGTGATTGAACGCGAGGCCGAAGAAGCGGCCGACGAGGAAGGAGAGAGCGATGACCGATCTGGCTACCCGAATAGTTGATGGGCTTGTCCGAACGGGCCCCGATTTCCTGAAGTGGATCATCGGGCGAGCGGTTCGTGGGGACACCCCCGAGGACATGCAGGAACTCTTCCGGCGGATGCGCCTGAAGGTGGACAGCAACCGCGCGGAGGTCGACGACCTTCTCGACGAGAAGCATGGAGGTGAGGAATGAAACCCGGAGAGATCTCGGCGGCACAAGGGAACCCGCTGCGCGGCGCACGCGATCACATCATGCAGTTCTTCGCGTACAAGCATCTCCCGCCGCACCTGGCGGACGTCTCGCAGCCGTTTTGCGAGATGGCGGAGCGCATCGTTGCGTCGATTCCGCGCAACCCGGAGCGAACCGTCGCCCTGCGAAAGCTGCTCGAGGCGAAGGACGCGGCGGTGCGGGCGAAGCTCGCAAAGGACACGCTGTGATCTGCACTCCCGATCGGGACTCCGTCGTCGAAGCCGTCTACTTCGAGGCGCGCGAGCGCGGGCTTTCCGATCGGGAGGCGAAGCGTGCGGCGGAAGATGTCGCAGATCGGCTCCGGCTCCCCACGGCGCCGGGGCCCGTTCCCTCCGTCGGCTTCTACAACCTGTTGCACGAGCAGGACTACGACTACCCCCGGAACAAGCGGAAGGTGCGCAAGCGCGGCGGCGAGGTCGTCATGCGCGACATCAAGGACGTCGACACCATCTGCATTCATCAGACCGCGGTGGAGTTCGGCGTCTCTCGTCGCGCGATCAAGGAAGCGGATGGGGACGTTGAGCTCGCCCGCGCTCGCCGCGCGCTGGACGTCGCCTGCCACACGATGGCTTTCCGGCAGGGCTACTTCGTGGCCGCGCACGAGATGGAGGTCTACGTAAACCACGCCAACGGCTTCAACCCCTTCAGCCTCGGGCTTGAAATCGACGGGCGTTACGCGGGTCTCATGGACGACCCCGACACAGCTGCGCGCGAGGATCTCCGCACGACGTGGGGCGGCGAGCCCACCGAACTGACAGAGGTCACAGTCCAGTCTTCGCAGGCCGCCATCTTCTGGATGGTCGAGCGGGTGCGGCAGAGGGGTGGACGGATCCGTCGCGTCGTCTCGCATCGGCAGTCCAGCGCGAACCGACGGAGCGATCCGGGCGAAGAGATCTGGAATCGCGTAGTCGAAGGGTTCGCGGACCAAGAGCTTGGGCTGGAAATCGACCGCCTTCGGGTCGACGGTGACGGCCGACCGGTTCCCGTGGCGTGGTCCCCGAAGGGCCAGGGGCGCTACTAGTGGCTGGGCCCGCCTGCGTCTTTCGCGTCGCGTCGTCGCGGCGCATCACGATCCGCTACGACAGTGTGCGGCCGACGGTCTCGCGGCCGACGTGGCGCGGGGATTTCGGACTGCCCATTCGGGCCATCTGGACGGACCCGGAGACGCTCTCGCTCATCGACACCACCGACGTGAACGTCTTCTTCTCCACGATCGATCCCGACGGCACGCCCTCGAACACGCTGGCCACCACCATCGCGCCAGGGGTCTTCGAGCAGGTGCCGCCGACGCCAGGCCTTGACCCTGCCGGCGACTGGACCTTCCGTCTTCTCTTGTCGGACGTCGCGACTGGCGCGCTTGTGCGCGTGACGCGCCCGGCCATCGTCAGAAACCTCGAGCCCATCCCCGCATGACCTGCAAACGAATCACGCTTGGCGAAGACGGCTTCCCGCTCCGGGTGTTGCTCGGCGACTTCGACGCCTTCAACCCGCTCATGCTCCTGATGGACGCCCTAGGTGGTGCGGTCACGTTCCGCTTCCTCAAACCCGACGGGACGCGAGAGGAGAAGGCGGCGAGCTCGATCGGGCCTGGGCTCGCAGAGTGGATCGTTGAAGACGCCTTCTTCGCCAACACCGCGGATGTCGGACGCTGGGCGTTCCAGCTGGTTGTGCAGCCGGGCGAGACCCTTCCGCCGCAGTCGTGGCGGTGGACCTCGCCAATGATCTACTTCGACCTGGTCGCCTAGGGAACCGAGTAGCCGGACGGATCGCAGATCGAGAAGAGGACGTTGATGTCGCTGTCGGCCCCCATCGATAGAGCGTCCTCAACGCACCCATTCGCGACAAGGTCAGTCCATCGTTTTGACGCTACCCAGTCGCAGCTCGATCCGGTACAGCACGCGCCGATTGAAATCCCGGCGGTGGTTCCATAGGCGTTGCTGACGATGCTCTCGCAGGTAGCCCGGACGGATCCGCGACGCGGAACGCAGCTGCCATCTGTGTTCACCCTTGCGGACGTATAGGGGCAATCCAGCCGCTCCCCGCTGCGAACTGCGGCATGGCAAATCGTGCGCTCTCCGTCGCTGTCATCAAGGGCGCACACCTGGCCCTCGTCGCAAGCATCTCCGAAGCCGCACTGACGGAAGAGCGATCCCTCCCGCAGGTCGACGGGTCCCCCTCCGCCTCCGCACGACACCAACACAAGCCCCACGAGGAGCGACCCCA
>JBCDBY010000159.1:0-10281 GCA_039182715.1 Planctomycetota bacterium
GCGGGCGGCCCGCAAGACGCTGGAGGTGCGCGAGTTCTTCGAGAAGCGCGGCAAGCTGGCGGCATTGACGCGTCCCGGACTCGAGTATCCGGCCGTGCAGGCGACGCTCCTCGACCTGCTAGAGGACGACGAATGGACCTGGCGTGCGCTGGCGCTGCTGCAGCTGCGCGATGCCGGCGAAGAGCTGCCGGTGCCGCTCGCGCTTCGTGCGCTCGAGGCGCTGCGCGACGAAGCGTGGTCGGTGCGCATCGCCGCCGCCGAATCGCTGGCGCGTGCGCGCATGCGCGACGTCGTTGAGCCGATGATCGCGGCGATGGAGAAGGACCGCAACGAGCGCGTGCGCAAGGCGCTCGGTCTTTCGCTCTACCGCATCACCGGCGTCAACCACGCGAGCTGGCCGGTCGGCTGGCGCCGCTGGTGGGACAAGCAGGGTTACGCGTTCGCGGTGCCGCTCGAGGCGCCGGCCTGGGATCCGCCGCCGAAATCGCGCAAGGCGACCGGCGAGCGCAAGTCGGTCGCCTCCTTCTACGGCATCAACCTCGGGTCGTCGCGGGTCATCTTCCTCATCGACGCGTCGGGCAGTATGGCGATCGAGGATCGCAAGGGCGCGCGCGCCCGCTTCGACGTGGCGCTCGACGAGCTGGAGCGCGCCTTCCGCAAGCTGCCGGTGGGCGCCAAAACGAACGTGATCTTCTTCTCCGACCGCATCGACCGCTGGCGACCGAAGCTGAGCGAGGTCAAACCCGGCATGCGCAAGTCGATTCGTCGCACGCTCGCGAGCCGGCGGCCGGACGGCGGCACGCATCTCTACGACGGCTTCGAGGCGGCCTTCGAGGACGGCGAGGTCGATACGATCGTCCTGCTGAGCGACGGCCAACCGAGCGGCGGGAAGGTGCGCTTCGCCGAGGACATCGAGCGCGCGATCCTGGAGTGGAACGAGCTGCGCCGGCTGACCATCCACTGCGTGGCCGTCGGGTACCACAGCCCGATGCTCCAGCGACTGGCAGCCGCGAGCGGCGGGCAGTACGTGAAGCGGTAGCGGTCGGTGGCGCGAATTCGGAGGGGGCTGAGAGCGCGGAGATTTCGCGCTGAGGGAGCTGAGTATTCGCGGAGATCGCTGAGACCGATTGGGGGGGCAGCGGAAGAGTCCGGGGCACCCGTCGTTCCCCTCAGCGATCTCAGCGGTCCCTCAGCAACCTCAGCGCGAAACCTCCGCGCCCTCCCTTCCCTCCCTCTCCCGTCGTAGTACGCGCCCCGCCCCAGTACACTCACCCCATGACGATCAATCGGGTGGCCGTTCTCGGCGCCGGGACCATGGGCGCGGGCATCGCGCAGGTCTGCGCGCAGGTGGGTTGCGACGTGGCGCTCTACGACGTGGAGGACGCCTTCGCGCAAAAGGGTCTCGGCCGCATCGAGGCGTTCCTGCAGAAGGGCGTCGATCGGGGCAAGGTCGAGGAAGCGGACAAACAGGCGACGCTGGCGCGCGTCCGCACCACGAGCGACCTCGAGAATGCTTCGGCCGACGTCGATCTCGTCATCGAGGCCGCGCCCGAGAACATCGAGCTCAAGCGCCGCATTTTCGCCGACCTCGCGCGCTTCACCCGGCCCGAGGCGCTGCTCGCCACGAACACCTCGTCGCTGCCGATTACGCAGGTCGCCGAGGGCAACGACGCGGCCGATCGCATCGTGGGCATGCACTTCTTCAATCCGGTGCCGCTCATGAAGCTGCTGGAGCTGGTCGTGGGGGAGCAGACCGCCGACGCCACGACCCAGGCCGTGCACGCCTTCGGGGTGCGGCTCGGCAAGGAGGTGATCACGGTGCGCGACGCGCCCGGTTTCGCCAGCTCGCGGCTCGGCATCTGCATCGCCATGGAGGCGATCCGCATGGTGGAGCAGGAGGTCGCCAGCCCGGAGGACATCGACCGCGCCATGGTCTTCGGCTACGGGCACCCGATGGGGCCGCTGCGGCTGACCGACCTCGTGGGCTGCGACGTGCGGATGGCGATCGCGGAGCACCTCGCGGAGGCGCTCGACGCCCCGCACTTCGAGCCGCCCGCGCTGCTCCGCCGGATGGTCGCCGACGGCAAACTCGGAAAGAAGTCCGGTCAGGGCTTCTATACCTGGGAGTAGGTTTCTGCGCCCGGCCCTCGCGGACGCCGCGCATCCGAGTCGTCCGTCATCCGTGTTCAGTCGTCAGTCGGCCACCTGACCAGCTCCGGCCTACCCGTCGCCTGCTGATGACTGATCACTGACAACTGACAACTTCCTTCACGGGACCCGACAGAACGCCCCGCAACCCCTTGCGTTCGTCGGTGGGGTAACCGAACTTAAGGACTATGCCCGGCGCCATAGCCTCCGGATCGGGGGAGGAGCATCGACCGACCGAGCCGCGTCTCCAGCGCAAGATCAAGGAGACGAAGGCGATCGCGTCGGAAAACGGGCTCGACCTCGCCCAGGCGCCGCAGGTCGTGACCTTCGAGCTGCCGGTTTGGGGACCGCTCAACGTGACGCACGAGATGGCGTCGCTGGCGCGCCTGCCGGGTGTGGCCGCCGCGGTGCTGACCGCCGATCCGCTGCCGACCGCGCGCGAGCAGATGACGCACACGCCGTTCCTGCACGTCATCGCGGAGAGCGGGCTGGTCTGCGGGCTAACCGGAGGCGCGACGCTCCACGTCTATCCGCCCAGCGCCGCGGAGACGCGCGCGTTCTCGGTCGCGCTCTTCGCCGGCGCCGCCGCCCGCTCGCTCTGCGTGTCGCTCTCCCCGTTCCTTTCCTGCGGGCGGCAGGAGGTCACGCTCGAGGCGCCGGTGGTCGCGCCGCCGCTGCGCGGGCGCGAATTGCACCACGGCCTGCACGAGGTGGGGGGCAACGCCGACTACGCCGACGAGGGCGAGACCGCCATCGTCGTCGACGAGAGCCCGACGGAGCTGGAGGCGCTCCGCAAGCTGCTCGCCGGATCGTGCGCGGGTCGTGCGGTGCGCCTCTCGCGCCTGCCGTCGGGTCGGTTCCGCGTGCAGGGCGAGTCGGTCGCGCGACCGATCGATCCGGCCGCGATCCAGGCGTGCGCGCAGGGCATCGCGATCTCCTGCGACCGCTACGTCGAGATGCGCGGCCCGACCACGTTCGGTTTCTCGACCGAGCTGGTCGCGCGCGGGGAGCACGGGCCGGAGCGCGCCGCGGCGGCGCTCGCCCAGGAGCTCTTCAACGCGCCCGACACCGTCGTCACCCACCTGGGCCTGGCGCCGTTCACGCGCGAGGGCTCGCTCTTCTTCGCCTACGAAGGATCGGAAACGGTCTGGGAGGCGGCGAACAAGGGCGTGGCGTGCATCACCGTGCACGACATCGTGGAGTATGGACGCATCCTGGCGGCGATTCGCCGCGGAGAGTGAACGTGACAAGCAGACTCTTCAATCCGGGCGAGCTGTCGCCGCCCGTCGGTTTTTCGCATGCCATGCAGGGCTACGGGCACCCCGTCACCCTGGCGGGCCAGATCGGGTGTGACGGCGACGGCAAGATCGTCGCGCCCGGCGACCTCGTCGCGCAGTTCGCGCGCGCGCTCGAGAACATCCTCGTGGCGCTGCGCGCGGCGCAGGGCAGCCCCTCGGACGTCGCCTTCCTGCGCATCTACACCACCGACGTCGCCGGGTACCGCACGCACGTCAAGGAGCTCGGGGCGGCCTACCGCGAGCGCATGGGCAAGCACTTCCCGCCCATGGCGCTGCTCGGCGTGACCGAGCTGTTCGACCCGGAGGCCATGATCGAGATCGAGGGGCTCGCGTATGTCGACAGTGATTGACCGATTGCAGGGCACCGACGGGATTCGCCGGCCGGTGCTCCTGAGCAGCGACCCGCGTGTCGCCGGCCTCACGCCGCTCGCCGCGTTCCTCGAGAAGGGCGTCATCACCGAGCAGTTCGTGGAGCTGTACGTCTACGCCTACGTGAGTTCGCTCGATGATCCGAACGAGATCGTCATCGGCTGGGATCCGCGTGATCCGGCGGGCGACTTCACCGGCGCGGCCGTGCGTGCGATCCGCAAGGCGGGTGCCACGGCGCTGGTGCTGGGCGTCTGTCCCACGCCGGGCGTCGCGATCTATCAGATGTGCAGCGGCGCGCCCGCCGCCTTCATGGTGACGGCGAGCCACAACTTCCGCGACCAGAACGGCATCAAGATCTTCCACGGCCCGCATGCGCTCAAGCTCTTCCCGGAGGACGATCGCGCGCTCACCAAGCGCGTGGTTTCGCTCGACTACGAGCGCGACGTGGCGGCGTTGCCGGAGAGCGGCGGCATCGAGGATCGCGAGCAGGAAGGGCGCAACGAGATGCGCGCCTTCCATCTCGATCCGCGCAACAGCTGGCTCGAGGCGGGCGAGAGCCTGGGCGACTTCCCCCTCATCGTCGACGCGGCCAACGGCGCCTTCTCCGGCTTCGCCGCGGCCATCTTCGAGGCGGTCCACGAGGGGCCGGTCATCGAGGTGAACGGTGACAAGGCGAGCGGGCAGGTGAACCGCAACAGCGGCGTGGCCGACCTCGAGGGGCACGCCTACATCGAACGCCGCGACCCGCGTTTCGCGCACCACGAGGCGGTGCGGCTCACCTTCGAGCACCAGGGCAAGGCGGCGGTGTTCGACGCGGACGGCGACCGCTTCTACCGCCTCGACTACGACCCGCGCGAGGACTGTCTCGTGGTGCTCAGCGGCGACGAGACCGCGATTCACCAGGCGGGCTTCCGCGCGCCGCCCGCGCCGGGCACGCTCTACATCAACACGGTCGAGAGCGACCTCAACGCGGCGCGTCACGCGGCCACGCTCGGATACGAACCGCGCCTTACGGCGGTCGGCGACAAGTGGGTGTTGCAGCAGGCCGCGCTGCATCCGGACGCGTACGGCATCGGCAGCGAGGAGACGGGCCACAACATCTCCTGCGGCTACCTGACGGATCAGGCGGGCGAGGAGCGGCGCATCTTCACCGGCAACGGCCTGAAGAGCGCGCTCAACACCTTCGCGGCGACGCGGGGGCTGCACGCCGACGACGTCCACCGACCGTTCGTGCCCGGATTCAAGCGCACCTTCTATGTCTACTACACGGACAAGTCGAAGCTGGCCGCCGGCAGCGAGGTTTTCGACGGCGTTGCCGCGGCAATCGAGGAGGCGTGCACGCTCGGCCCCGTGCGGCGCGTCATCTACGACGAGGAGCCGGACATGCTCTATCTCGCCGTCGACGGGGAGGACGGGCGGCAGCGCGCCGGCATCTTCGTGCGCAACTCCGGCACGGAGGAGAAGACCGGCGTGAACGTGCGAGGCCCGGTCGACGACGCGGACGAGCTCATCGCCATCGGCGAGCAGGCGCTCCTCTACCTGTCCGCGCACATGAAAGCGCACGACCATCCGATGGCGCAGGCGGAGCGCGCGGTGCTCGAAACGCTTGCCGCGGGTCCGGCGAAGGAGCTGCCGATTCCCGGCGACGTGAACGCGGAACGGCTGCTGCTCGAGCTGGCGCACAAGGAGAAGGTGCTCGTCGCATCCGACGCGGGGTACGAGATCACCGCACGCGGTCGCGCCATGCTGGAGGCGTGGGCATGAGCTTCGCGGTCGACGAGTTCTTCGCGCTCGAGGGCTTTGCGCACGCGGCGGTCTTCGACGGCTGCGACCGCGCCTGGGACGTCCTCAAGAACATCGCTCCATATGTGCGCGAACGCGCCGAGATGAAGGTCGAGGGCACGATCGAGGAGGGCGCGCACCTCATCGGCAACGTCACGATCGGCCCCGGCACCGTGGTGGAGTCGGGCGCCTACGTGCGCGGCCCGGCGATCATCGGCGCGAACTGCCAGATTCGGACGGGCGCGTACATCCGCGGGGATGTGCTCGTGGGGGACGGCGCGATCGTCGGCAACGCGACGGAACTCAAGAACACGCTGCTGATGAACGGCGCGATGGCGCCGCACTACAACTACTGCGGCGATTCCGTGCTCGGCAATGACGTCAACCTCGGCGCCGGCACGAAGCTCTCCAACTGGAAGATCGCGGCGGACAAGACCGTTCGGCTGCGCCACGGCGACGCGGTCATCGACACGGGCCTCAACAAGTTCGGTGCGCTTCTCGGGGACGGCACCCAGACCGGCTGCAATTCGGTGCTGAATCCGGGGACGGTGCTGGGACGGAACGTACTGGTGTACGCGTGTGCGGCGTTGCGCGGCTACGTGCCGCACGACACGATCGTCAAGCTGCGCCAGACGCACCAGTTCACAGAGATGATGCCGCCGAAATGAGGTCCCGATGATCCGCGCGCTTCTTCCGCTTCTGCTCCTGATCGGCTGCCGTAGCTCCGGCGCACTGCCTGGCGCGGCGCCGCTCGCGTCGGTCGAGTCGTTCGAACTCGAGCGCTACCTCGGCACCTGGTACGAAATCTCCAAGTACCCGGTCTCGTTCGAGAAGGGGCTCGTCGGCGTGACCGCGACCTACTCGATGCGCGAGGACGGCCGCGTGAAGGTCGAGAACGCGGGTTTGAAGGGCGACTTCGACGGCAAGCGCAAGGTGGCGGTCGGCAAGGCGTGGATGCCGGACCCGGAGCGGCCGTCGCGCTTGAAGGTCAGTTTCTTCGGGCCCTTCTCCGGCAACTACTGGGTCATCGCGCTGGACGAGAACTACCAGTGGTCGGTGGTCGGCGAGCCCGACCGCAAGTACCTCTGGATCCTCAGCCGCACGCCCAAGATGGGCCCGAAGCTCTACGAGAGCGTCGTCCAGCGCGTCGAGGAGCTCGGCTACGACACCAGCCGCCTCGAGCTCATGCCGCAGCGGCCCTGAGGGGGCCCTGAAGCGACCCTGAAGCGACCCTGAAGCGACCCTGAAGCGACCCTGAGGCGGCCCTGCGGCGGCCCTTCCTGCGGGACTCGTTCCGCACCTCGCCCGACGCAAGTCCTTTTTCAGAAACGACTTACCGCCGTCATCTGATGCAAGAGGTGCATGAGAAAGCGACGCGGGCTAGCAGGGGGCTGCCCTGTTGGGGGCTGCCCTGTTGGGGGTTGGCGGAGAAAGTGGCGCCCGGGCGGAAGAAGGGGCGGCCGGGGTCGACGAGCGTCGAGCGGCGGATCACCGCGGCCTGACCGGCCGTGAAGCGCAGCGACGCCTGCACGTTGGGGTTGGCGTCCATCAGGTAGGAGGCGGGGTCGCCCACGCAGCCGGCGCCGGGGCACGTGTCGTCGATGAGGTCGAAGGTCCACGGCACGCCGCTGCCGAACGCCTCGCGCGTATGGCCCAGCCCGAGCGCGTGGCCGATCTCGTGGGCCAGCACCGTGCCGAGGTCGTCCGGGTTCAGCAGTTCATCCCCGATCACGAAGACGCCGGCGGTCGGGCTGCCGTTCACGCGGGGGCAGGGGATCGCGCCGGTCAGGCCGGCCACCCCGCTCGCCGAGCGTTTCACGAGGAAGACGTTGAGGCGCGGCTCGGCGGCGATCGAGGACTGCCGGAAGAGCAGGCCCGGATTGAACGGGTTGCCGGTGTCGAACTGCGGATCGTTCAGCTGGTAGTAGGTCACGTCGCCGAATCCGACGCCGGTCTGGCGCAGCATCGTGTCCGCGCGGCCGAGCAGCGTCTGCAGGTGCGGATCGGTGGGCGCCGTGCTCGCCGTCACCGCCAGGCCGGGCGCGAGGAAGACGTTGAGGTCGACATGGCCGTCCGTCGTGTTGCCGGTGCGGCGCTCCACGATGACGCGCACCTGGATCGCGCTCAGCGTGCCGCCCTCGTTCGACAGGATGCATGCGTACGTGCCGCCGCCCGGCGCGAGCTGCGAGCCCTCGTTGTCGGTATTGGGCACCTGCAGCACGGCGAAGTCGACGGGTGCGAAGGGCATCCCGCCGAAACCGAGGGATTGCCCCGGGAAGTTGCGCTCGAAGCGGTAGGGGCCGCCGTGCGGCGTGGCGGGATCGACGTAGGTGCGCCCACCCGGACCGGTCAGCTTCACCGGGAAGATCGGTCCGCCGCTCGGGCTGGATCGCGTCCCGCCGTACGCCTCGATCGTGAACGAGATCGCGTTCGCCGGCACGTCGAAGAAGAACTCACCCGTCTCCCGCGAGCTGGGCGACACCGCCAGCACGTCGACATAGGCGACCTGCTCCGCCGTGAAGCCGGTGCCCGCCAACCCGATTGTCAGGAGCGGCCGGTCGGTGATGCGCACGCGCGCGATGCCGGAGAAGAATCCCTCGCGCGTCGGCGTCCAGGTGACCGGAATCGAAAGCCGATCGCCCGGCTCCAGAGCCCGCGGCAGCGCGCCCGCGTCGACGGTCACCTCCGAGGAGGTGATCTCGACCCCGGTGACGGTGACCGTGCGTCCGTTTTTCGGGTTGCGCAGCTCCAGCGTGCGCGTCGTCGGGCTGCCGATGCCCGACTGCCCGAATTCCACGGAGGTCGTCTCGAGCGGCAGCTCGGTGCCCTCCGACTCCGGACCGCCTCCTCCGCCGCCGCTGCACGCCCCGAGCAGCGCGGCCACGCACGTCGCCACGAACTTCCGCATTCCGCCCTCAGGACCGGCGGGGGTGATCGGCGGGACGCAGTATTTTTGGAGGCGCCTCAGAGACGCAGCCGAACCAGCCAGTCGTCGAGGCGCGCGCGCGCTTCGTCCGACGCCATCGGCGGCAGCGCGCTCGTCTGCGCGGCGTCCGCCAGCGCCTCCGGCGAACCATCGTCGACGAGCGTTTCCAGCGTCGGCAGGTCGGAGACGATCTCGCCGCTGCGCAGCAGATGGATGCCGCACAGCCGCACGCGTCGCGCGTAGTCGGGCCGCCCGACCTGGTCGTGCAGACGCGCCTGGCTCTGGAAGTGGTGCGCCCAGTGCCGGCTCGCGCAGAGCGGCACGATTTCCCTGAGCTCCGCGTGCGCCTCGCTCGTCGCGATCACGTGTGGGCTCAGGATCTGCTCCGCGATGCAGCCGTTCTTCTTGAGCAGCATCATCGCGACCTTCTTGGCGTCGTGGGAGCAGAGCTCGAACTCGACCTCGCCGCGATGCACCGTGCGCGCGAACGAGTCGGCCGGGGCGCGCAGCCCCAGCAGCGCGCGCGCTGGAATCACGTGGCAGGCGCGCAGGTCGAGCGCATCGCCGTCGGTGCCCCACAGCCGGTCGCCGACCAGCGTCGCGTAGACCACCGGGTCGGGGATGGTTCGGACCTCGTCCGCGAGCGCGGTCAGTCCTTCTTCCAAAGCCGCCTTTCGTACGGGACGCCGCCGCAGACGTGCTTCACGATGCCTTCGACGTCCTTGCGTTTCACGTGCGTGTACCAGGCGTTCATCGGATAGACGGCGACGATCGGACCCTTCTTGCAGTGGTCGAGGCAACCCACGCGCTCGACGCGCACCTCCTTCTTCAGGCCGAGCGCGCGCAGGGCGATCCGCAGGTCGCGGGCGATCTTCGGGCCGCCGCGCTTGCAGCACTCCTTGCCCTTGGTGCACACGAAGACGTGCGCGCGGTAGGGGCTGTTCACTCCGGCTTCCCGATCAGGTCGCGGGCGATGATGAGCCGCTGGATGTGGCTCGTGCCCTCGTAGATTTCGAGCCCCTTGATGTCGCGGTAGTAGCGCTCGACCGGGTGCTCGTTGTTGTAGCCGCGCGCGCCGAGCATGACGACCGCCTTGCCGGCGGCGCGTGCCGCGGCCTCGGTGCCGTAGAGCTTCGCCATCGAGGTGGCGCGGTTGCGGTCGGGATGGCCCTCGTCGTGGAGCCGCGCGGCGTGCAGGCAGAGCTGCCGCGAAGCCTCCAGCTCGGTCGCCATGTCCGCCACATCGCCCTGATAGAGCTGAAAGTCGCCGAGACGCCTTCCGAACTGCTTGCGGCTGCGCGCGAACGCGAGCACCTCGTCGAGGCACGCCTGGTGCACGCCGACCGCGCCCGCCGCCACGCCGAGACGACCGTGCTCCAGTGCGCTCATCGCGACCCGGAAGCCGTTGCCCTCGCCGCCGAGCACCTCGCCTTCGGTGCCGTCGAAGCGCAGGCGCGCATGCACCGAGCCGCGATGGCCGAGCTCCGGCGCCTCCATCTTCTCGGCCGACAGGTCGGTCACGAGAAAGGCGGTGATGCCCTGGTGCTTGTCCTCGCTGGTGCGCGCGAAGACGATGCCGACGTCGGCGATGGTGCCGTTGGTGATCCACCACTTCTCGCCGGTGATGCGGCAGTCCTTCGCCGTCGTGCGCATGCTGGCGACGTCTCTTCCCGCTTCGGGCTCGGTCAACCCGTAGCAGCCGATCGACTCCATCGAGCAGAGCGTCGGCAGCCAGCGCTGCTTCTGCTCTTCGCTGCC
>JBCDBY010000160.1:0-10261 GCA_039182715.1 Planctomycetota bacterium
CTAGTCTCCAGTCTGCCCCATGTCGGTGGTGTAAACGGTGACGGCATCGTTCTTGGCTTAAAGTTGTCTCTTGAAAGCTCCAAAATGACTTTCATTGTCAGGCGGTCTCCTCCAGGATCGCCTCCAGCGTTCCGATCGTGTCCGCCGTGAACGCGCCATGGGGTGAGTAGACGGTCCAGTCGCTGAGCCGCGCGATGTCGTGGCGGGCGCGCTGCCCTTCGCTCATGCGGGCGATGTTGTGGGGCTGGTTCAGCAGCGTCCCATCGACCTCGTCGCCGTCGACCCCGTGCACCTCGAACCACAGGTGTTCGCGGCCGACCTCCTCCTCATCGCCATCGACCTCGTAGCCGAGCTTGACGACAAAGTGCCACTCCTCCGTCTCGGCGCCGTAGCGGTCGAAGAGCGCGCGCAGCCGGTCGAAACGGACCTTGGCCAACGCGCTCATCCGGTCGGTCTCCAGACCCGAGACCCAGAACACCGGGTTGTCCGCCAGCGTCGATCTCGCCGCCGTGAGGCTCTTGTACTTGCGCCCGCCGAGCATGCCGCGGCCTGGTACGAACAGGACGCCCCGCACCGTCGTGTGGTCCTCATCGTCGCGATCGTCGGGGCCGCCGAGCGCCCGGTCGTCGACGTGCGCCATGGAGTCCTCCCAGGGCAACCAGACCACGTCGAGACCGCGCGCGACCGTGAACGGATCGTCCGGCGGCGGCGGGCCGTATTCGATCATCATCGTCGCGGCCGTGTTGATCACCTGGTAGTAGAGCTCCGCATCGCAGCGCGGCACACCGACGACGTCGAGTTCGATCGAACCGCACCGATGGAGCCCGTGCGTGTGCATCCAGACCGGCGTGTCATCGTCGCCCTCGTCGTCGAAGACGGCGTGCACCTGAAAGAGAATCTTCGGCGACGGCGGCACGGTCGAGGAAGCGAGGTCGGCGATGCGCTCGTACGGATGCACCGTGAGCGAGTCGGTATCGGCGTACCCCACCGCGTCCGGGGCGGCGGCGTACAGCAGCCGCATCAACGACTGGTAGCCGTCGAGCGGCTCCTCGCCGAGCGGCGCGCTCGCCGTCAGCGTCCAGGTCGCCGCCTCCACCGCCGCCCGCAGCTCCGGAGACGAGGCGTGCGAAACGAGCGGCTCCGGCGACCCACCCGGCGCGAGCAGCGCGCTCCCGTCGGGATGCTTCGCCTCGAGCATCCACGGGAACGCATGCTCACTGCTGGCGATCTCGACGACTTCGCAGCCCGTCTCCTCGAGACGGTCGACGATGGCGTCGTAGCTCTCCGGCTCCTCGCCCTCCAGAATCGCCGCGAGCATCGCTGCCGGCGGATCATTCACGAGCTCGATGTAGGGGTTCGCCTCGTCACGCATCCCCGCAGCATACGCCCGGCATACGCCTCAGGTCTCGCCCACGGCCGGGCTAGAACGGAAAGAGAATGCCGCGTTCCTTGAGCAGGTACGCGGTCCGCTCCTTCAACTCGAAGAGACGGGCGGGCCGGTGCGCGCCGACTCGCCGCCGCCCCTCGACTTCCGTCAACGCATCCAGCGCGAGGATCTTGCGGCGGAAGTTGCGCTTGTCGAGCGCGCGGTCGAGCAGCGCCTCGTAGACCGCCTGCACGTCGGACAGCGTGAACGGCTCCTCGAGGAACCGCAGCGGCACGGTGGAGTACTCCGCCTTGGTGCGCAGGCGCTCGACTCCCTTGCGCAGCACCTGGTCGTGATGAAACGCGAGCGCGGGTGCGTCCTTGGCGGGATGAAACGTGCCGTCCGGCGACGTCTGCTCCGGCGAGACGACGACGAAGTAGGTCGCACTCACGAGCGGACCGCGCGGATCCATGCCGGGCTCGCAGAAGGTGTAGAGCTGCTCGATGTACACCTCTTCGTCGAAGCCCGTCTTCTCGCGGAGCACGCGACGCGCCGCCTCCTCGACCGGCTCCGCCTCGCGCACGAATCCGCCGGGGAGCGTCCAGCGCCCGCGATACGGCGCATCCCCCCGGCGCCACAGCAGCACCTGCAGGCTCTCCTCGCGCAGGCCGAAGATGACGAGGTCGACCCGCAACGGCGGCCCGTGCAGACTCACGCGGTCCCCCCGCGGAAACGCTCGACGATCGGGTAGCGCCGTCCGAGATCGAACGCCTTGCGCGACACCTTCAGCACCGGCGCCGCCTGCTGCCGCTTGTACTCCGAGATCGACACGCCGCGAAGCACGCGCTGCACGACCGCCTCGTCGAATCCGGCGGCCACGATCTCCTCGGCGCGTCGGCGCTCCTCGAGGTGCAGCCGCAGGATCGGATCGAGCACCTCGTAGGGCGGCAAGGAATCCTGGTCGGTCTGGTCGGGGCGCAGTTCCGCGGAGGGCGGCCGCTCGAGCACGCGCCGCGGAATGGCGGCGTCGCGCGCCGAGAGCTCGTACACCTCGGTCTTGTAGAGGTCGCTGATCGGCGCCAGCGCGCCCACCATGTCGCCGTAGAGCGTGCAGTAGCCGAGCGCCATCTCGCTCTTGTTGGACGGCACCAGCACGAGCGCGCCGTCGCGGTTGGCGCGCGTCATCAGATAGGTCCCGCGAATGCGCGCCTGCAGATTCTCCTCGGCGAGGCCGATCTCCGTGGATCCGAGCTGCGTGCGGAAGGCCTCGAACGGCGCGTCGATCGGCAGCACCTCGAAGCGGATCCCGAGCGCCTCGGCGAGCGTCTGCGCGTCCTCGAGGCTCATCGCCGCGTTGAACGGCCCCGGCATGCCGATGCCCAACACGCGCTCCGGCCCGAGTGCTTCGGCGGCGAGGCACGCGACGAGAGAGCTGTCGACGCCGCCGCTCAGCCCGATGATCGCGTCGCGAAATCCGGTCTTCGCGAAGTAGTCGCGGATGCCGAGCACGATCGCCGCGCGCACGTCGTCGTCGGGCGCCGCCGCTGCACCGTCGAGCACGCGCACGTCCCCCTCGCAATGCGCGAGATGCGTCGTGAGCGCGCCCGTCTCGTCGACCGCGAACGAGTTGCCGTCGAAGATCAGCTGGTCGTTGCCGCCGACGAGATTGCACAGCGCCATCGGCACGCCGAGCGCCCGCGCATGGCCCGCGAGCAGCGCGCGGCGGTAGGCGGGCTTGCCCTGCTCGTACGGCGATGCGCTCAGATTCAGCACGCGATCGACGCCCTGCAGGTCGGCCACCGGATCCGCGGCATACGGATCGCCGGTCCAGATGTCTTCGCAGATCGTGACGCCGATGCGCTCACCGCCCACGTCGATGGCGCCCGGCACATCCCCCGCCCGGAAGTAGCGCCGCTCGTCGAAGACGTCGTAGGTCGGCAGCAGCCGCTTGGCGACCATCTCCATGTGGCCGTCGCGCAACAGCACGGCCGCATTCCAGAGCGGCTTGCCGGGTCCGTCGTGCGCGCGCATCGGCGCCCCGATCAGGATCGGGGGCAGCGACCGGTCGTCGCACAGCGCATGCAGCGTCCGTTCGCAGCGGTCGAGAAACGACGGCTCACGCAGAAGGTCGCGCGGCATGTAGCCGCAGATCGCGAGCTCCGGGAAGACGACGAGGTCCGCCTCGACCGAGCGCGCCGCCTCGCGCACGAGCCGCTCGTTGCCGTCGAAGTCGCCGACGGTGGGATTGATCTGGGCGAGCGCGATCCGCATCTTGGTTCGTGTGAATGCTACACGAACCCGCTACGATCGAGCCATGCACCGCGAAGAGTTCACGCTCTCCACCAAGGGCGAAACCGAGATCCTCGACGTCACCGATCGCGTCCGCGAAATCGTCGACCGGTCGGGCCTGACCGACGGCCTCATCCACGTGTTCACGCCGGGCGCGACGGCCGGCGTCACGACCATCGAGTTCGAGCCGGGCTGCGTCGCCGACCTGCGCGCCGCCTTCGAGCGCTGGGCGCCGCGCGAGGGCGAGTACGAGCACAACCGTCGCTGGGGCGACGGGAACGGCTTCTCGCACGTGCGCGCGGCGATGCTCGGCCCGTCGATGACCGTTCCCCTGGCGGACGGCATGCCCGTGCTCGGCACGTGGCAGCAGGTCATCGTGATCGACTTCGACAACCGCGCCCGCGATCGTCGCGTGGTGGTGACGGTAACGTAGTCGGCGATGCGCGACGTCCTCGCCACGATCCTCACCGTTCTCATCACCGCCTTCATGGGCACGGTGGCGCTGTTCTCGTATCTGTTCGGCCACCGCTACGGCGCACTCTGCACGCGCTACTGGGCCCGCTCCATCCTCTGGATCCTCGGCATCCGCGCGGACGTCTCGGGGCGCGAGCACGTCGGCTCGGGACCCTACGTCGTGGTCGCGAACCACTCCTCGATGCTCGACATTCCGGTGCTCGCGGCGCACGTGCCGGTCATCTTCCACTTCGTCTCGCGCCCGTTCTTCTTCAAGGTGCCGTTCATGGGCTGGGGCATGACCGCCGCCGGGCACATTTCCATCGAGCGCGGCAACGCGCGCGAGGCGGCGAAAACGCTCGAGGGCTTTACGAAGCGCTTCGAGAAGGGCATGTCCGTCTGCCTCTTCCCCGAGGGCACGCGGAGTCCCGACGGCACGGTGCAGCGCTACAAGCGCGGTCCGTTCCTCTCGGCGGTCGACAACGAGGTGCCGATCCTGCCGGTCGCGCTCGGCGGCGTCGCGGCGCGCCTTCCGAAGGGGCGCAAGCTGCCCCACCCGGGTCGCATTGCGGTCACGTTCGGGCCGGCGATGGAGACGAAGGGCAAGGATCAGCGCGCGACCAAGCAGATCGCACGCGAACTGGAGGCCTGGACGCGCGAGACGATCAGCGGGGCGCCGTTACCGACAGAGCCGTCGTGAGCACGGCGGCGGCGGCGAAGGCGTAGATCCCCCACTCGATCCGCACTTCGGTCCCGCCGGGGAAGCTCTTCGACGCCACCACCAGGAGCGCGACGACGAAGACGTCGGCCATGGAGAACTTCCCGATCGTGCCGAGCGCGCGCTGCAGCCGGTCGCCTTCCGGACGGGCAATCGCGACGCGCAGTGCGATGAGCTTGAAGAGCGGGAAGAGCACCGAGAAGCAGAGCAGGAGCAGCCCGATCCAGAGCCCGTCGCCGCGCAGCAGGTTCTCGATGCCGGTGAGGATGGAGTAGGTGCGCGGATCGTCGACGAGCCCGAGCCATCGTGCGAACTCGGTCTCGTCCCCGAAGCGGGGAATCACCGTCATGCACGGCGCGGCCAGACCGATGCCCAGCAGGATGTGCGCGAGCCAGACGAACGTGTGGCGCGGCGTCAACGGGTGAGCGTCCCCAGGTCGACCGCGTCGATCGGGATGACGCGGCAACGCACCTGGACGAGGCCCGGCGCGGGCGTGTCCCAGAGCTGCTCGCCGACCTCGAGGGAGAGCAGCGGAACCGACCAGCGCGCGATCACGTCGTCCGCGGCGAGGTCCTCGTCGCGCACCTCGAACTCGAGCGATTCGCCCGGGCGTGCCGTGACGCGCGCCGCCTTGATCGAGTCGTCGATGGAGATCGAGCCCATCACGTCGCCGAGCCCGAGCTCGCTGTTGCTCCAGCGCGCGAGCAGCGTGCTCTCCTTCGTGCTCGACTTGAACACCTCGGTGTCGCGCCAGTGCACGAGGTAGAAAACATCGGGTCCGGCGCGGCCGCCGTCCCAGCTGTCGCCGTCGGCGTCGCGCGGCTCGACCTCGATGGCGTGCAGCAGCACGTAGTACTGCTTGCCTTCCTCGACGGTCTTCGCGGCGGTCGGCGGAGAGGCCGGCGGCGGATCGGCGGGCGCCTTCGCAAGCGCCTCCTTCAGGAACGGGAAGGCCACGGCCCCCACGACGAGAATCGACGTGAGGCCCGTCCAGAGCCAGACCCAGGCCTTACCGCGCGGCTTGTCCATGCCCTGTATCGTACGACGCTTCGGCGTCTCGTTAGACTCGACCCATGCGCATCCTGTCCGGCATCCAGCCCTCCGGCATCCTCCACCTGGGCAACTACTTCGGGGCGATGCGCGAGCACCTGCGGCTGGCGCAGCAGCATGAGGCGTTCTACTTCATCGCCGACTACCACGCGCTGACCACCGTGCAGGATAAGGAGACGCTGCGCGCCTTCCGGTTCGACGCCGCCGCCGACTACCTCGCGATCGGACTGGACCCCTCGAAGACGCTGCTCTTCCTGCAGGCCGACGTGCCCGAGGTCACCGAGCTGGCGTGGATCCTCGCGACGCTGACGCCCATGCCGATGATGGAGAACGCGCACTCCTACAAGGACAAGAAGGCGCGCGGCATCATCGCGTCGCTCGGCCTGGTCGCCTATCCGGCGCTCATGGCCGCCGACATCCTGATCTACGACAGCGATCTGGTGCCGGTCGGCGCCGACCAGAAGCAGCACATCGAGATCACGCGCGACCTCGCGGGGAAGTTCAACAACACCTACGGCGAGACGCTCAAGATCCCGGAGGAGTTCATCAAGGAGGATGTGGCGATCGTCCCCGGTCTCGACGGCGCCAAGATGTCGAAGTCGTACGGCAACGACATCCCGATTTTCCTCGAGGGCAAGGCGCTCAAGAAGCGCGTCAACGCGATCGTGACCGATTCGACGCCGGTCGAGGACCCGAAGGACCCCGACACCTGCAACGCCTTCGCGATCTGGAAGCTATTCGCGAACGAGGACGAGACCGCCGAGATGCGCGCGCGCTATCAGGCGGGCGGGCTCGGCTACGGCGAAGTGAAGAAGCAGATCATGGCGAAGATGGACGAGGAGTTCGCCGACGCGCGCCGCCGCCGCCGGGAGCTCACCGAGAATCCGGACGAGGTCTGGGACGTCCTGCGCACCTGCGGCAGGAAGGCGCGGGCGGTGGCGACGGGCGTGATGGAGCGGGTGCGGGACGCGACCGGGCTGAGTTAGTCCGCGCCGGTTCCCGTCTCGGACTCTTCCATCGCCGCGAACGCCTCCATGAGCGACGCGCTGTCGGGGACCGCCAGCGTCTCGACGTGGCGGGAACGCTCGTCCATCTCGATCATGCCCTGGAAGAGAATCTGCGTCGGCTCGATGAGGAAGTGCGTGAACGCATCGCCCGGCACGACGTTGGGCAGGAAGAAGTACGAGCTCACCGGGAAGCGCACCAGCGAGCAGCAGATGTCCGTGATCTGCACGCGCAGCGCATCCCAGAGCTGGTCGTAGTCGATGTAGCCGCTCTCCTTCACGCGCACGCCGAAACGGCGCGGGTCCTCGGAGGTGGCGACCTCCTCGATCTGCTCCGGCGTGGCGTAGCCGAGCTTGATCAGGACGTTGCCGATGCGATCGGTCGCGTCGGTGCTGCCGGCGAAGACGATCTGCCCCGCCTTGAAGAAGACCACCTTGGTGAGCGGCCCGGTCGTCACCACCAACATGCCGTTCTGGCGCGTGTTGGAGAGGTAGACGAACAGGTTGTTCAGCAGGTCGTGGTGGAATGTCCCGATCGTCGAGACCGGAAGGACGACGTGCTGGCCGTCGGTCATCGAGTCGCCGCGCAGGCAGATGGAGCCGGCCTCGATGCCGACATGCGAAAAGGGACCATCCCGAAGACCCAGCGTCTTGCGCGCGATCTTCGGCATCATCACCACGATGCTCCGCCCGTCGTCCATCTAGCCTGCAATGCTCCCGGACCCGGTATAGCCCGAGCCCGTCCACGTATCGGACCGGCCGGTGTCCCGACTTGAGGCCCCGTCGCGATTCAAGACGAGAGGCCCCAACTCCGATAGGACGGTATGTTCCGCACCGGCATGACGGCCTGCCTCGCGCTCCTTCTGTGCGCGGGGTGCAGCGACTGGACCCGCGTCTCCGAACCCCCGGTCCCGCTCTCCGCACTGGAGATGTCGTCGGTGGCCGCGGGCGGCGAGTACACCCCCACCGCGACGCGCTCGCGCCTGCGCCTGTTGCGCGCGCTCGCGCCCGGCTCCCTGGCGACGCTGCACGTACCCGACATCGGCGGGACGGCGGACCGTTTCCGCGGCACGGCGGTCTACGAGATGCTGACCAGCGAGGAGATGCGGCAGATGCTCGCGCAGGCGGGACTCGACCTCTCCATGCTCGAGCAGGGCAAGGCGTCGCTCTCGATGACCGGCCCCGGCGGGATGCAGATGGGCAAGCTGGCGGACGCGCTCTCGGGCGAGTTCGTGCTGAGCCTCGAAGAGCTCGAGTTCACGGCCGACAGCCCGGTGCCGAACGTTCGCGTTCTCGCCGGCATCACCGTGAGCGGCGCCGAGCACGAGGTGCAGCAGGGGCTCGACATGATCGTCATGCTCGCGGGTCAGCAGCCGGACATGCAGGTGGAGCAGGGCTCGTTCGAAGGTACGGCCTACGCGCGCTTCAACGTCACGAAGCCGCAGCGCCTCACCTTCGAGGCGGCGCTCTATCGTGACGCCCTGCTCGTCGGCGTCGGCCGCGATGTCGTGCCGGACGCGATCGCGCGTCTCGCCGACGAATCGAAGGAGGCGCTCACGGACGCGGCCTCGTTCGGCCGCTGCATGCAGCGCGTCTCGCACAAGCACGACATCTTCCGCGTGCACGTCGACCTCGGCACGATCTACTCGCGCCTGCGCGAGACGATGCCGGCGGAGATGCGCAGCGCGGTGGAGCTCTTCGGCCTGCAGCACATGCAGGCGATCGCCGGCTCGCTCGGCATCGACGGCAAGAACCTGGTCACCAAGTCCTTCCTCGACTCGCCCGGCGGCGAGGATTTCCTCAGCGAGATGCTCACCGCCGAGAAGGCCGACCGGAAACTGCTCGACAGCGTCCCGGCCGGCGCGACCTCGTTCAGCCTCTTCTCGCTGGACGGTGCGCGCGTACTGCGCCAGCTGCGCGAGCGCCTTCCGGAGGGGCCGAAGAAGGAGATGGCGGCCAATCTGGAGATGCTGAAGGAGCAGGGGATCGACCTCGAGGGCGAGCTCCTCGAGGCATTCGGACCGCGCTACGCGCTCGTCACCGTGCCGGCCGGCCGGCGCGGCGCCACCGGCGTGGACGCGCTCTGGAACCAGCTGCTCGGCACCGCGATGGTGATCGAGATGCGCGATCGCGCCGCGGCGCTGCGGCAGATCGACCGGCTGCCCAAGAGCTCCCCCGACGTGCGCCGCACGGAAGAGAAGTTCGAGCGGGCGAACGTGATCTGCTACCGGTTCCACGACAAGCGAATGCCGCGCGATCTCGCGATCTGCATCGCGACCTCGCGCCGCGACCTGATCGTGACGCTGTCGCGCGAGGCGATGGAGCAGATGCTCCACAAGACCTCCGATGCCGCGACGCGCAACTTCACGAAGATGATCGAGGACGTTCCGGCGGACGCCGTGGCGGTCAGCTTCGATGACCTCACGCAGAACAACAACGTGCTCGGCGTCGCGTTCATGCAGGGCTTCAACGAGGCGCGGGGCCAGTCGGGCCGCGGCAACGAGGCGCCGGAGGTTTCCTTCCCGGAGTTCCGTCTCGATCGCTACGGCAACTCCATCTCGTACACCGTCGCGAACCAGCACGGCATCTACACGGAGACGCGTTCCCCCACCGGCGGCCTCATGGAGGTCGGCGGCATCGGCGGGCTGGTCATGGCGGCGTCGGTCGTGATCCCGAATCTGACCGCCGAGCGCATGCAGCAGAACGAGGTGACGACGCTCGAGACCATGCGCGCCATTCGTGCGGCGCAGGAGGAGTATCGCCGGTCGCTCGTGCGTGACGCGGACCGCGACGGCGAGGGCGAATTCGCCTTCCTCTCCGAGCTGATCGGGGACGAGCACGGTCGCGATCCGGGCGAGACCATGCGCAAGCTGCTCCACGGATTCGAGCGTCACGAGCTCGGCTACGAGAAGGACGGCTACATTTTCCGCGCGTACCTGCCCGCCGAGGACGGCTCCCCCATCGGGGAGGCCGACAAGCGCGCCCGCCGCCGCCAGGTCGACGGCGATCTCGCGGAGTCGATCGGCATCGTGCTCGCCTGGCCGAAGCGCGCCGGCATCACCGGCAAGCGTTGCTTCCTGCTCGACGGCGAGGGCCGCATTTTATCGATCGACGAAGGGTACGGCGGCGCCAACCTGCCCCAGCCCGACGTGCTGAGCAAGCAGGAGGGCAACCTCGCCTCCGCGTTCATCGAGAAGCACCAGAAGGGCCGCGACGGGCGGCGCTGGCACCGGCTCGACTGATCCCCGAAACAGCCGGAATCGGGCCCCGAATCCGGCGGCGCGCTCCACGCCGCGCGTGTGGATAAGTGCGGAATCGAATCCGCACGTGGCGCGCCTACGTCGAGTCACAAGCCCGACTTATGCGCGCCACACGATGCAC
>JBCDBY010000161.1:0-10163 GCA_039182715.1 Planctomycetota bacterium
GCGTCGAGCACGTGTTCGCAGTTGTCGAGTACCAGAAGCAGGTCCTGTTCCTCCAGGCGTCCTGCGAGTTGTCGGGTCAACCCCTGTTCTCCTCGTTCGCGCATGCCGAACACCTTCGCCACCGCCTCGACGACGCCTTCGCCGTCCCGCACGCGCGTCAGGTCGACGAACCAGACGCCGTCCGCGTAGCGCGGCACCGAGGTCCGCGCGACCTCGAGAGCGGTTCGCGACTTGCCGCATCCGGGCATTCCGGTGAGCGTCACGAGTCGAGCGGCATCCAACGCCGCGTGGACTTCCGCGAGGAGCTCCGCGCGGCCAACGAACCGGCCCCGTGGCTCGGGCAGATTGTGGTGGGTCGGCTGCAGCTCGGGCGGGGTGGCCTGCATCGCCTGCAGCTCTTGGCGCAGATGCTCCGCGTCGAGCACGCGTCGCACCGTCGCTGCATCCTTCGGTCGCCGCGCGGGCCGTCGCTCCAGGAGGGCGCGCAGCGTGCTTTCGAGGGCGGGGCTGCAGCGACCGGCGAGCGCGTCCCAGTCGGGCTCCTCTCCGCGCGCGGAGCCGGGAAACGCCTGCTTGCCGGTCAGGCACTCGAAGAGCACGCATCCCAGCGAGAAGAGGTCCGAGCGCTCGTCCAGAGATTCTCCGCGCAGCTGCTCCGGCGCGGCGTAGCCGGGCGTGCAGAACCCCCGGGCGTCGTCCTCCTCGTCCCGTCCCAACCGCCCGATGCCGAAGTCGAGCACCTTCCAGGCGCCGTGGTCGGTCGACTGGATGTTCCCCGGCTTGAGGTCGAGGTGCAGCACGCCCGACGCGTGCGCCGCCTCCAGGGCAGCACTGACGGAACGACTGACCGCGATCGCGTCCTCGAGTCCCCCGCTCCTCAGCGCCTCGTCGAGCGTGGGGCCCGCGAGATACTCCATCGAGAAGAACCGGATTCCCTCCTCCTCCTCGAGGGAGTGCACCGTCGCGATCGACGGGTGGTTCAACGCCGCGAGCAGGCGCGCTTCGTGCTCCACGCGCTGCCACGCCGCCTCGTCCTGCTCGGGTCCGTGTTGGATCACCTTGATCGCGATGTCGCGATCCAGAGACTCGTCGCGTGCGCGAAAGACGCGTCCCATGCCGCCCGCCCCCAGCAGTGGCCCGATCCGGTAGCGGCCGAGGCGTGGCGGAAGCGGCTCCGGCGCGAGGGCCCCGTCGAACTCCTCGAGCAGCGGCCGGTCCAGGAACGCGCCCGCATCATCGTGGCTCGCCAGCATGGAGTGCACTTCCGCTTCGAGCGCGGCGTCGCCGGCGCACGCCTGCGCGACGAAGGCGGCGCGGTCGTCCGGCGCGCGCTCCAACGCGTCGAAGTAGATCGCCTGTATCCGACGGAGATCCGGACCGTTCATCGATTCACGGCTCGCGCGTCATCTCGCGATGCAGCCAGACGCGCGCGAACGACCAGTGCCGGTCCACGGTGGCAGGGGCGACGTCGAGCGCGCGGGCGGTTTCATCGATGCTGAGCCCGGCGAAGTAGCGCAGCATCACGACCTCGTGCTGCTGCGGGTCGCTCTTCTCCAATCGATGCAGCGCCTCGTCGAGGGCGAGCAGGTCGAATGAGGGGCCGTCGGTGCGTGCCGCGCTCTCGTCCAGCACGACGCGATTCCAGTCCCCACCACGCTTGCGCGCCTGCTTGCTGCGCAGCTCGTCGACGAGCACGTTGCGCATCGCCCGCGCGGCCGCCCCGAAGAAGTGGGCGCGTCCTTTCCAGTCGGTCTCGGCGCCGGACAGTCGCAGGTACGCTTCGTTGACGAGCGCCGTGGCGTTGTAGGTCTGCCCCGGTCTGAGCTGGGCCAGCCGCGCGCGGGCGATCTGCTTCAGCTCCTCGTACACGATCGGCACGAGGTCGTCCCAGCGAGCCTCGTCGCCATGGGCGATGGACTGCAGGATCTGAGTGACCTGGGCGCGCGAATCCACGCCGGGATGATAGCGCGCCGGAGGCTTTCGGATTTTTCGAGGTCGCGCGGCGGCGGTTCGCGGATGGAGAGGTGAGATCCGCCCCGGAGGCCACCGATGCACGTCCCGCTCCCGCCCCTCCCGTCCTACGGCCCGCCCGACGAGGGAGCGCTGCGCTCCTGGATGGAGGCCCTGATCGACGATCAGCCGTCGACGCGGCGGCAGGCGCGGGAACGGATCGCGGAACTGATCGAGCGGGGGGACGCCGATCCGGGGCTCGCGGCGGCGCTGGCGGCGATGCTCGCGACGGCGCCGGAGGGGCGGGCCGAAGCGGCGCTGGGCGCCGTGCTCGCGCTCGAGGAGTACGCAGAGCGGACCGACGCTCGCGACCTCGTGTTCGACGCGTTTCGACGCGAGGACCTGATCGCGCTGCTGGGCCGGGCGACGGTGGCCGAGTCCGTTCCGCTGCGGCGGGCGATCCTGTGGACCGGTTGGGGGCCGCTGGGTGCGTCCGAGCTGGCTCCCCTGCTGCGCGCTCTCGAGGAGGCGGAGAGCGGGGAGGTCCGGTTGGCGATCCTGCGCGGAGCGGAGCAGATCGTGACGTCCGACGAGGAGTCGTGCGAGAGGCATCTGTTCGCCCATCTCGAGCGACGGATTGGTGTGGATCCGTCTCTCGACGTGCGACAGGAAGCCACCGCGATGCTCCGGCGCCTGGGGGGGGCGCCGGTGCGCGGCGAGCCGCACCTGCCGTGGGCCTCGCCCGACCTCCCGCCGGCACCAGGCGCGGTGGCGGCTTGGGTGGACGCGCTGCGGTGGGGCTATGGGGAGCCCGAGGATCGATTCGCGGATGCGATCGATCCGAAGCCGGCGACGCTGCCGACCTGGATCCTGAAAGCGATTGCGCAGGTCGGCTCCGTCCTGCGGGACCAGCGTGTTGCGGAGTCGGAGCGCAGTCTCGTCGTGCTCGATGGTCTCGCCGAGTCGGCCATGCATGCCACGCGGGACGACGCGGCCGCGCGCACCGCAGTGGAGTTCGCGTTCGAACCGCTCCATGAGCGGATCATCCAACTCATCGACGCCGACGGCTACGGCGTCAGCAGTCTCGCGTCCATGCTGGTCGGCCGGCTCGCGCCCCGTTCCCAGCGGATGGTCGACGCCCTCACCGATCGCATGCTTCGCGACCGGGAGCGGGAGGAGCACGAGGCCGACACCGACCAACGGATTCGTGCCGCGGCGTCGATTCTCGCGACCGATCCGCGGCTCGATCGAGGCCCCTTCCTCGACCTGATGCAGGAGCGAATGCGCGTGGACACGCGGCCTCGCATCCGGATCGCGGCGGCTTGGGCGTGCCTGCGCGTGCCGCGTGAGGACCTCACCGAGGAGGCGATCACCTGCCTGCTCGACGCGTTGCCCGGCGGCGACGCGCGAGCGGCGTTGGAGGCGGCGCGGGCGACGCACGGGTTCGTGGGGCTCGACTCGCGTCGACGTGTTCGCGCCTTTCAGGCGGCGCTGGCGCGCGTGCTGCGCCCGATGACGGCGCAGATCGTCGTCGACGCAGGACTCGTCGCCGTGCCCGAGGACGACGCGGGCCGCGCCGTCCTGCTCGTCGCGGTCCGGGACTGTGACGCGTTCTGGAGCGATGACGGCGCGAGACCCGATCGCATCGCCGACTACCGCGAGTACCTGCTGGCCACGCACGGGCTGCCCACCGACCGTGGGGAATTCGCCGAGCGCATCGCGCCACGCGAGGACCCCCTTCCCGTCTGGCGTCGCGCTATCGATACGCTGCCGAACGAGGACTCGATTCGCCTTCTCGAATCCGGCTTCCGCCGCCATGCGACGGGCGTGGCGCACGTCGAGGCCGCCCACATGCTCATCGACCGGATGCATGAGCGGCCGGCCGTGGCGGATGTGATCGGCGAGCTGCTGCTCGGCCTGCGTGCCCGGAGTCGCGACGTGCGGACGGTCGTCGAAGAGCGCCTGCCGTGGTCGGAGTTGTCGCGGCTGCTCGTGCTTGCGCATCCGTCGCCGCTCGCCCCGGGTGCCTCGTCGCCCTTGACCGACCTCTTCCTCGTCGACCGCGTCTTCGACGGGGACGCCGCGCGGGCGATGCAGGACTTCCTGCGTCCCGACGGCGCGCTGGCCTGGCAGGCGTGGGGCGTCGAGGCCCTCGGCGAGCTGCATCGTGCTCACCCGGGGGCGCCGCGCGCCGAGACGCTCGCGCAGCTGACGCGCGTCGCGCGGGGGGGGACGGATCGCTCGTTGCGAGGCCGGGCGGCCTCCTGGGTGACACGCCTCGACGAGCGGGCGCCGGTGTCCGACGGCAGCTGGTCCGCTCTCATCGGGGCCCTGCGTTCGGACGACGAGCTGCGGCGGCGAGCCGCCGGCTACGAGCTGACGAAGCGCGCGGGCGTGATGCCGGACTCCATCGGCTCGTATCTTGCGCGCATCGACAGTCTGGTCGAGACGTTGCGGTTGGCGGAGGGGGGCGACCGCATGGACGCGCTCGTGCCGCTCGCCGCGACGCTCGCCTGGGTCGACCGAATCGAGGAGCCGTTCGCGGGGCTGACCGAGTCGTTGACCGCCTGCGTTCCGCATCTGATCCGCAGCGTCCGGGGCGAACGTGCCGACGAACTCGACGTCGCACTCGAGGCGATCGAGACTATCCGCCCGCCGGACGCCGAACTGGTCGATGCGCTCGTCGTTCGGTTGGGGCACGCGGCGAACGCGGGCACGAAGGATCGGATTCGCGCCGTTCTGCGCGCGCTTGCGACGACGCATCCCGAACTCGGGGCGGGGTCGTTCGAGGCGTGGGCGGAGGTGCGCTGCATGGAGACCGACGACCCGTTCGAGCGCGTGCGCGCCGTGCGGGACTGGATTTCCGGGACCGTCGGCCGCGTTCCCGATCGCGCCGCGGACCTGCTCGTGGCGGCCTGTGGGTCGGGCAGCCCCGCGTTGGCGCGGGCCGCGGCATCCGCGACGGAGGGGCTCGCACTGGGTTCGGAGAATGACCGGCAACGCATCTTCCCGCGCGCTCTGCGGGAAGTTCGCGATCCGGTGGCGGCGGCGACGCTCGTTTCTGTTCTGGCGGCCGCGGATCTCGACCTGCCGGACGCCGACGAATCGGCATCGGCTCGGACTCTCCTGCGCGCGGTCCTCGCCTGCGACGCATACTGGTTGCAGGGCGCGCGTCCGCATGCGCGGGCGGGTCTTCCGCGGGAGCGGGCGGACCTGAGGCGTTTTCTGGAGGACGAGTCGTGATGTGGGACGAACGGCACGAGGTCGACTGGCGGGACATCGACGGCGGCGTGATTCGCGACCGCTCCCTCGCCACGTGGCTCGACGAACTCGCGGGCGAGGACGAAGTCCTGCGTCGGGAAGCCGAGGGCGTGCTTCGCGGCGTGTACCGCGAGAACGGCATGACCGCGGCCGGCGCGATCCTGATTCCGTACCTGCAGGAGCTCTTCCATACCGGTGCGATCGAGTCGCGACGCAGCGCGTTGCGACTGCTCGCATCCGCCTGGTCGAGCCAGCCGGACTTCGGCGACGACGAGCTCGCGCCGGCGGCCGCCTTCACGCGATGGAGCGAAGCGCAGCAGATGATTCGCCATCGGTTCGACGACGTCTATGCGGTGCTGGCCCACAAGCACATCGACCACGCGGTCGACGTGATCCGCGCGCTGGCCCGCTACGAAGAGCAGGCGTCCGCGCACTCGCCCGTTCTGCGGGAGGTCTACAACACGCCACGAGGCGAACCGTGGAGGCCCGCTATCCTTGAGACCATCGAGCAGCTCGCACCGGCGCTGGGTCCGACGGAGCGCATCGCCTGGCTGCGGCTGGTCGCCGAGACCGCGGGAGAAGAAGAAGACGGCGACCTCGCGGAGGCCGCCGCGCTGCTCCTGCCGAAACTCTGCGCGCCGGGCGGACCGCAACGCGCCCTCGACGACTCCGACCTGCGCAAGGTGCGCTACAACCTGAGCGCGGCCGCGCAGGCCTGGGTTCAACGGCTCTCGTAGCGACGCGCAAGAGCGGCGAACGTGGCTGCCGGGCGCTCGGCGCGGCGAAGCATCGCCTGCTTCACGCTGTCGAGTTCGAATCCGAGATCGAACTCGTGCAGCGCATCGCGAACGGGATCAAACGGCACGGCTTCGCCGACCGAGAGCCCACAGGACAGCGCAAGTGCGAGCTCGGCCCATGCTCGCGCCGCGCTGTTCGGCAGCACGCTGAACGGCGAAAGCCGCCGAAGAGACCGGGCCGGACCGCGCGATCCCACGCGTACCCCGACTCCAGCAGCAGCGCGACGTCCCACCACTTGTTTCGATTCATGGACTCCCCGCCGTTCGGAGATCGGGAACGGCGGACCTCAAATTCGAGGTCGCGGGACACGTTTTCACGAATGGTCCTTGCGAATGAGATTCGGAGTCGTGTTTCTCTTCTTCGCCGGCGCAGCGGGCGTTTTCGCGACTCGCGCCGGTCCGGCAGCCCCGATTCCGCTCTGGATCGCGATCAGCTTCGCCGTCTTCGGGGTGGCGTATCTCGGTGGCGGGGCGCGCCTCCTGGGCAAGCGAAGTGATGGCCGCCTCGCCGGGTGGGCTTTCGTCCTCCACGCGCCGTTCCTGCTGTATGTCGCGATGATCTGGCACGCTGCTCGCGGTCTGTCACGGGAGCGTCCGGTCGACCGCGTCGACGACCGTCTCGTCATCGGACGACGGCTGTTGGACCGCGAGCCTCAGCCCGACGTGGAGTGCTGGCTCGATCTGACGGCCGAGTTTGCCGAGCCGGCTTCGACGCGGACGCGGCCCGGTTATCGCAGTTTTCCCATCCTGGACGCGGGGGTTCCGGATCCGAACGAGCTGGAGTCCGTATTGCAGGAGATCGGGGAGCGCTCCGTCTTTGTCCATTGCGCCCAGGGCCATGGCAGGACCGGGTTGGTGGCAGCCATCCTGCTGATTCGTCGCGGGTCGGCGGCCGGTTTGGACGATGCGCTGGGACGGCTCCAGTCGGTGCGGCCGCGCCTACGCCTCAACGCACGTCAACGGCAGTTCGTTCATGCCGAGTCGAAGTGAGGTCGGGCGACCCCCTTTTTCGGATGGAGGGTTGATGCGATATCGCATGGGCCGATTTCTCCTCCCGGCGACTCTGGCGCTGGTCAGCCTCTGCCCCGCGAGTCCCGTGGTTCAACGGGCTGTCGAGCGCGGGCTGGAGCACGCGGAGAAGCTTCACGCGGACGGACATCCGCGCGGCCAGAAGTACCTGAACGACGCGGTGGCCTACGCCGCGGGCTACGCGTCGCGGGACAAACTCCCCGTCGCGCGTGTGGCCGACGTCATCGAGCTCGCTCTCGAACAAGCCGGCAGCCGGCTCGGACAGGTGGCGGTGGACGAGGCCGCCTATCGTCGCGCGCTCCAGTGGTATGCGATGTGGGAGGCGGGTGCGCAGCTGCCGAAGACGCCGAAGCCGACGAAGAAGGCTCGGTTGCAAGCTGTCATGGTCGCGGCCCTCACGGCCCATGTTCCGCTTGCCCGGGAGCGAAGCGTCTCGACGACGCTCGGCTACGACGCCGCGGAGGTGGCGCACGAATTCTCCCGGCGCAAGCCCGCGTTATCGAGCGAGGAATTCGAAGCCGTGTGGAAGTCGCTCGACCGCGGAATCAAGCGACGCGCCGGCCCGGAGGCGACGGCCATGTTCCAGCTCTACGCGGACGGGCTGGGGGGCGCGAGCCGGAGGAGCGCGTGCGACGCCATCGCCAAGGGCGAGCCGCATGCCACCGTCGTGTCCGTCTACTTCGATCGGACGACCGAGTCGGTCGCGCGCTCCCTGGAGTCGGCGCGATCCGGAGGCGATGTGGGCGACACCGAGGACGATCTCCGCGACCTGCGTCGCAATCGAGCGACGTGGCGCAGAAGCGTCCGGGGTACGAGCCGGGTGATTCAGGCACGGACGCAGAGCGCGGCCTCCTACGTCCGCGCGGAGCGTCACCTTCGGGACGCGAAGACCGATGTGCAGCGACGGATGGCGCGCATTGACCTCGAGGGCGCCAAGAAGCGATTCGACGAGGCGAAGGAGCGTCTCGCCGCGATCGATCGCGCGTGGCGTCCCACCACGATTCGATGAAACACCGCCTTCGGGCGGTTCTCGGCCGATGGTCGGCCGTTTGACAACAGGGCTGCGTGCGGGATCGACCAGGCCCGGCGTTTCGCATCAGCCAGAACCATGGGGGCCCGCTTCGGCGGGCCCCTTCTTCGTGCCGGGCCGCCTTGATGCGCCGTTTATCCGAGCGCTTGCGTGTCGGCGCGCGTGCATACTTGCTATGCTTCGCGGCCCATGACGAGTCCCAGCGCACCTACACGCCTCACATTCTCGGTCGGCACCGTCATCAGCCGCAGCTTTTCCATCTGGATTCGCAACATCATCCCGTTCACGGCGCTGATCCTGATCGTGCATGTCCCGCTGGTGATCTACATCGCGTGGTACCAGTCGATCGAGGAGCCGACGATCGCACAGATCATGACGTACACCTACGTCACGCAGTATGCGACGCAGTTCCTGTCGCTGATCGTTGCCGGTGCGCTCGTCTACGGCGTCTTTGAGCAGCTCGCCGGCAACCGGCCAGGGCTCGGCAAGTGCATCGGCGTCGGACTCGCGCGGCTCGGCCCCGTCATCGTCGTCGGCGTCATCGTCGGCGTCATCGCGGCGGCGCCCATGGTGGTCGCCGGTCTGGTCAACGAGGCCTTCATCCTGATTGGTGCGATTCCGGCGCTCATTCTCTACCTGATGTTCTTCGTCGCCGTTCCCTCTGCGGTCGTCGAGCGGCCCGGCATCATGGGCGCGATTCGCCGCAGCGTCGAACTGACGCGCGGATACAAGGGAACGCTCTTCCTCATCCTCATGGTGGTCGGCATCATCCAGGCCATCATCGGCGGCGGAGTCGGCTTCGCCTTCGTCACCGCGGAAGGCGACTTCGAGCCGATGTTCGACTGGGTTCTTCTCGGCGTCGGAGTGATCTTTGCCGGCCTGCAGGCGACGCTGTCCGCGGTTACGTACCACGACCTGCGCGTCGTGAAGGAAGGCGTCGGCGTCGAGGAGCTGCAGCAGGTATTCGCGTAGCGCCGGCGAGGCGTGCTCAGTACGGTGCCATAGCTTTCCGCCGTCGTTTTTTTTGATTTTTCGCGCAACCAAACGACGTCTCGCCCGACGGATATGTAGCTCATCCGTTTGGGAGATCCTGCTATGGCGAGACGACCGCGCTTCGACGCACCCGACACCTTTCATCACACAATCAACCGCGGTGGCTCGAAGCGCACAATCTTCGAGACCAAGGCAGACTGCCGGTTCTTCCAGGCGCTCTTGGCGCGAGAAGTCCGCGCCGGCCGGATCGAGGTAATCGCTTTTTCTCTGATGACGACGCACTTCCACCTGGTCGTGCGGAGCGTGACGGGGGATCTCTCGAAGGTCATGCAGCGCATCCAGAACCGCTACGCGCGCTACTTCAACCGCACGCGCAAGCGGGACGGGCCCCTGTTCCGGGGGCGTTTCAAGAGCCGCTGGATCGACTCCCAGCGTTACATGCGCACGGTCATCGCCTACGTGCACGACAACCCCGTTGCCGCCGGCCTTGTCGCGCGGCGTTCGGATGCGCGCTGGTCGAGCGCGTTCGCCTGGAAGGACGGCACGCCGCCGCGCTGGCTGCGGCGGGTAGAGATCGAGCAGTGGATGGCTTCGACGGACTCGAGTCTGCCCTTCGATGACCGCCTGGACGCCGCGTTTCCGGGCTCGCTGGACGAAGACCACCGAAATTGGGTCGAGCGCCAGCTGCGAAACCGGCACGCGGACCCCACCGAGGACGAATCCCTCAAACACGCAGCCTCGCCGCGGGTCGTCGCGTGGACGGTGCGCAAGGCGAAGCTCGCCGACGGCACGCGTCCTTGGCGACCGGTCTGTCCCGCGAACGCGGTCGAGAAGCTGCTCTCCCGCTCCAAGGCTGCCGTCGAGCAGGTCCGCGCGCTGTTTCCACAGCGTGTCGCGCGTACGTGGGCGCTGCTCAAGTCGGGGCTCTTGCGATCCCTCTGCGGCCTGACACATCGTGAGATCGCGATGCGAACCAAGCGGCATCGAGGGACCGTCGCGCACGACGTCGCGGACCATCGGGAGTTGTTCGAGGCGCACCCAGGCTACGCGAACCTGACCGCGCGGCTCATGCGAGCTGCGCTGACTGCCGTGGGCGTCTGACA
>JBCDBY010000162.1:0-10139 GCA_039182715.1 Planctomycetota bacterium
AACGTCGAGGTACTCCAGCGCGACCGGCCGCACGAATCCCGTGGGCTGGAAGGCGGCCGCCTCCTCCTCGTTCGCGCAGAACCGGACGCCGCCGCCCTCGAACTCGCCCGGCAGGATGTGGCCCCAGTCCTCGCGCACGAAAAACGGCGGCGGCAGGGCGATCGGACCCGCCACCAGCTCGCCGCGGGGCGTGCGCGATCCGGACGACGCCATGCGCCGCGCTCCCTCGAGCTTGCCGGCGTGCGCGAGACGATCGACCGGGTTGATCGTCTCGACACCGCGCGCCCGCAGTGCGCGCGTAACCGCCATCGCCTGGTCGAACACGCGCCGCGACCAGCGCTCGACCGGATCCTGCAGCCACGGAACGTGCAGCGCGTAGCCATCGCCCGGCCGGAACGGCAGCACGCGCAACTCGAGATGCGCCCTCGCTTCCGGGACGTTTTCTTCCAGCCAGGTCAGGAACGGGGCGAGGATGCGCGGGTTCCCGCGCGGGTGCCGCGTGATCAGGACGCGCGGCTCCGCCTTGGCGAAGGCGCGGTTGGCGCGACGGCTTCGCATGCGCCAGCGCACCTGTTGGCGCCACCCCTTCAGCAAACGACGCTTCCCCGCACGCGGGGATCATATCTATGATGCTTCCCCGTGGGAGTGAAGCGGGTCGATGTTTTCGTCACGCCGTTGCGGGGTCATGTCCAGCGCATGCGCCCGATCGTGGCCGCGCTCGCGCGACGCGGGCTGGCGGTGCGCGTCTGGACCGGCGCCGCGGCGCAGCGGGCGTTCGAGGCGGAGACGCATCAGCTGCCCGGCGTCGACACCGTCGACCTGGACTCCTTTCCCCCGCCGTGCCGCTACGTGACGCATGCCGCCGAGCAGGCGCCGCGGCTAGCCGAGGCGCTGCAGACCGACCTGATCGTGTACGACCAGTTCGCCGTGATCGGCCGCGTGCTCGGCCATCGCCTGCAGCTCCCCCACGTCGCCGTCTGCGCCGGCCACAACCGCCCGCCGACGAAGGTGCACGCGCAGATGGCGGCGCGATCGTGGCCGCGCCCCTCCCTCGCCTGCCGCCGCGCCGCACGGGAGCTGGCCGAGTCGGGCCTGCCCGACGTCTCGCCCTTTTTCTATCTGCGGGCGCTGAGTCCCGACCTCAACCTGTGCAGCGAGCCGCCGGAGTTCCTGCCGCCCGATGAACGCGCCGGGTTCGAGCCGCTCGCCTTCTTCGGGTCGCAACCGTCGCTGCCCGCCCCGACGCGGGGACGCGGCGTCTACGTCGCGCTCGGCACCCTCGCCCTCGCGCACTATCGCAAGCCGGTCCACGCCTTCCTGCGCACGCTGATCGGCGTGCTCGCGGACCGTGGCGAGCCGGCGCTCGTCTCGCTCGGCGGGGGCGCGTCGCCCGACCTGGGCGGGCGCGGCGTGCGGGTGGAGAGTTTCGTCGATCAGCAGGCGGCGCTGCGCGACGCGCGGTTCTTCGTCACCCACCACGGACTCAACTCCACGCACGAGGCGATCGCCCACGGCGTGCCGATGCTCTCGGCTCCGCTCTTCGCCGACCAGCCGGACCTCGCCCTCCGCTGCCAGCGGTTCGGAATCGCGCTGCCGCTCGGCCACCCGCGCGTGCAGCCGGTCGAGGCGGAGCGGATCCACGCCGTCCTGGACGAGGCGGGCGCACGCGAGGATGAACTCCACGCGGCGTTGGCGCGGGCGCGCGCCTGGGAAGAGCGGGTCATCGCCGGCCGCGACGCGGTGATCGACCGCATGCTGTCGCTTGCGCGCGACAGCGGCGGGGAGCGATTGACCGCGCACCCCGCCCCGCTATAGTCGCTTCTGCGATGAAATCAAAGACCAGCCGGGCCCGCCGTTTCGCCCTCATTCTCACGCTGGCCTGGATGACGACGCTCGCCGGGGCCCAGGGCGATCGCGAAGGCCAGGGACTGGGCCGCGAGGGCATGTGGCCGGCGCCGACCGCGGAGGACTGGAAGAAGCCGGTCCTGATCACCTTCCAGCGGACCTGGAAAGACGCCCTGGAGGTTTCCAAGGCGACCGGCCGCGCGATCCTGATCTGCATCAACATGGACGGCGAGATCGCCAGCGAGCACTACGCCGGCATCCGCTACCGCCAGAAGGAAGTCGCCAAGCTCTACGAGCCCTACGTCTGCGTCATCGCCTCGACCTACCGCCACAACCCGCGCGACTACGACGACGACGGCAACCGCATCCTCTGCCCGCGCTTCGGCAGCGTGACCTGCGGCGAGCACATCTGGATCGAACCGATCATCTACGAGAAGTTCTGCGAGGGACAGCGCGTCGCGCCGCGCCACATCTGCATCGACCTCGAAGGCAACGAGGTCTACGACGTCTTCTACAAGAACGACACCGCGTCGGTCTTCGACGCGATCCGCGACCAGGTGCCGGAGAGCACCCGCAAGGCGCCGGTCATCCGCGGCGACCGCCCGCTGCTCGAGCGCGTCGCCAGCCGCGACGTGCGCGACCGCACCGCCGTCGAGGAGGCCTACAAGAAGGGCGACAAGCAGCTGCGCAGCCAGCTCCTCGACGCCGCCATGAAGAACAAGGAGGCGGAGCAGCTCGGCCTGCTGCGCCTCGCGATCTTCGGACTCGACAGCGATCTCGGCAAGCAGGCGCGCGCCGCGCTCACCGAAGTGCAGACGCCCGACGCCGCCGACCTCATCGCCGAGGCGATGCAGACGCAGCTCGACGAGGGCGAGCGGAAGAAGCTCATCGCCGCGCTCAAGCGCATGGGCGGCGACTCCGCCCGCGCGCGCTGGCTGGCCGGCGTGCACGAGGGCCTCTCGGGCGCCTCGAAGGGCGGCACCGTCAAGCTCAAGGGCTGGTCCAAGGAGCGCGCCGGCGCGAGCTACCCCGCGCCGCGACTCGCGTTCGGCGGCTACGGCCGCTCCGGCTTCGTCGAGGACAAGACGCGCGAGGCGGAGGCGGCGACGACCGATCCGATCGCGCGCATCGAGCTGGCCGAGGGCAGCCTCGCCGCCGCGATGAAGGCGCCCAAGACCTACGAAGGCAATCCGCGCATGGCGCGACGCGTCACGCGGCAGCTCTACGAGGACGTCGAGAGCCACGCCAAGGCGGCGCTCGAGCTGGGCGCGCCGAAATGGCGCGTCCACACCGTGCTGGCGCTTTCCGCCTACTACGGCGGCGACCGGCAGAAGGCGTACCCGCTCGCCGAGAAGGCGGTCCGCGAACTGCCGCCCAACGAGCCGGGCTGGAACGCGATGGCGGTCGTGACGATCTTCGCCGAGTCGCGCTGGAAGGCGATCCAGGCGGCGGTGCGCCAGAACGAGAAGTGGCCGTCGTCGTGGATGGCCGACCTGCACACCGCCTACGAGATCCTGCTGCGCCATCCGCTCGGCACCGACAGCCAGGTCGCGTGGCACTACGACCTGCTCGACTGGCTCGGCGCGCACCGGCGCGCGCAGCGTGCGCTGATCGACGGCATCGAGCGCTTCCCCGCCTCGGCCAAGCTGCACGAGAAGCTGCGCACGCGCATTCTCAAGTTCCGCGGCCCGGCGCGGCTCGAGGCGAGCTACGAGCAGCTGCTCAAGCAGGCCAAGGCGCGCGGGGCGATCGAACCCTATGCGGGCATCGCCTCCATCTCCGCCGCGCAGACGTTCCGTCGCGTGCGCAACTACGACAACGCCCTCGCCGCCTACCAGCGCGCGATCGACCACTTCGAGAAGGGCATCGCCGCCAACCCGGCCAACAAGGCGTACGGCGACCACGCCATCGCGATGGCCCACGCCGCGCGCGCGCGCATCTATCTCCAGCTGGAGAAGGACGACGAGGCGCTCGCCTCGATGCTCGCCAGCTTCGCGCGGCGGCCCGGCTCGGCCGGCAGCCGCGACGAGATCGGGATCACGCCCGGCGAAACGGCGCAGATGCTGTTGGCGCGCTTCCACAAGACGGGCAAGCAGGAACACGAGCAGAAACTCGCCGACGCGCTCGCGAAGATCGACCCGCGCCTGCTCGCGCCCGACATCGGGCTCGGGCCGCCGACGGACCAACCCAAGTAGGACCTCCTTGACCAACCAACCGGCCGACGCCGCCCGCATCGAGCGGGAGAGCGCCTTCCTGCACGACGTGATCGCCGAAGTGGAGCGCGTGATCGTCGGGCAGCGCGCCCTGCTCGAGGGCATGCTCATCGGACTGCTCGCGGACGGACACGTGCTGATCGAAGGCGTGCCGGGGCTCGCCAAGTCGCTCGCGGTGGAGTCGCTCGCCGGCGCCGTCGGCGGCGGCTTCCGGCGCATCCAGTTCACGCCCGACCTGTTGCCGTCCGACCTCGTCGGCACCCAGGTCTACGACCCGAAGTCGGGCGACTGGTCGGTCCACGAGGGGCCGGTCTTCGCCAACTTCGTGCTCGCCGACGAGATCAACCGCGCGCCGGCCAAGGTGCAGTCGGCGCTGCTCGAGGCGATGCAGGAGCGCCAGGTCTCGCTGGCCGGCGAGACGCGTCCGTTGCCGAGCCCCTTCCTCGTGCTTGCCACGCAGAACCCGGTCGAGCAGGAAGGGACCTACCCGCTGCCGGAGGCGCAGGTCGACCGCTTCCTTCTGAAGGTTGTGGTCGCGTACCCCGACAAGGACGAGGAGCGCCGCATCGTCGAGCGCATGGCGACGACGGCGCCGCGCGAGGCGGTGCGCACCGTCGCGCAGCCGGAGCAGATCCTGCAGGCGCGCTCGTTGCTCGACGCGATCTACGTGGACGAGAAGGTGCTGCGCTACATCGTCGACCTGGTGCACGTGACGCGATCGCCCGCCGAGGCGGGCCTCGACGATCTCGCGCCGCTGATCCTCTACGGCGTCTCGCCGCGCGGCACGATTGCGCTCACCCAGACGGCGCGGGCGCGCGCGCTGCTCGAGGGGCGCGGCTTCGTCACGCCGCACGACATCAAGTCGGTCGCGCTGCCGGTCCTGCAGCACCGGCTCATCACCACCTTCGAGGCGGAGGCGGAGGGCATCACCTCGAGCGCGGTGATCCAGCGCGTGCTGGATACCGTGCCGGTTCCGTAGCGCAATGCAGGACGAGCAGGCCGTCGAGCTGTCGGAGCTCCTTGCCGAGGTCCGGCGCATCGACGTGCAGGCGAAGCGGCTCGTCACCGACATCATGGCGGGCGGCTACACATCGGCGTTCCGCGGAAGCGGCCTCGAATTCGACGGCGTGCGCGAGTACGTCGAGGGCGATGCGCGCCGCCACGTCGACTGGAACGTGACCGCGCGCGTCGGACGGCCGTTCGTGAAGACCTTCGTCGACGAGCGCGATCTGACGGTGCTCTTCCTGCTCGACTGTTCCCCGTCGATGGCGGGCGGCTTCGGACACTGGTCGGCGCGGCAGATGGCGGCGCGCATCTGCGCGTGCCTCGCCTTCTCGGCCGTCCGCAACAACGACAAGGTGGGATTCATCGCATTCGGCGAGGACGTCGACAGCTATGTCCCGCCGAAGAAGGGTGCCGGCCACGCGCTGCGCATCGTGCGCGACTGCCTGGCGCGACCCGCCTCGAAGGGGCAGACCGACTTCGACGCGGCGCTGCGGTTCGCCTCGCGCGTCGTGCGGCGGCACGCGGTCGTGTTTCTCGTGTCCGACTTCCTCGCCGAGGGGTGGGAGCGCCCGCTTGCGCTCTGCGCGCGGCGCCACGACCTCGTCGCGGTGCGCATGCTTGCGCCCGAGCTCGAGGCGCCCGACACCGGGCTCATGGCTTGGCGCGACCCCGAGAGCGACGCGCAGGGCATCGTCGACTGGAGCAGCCCGCGGGTCCGCGCCGCCTACGCGGAGCGCGTGGCCGCGGAGGAGGCACGCGTCGTCGATGCACTCCAGCGCGCGCGCGTCGACCGACTCGACGTGCCGATGCCGCGCGCCTACGACGCCGACGCGATCGCACGTCCGATCCTGCGTTTCTTCCGCATGCGCGCGCAGCGGGGAGCGAAACGGTGAGAGCCGTCGCGCTCCTCGTGCTGCTGGCCGCCTGCGGACGCGACCCGATCGAGCCGGTGCCGCTGGCGCTGCGCGTGGAGTGCGACACGAGCGAGATCGGGTTCGGCGAGCCGTTCCCGCTCGTGGTCGAGCGCGTCTGGCCGAAGGGGCTCGTGCCCTCGACCTGGCGCGCGGACGCACTGGCGCCGCTCCGGCTCGAGCGCGACAAGGTGATCGTCGATGAATCCGACACGCATGTCCGCGAGCGCACCCACTATCGCGCGTTCGCGTTCGCCGCGGGCGCCTTGACGCTGCCGGCGGTGCCCTTTGGCGCGCGGGCCCGCGACGGCAGCCGCGAGGAGCGCACGCTTTCGGAGCCGTGGGAGCTGCGCGTGCGGCCGCAGCTCGACCCCGACGCGCCCGGCGCTCCGGAGTGGGCCGAGCCGCGCGGCTGGTCGCCGCTCTGGCTGCTTGCGCTGCTGCTGCTGGTTCCGCTGCTCCTGCGACGGCGGCCGCGGGTCGAAGCGGCACCCGTCGTCGAGCCGGAGGAGGACTGGCGCGCTCCGTTCCTTGCGCTCGAGCCGGATGCGGCGCGGTTTCATCTCGAGCTGGCGGAACTGGTTCGTGGTCGCATCGGCGCACGCGAGCGGACGACCGAGGAGATCGGCCGTACCGCCACCCCCGCCGTCGTCGACGTGCTGCGCGCCTGCGACCTCGTCAACTTCGCGCGCCAGCCGGCGTCGCGCGACGAGGCGAACGCGCTGCGCGACCGCGCCCTGGAGGCGGTCGCGTGACGAGCTTCCTCCATCCGCTGTACCTCGGGCTGCTGCTTCTGCTGCCGCTGGCGTTCATGCGACGCGAGCGGGCGTCCCTGCTCTTCAGTGCCGCCCGGCACCTGCGCGACCTGCCGGTCACGTGGCGGGCGCGGGCGCTAGTCGTGCCGAAGCTGCTCAGCCTCACCGGTCTCGTCCTCGCCGTCATCGCGTTGGCGCGTCCGGTCGAGCGCGTGCCGCAGCCGGTCGTGCGCGAAGGCATCGGCATTCTGCTCTGCCTCGACACCTCCTCCTCGATGCGCGCGAACGACCTCGACCCGAACCGCACGCGCCTCGCCGTGGCGCAGCAGGCCGCCACGCGCTTCATCGGCCAGCGCGCGGACGATCGCATCGGCTTGCTGACCTTCGCGCGCTATCCCGACCTGCGCTGCCCCCCCACGGCGGACCACCGCGCGCTGGCGCAGCTCATCGGCGAGATCGAGCCGACCCCGAGCGAAAGCGAGGAGGACGCGACCGGTATCGGCAATGCGGTCGCACGCGGGGCGCAGGTGCTCGGCCGCACGAGCGGATCCTCGCGCGTGCTCGTGCTGCTGACGGACGGCGAGGAGAACGTCGCGCAGCCGGGTGCGCCCGGCGAGATCGCCCCGCTGCACGCCGCGCAATACTGCGCCGCGCTCGGCGTTCGCGTCTACGCGATCGCGGCGGGCCAGGGCCGGCCCGACACGCAGGGCAACTGGCAGCCGCTCGACACGACGCGCGTCGAGCAGATGGCGAAGCAGACGGGCGGCCGCTTCTTCGCCGTGCGCGACGCCGAGGCGCTGGCGCAGGTCTACGCGGAGATCGACGCGCTGGAGCGCGAGGAGTTCCAGGAGCCGCGCTTCGTGACCGAGGAGCGGTTCCTGCCCTTCCTGGCCATGGCGATCGCGCTGCTGGTCGGCGCACGTCTGCTCGCGATGACCGTCTTGGGGACGATGCCGTGACCGCCGTGCTGCTCGTGCTGCCGCTCGTGGCGATCCTCTTCGCCTGGCTGCGCCGCCAGCGCGGCGAACGCGAACGCGCCGTCGTCGGACGACGCTGGCCGCAGCTTTCCGATGCGCGGCCGACGCGTGGGCTGCTCTTCCTGACGGCGCTCGCGTGCGCGCTCGTCGCGGCGCTCAAGCCGGCGTGGGGCGAGAGCACCGTCGCGGCGCCCGCGCCGATCGACGTGATGATCTGCCTCGACGTGTCGCGCTCGATGCTGGCGGAGGACGTGCGACCGAACCGGCTGCAGCGCGCGCGCGCGGAGCTGAACGCGCTTGCCGACGCGCTGGGCGACGACCGCATCGGGCTGGTCGCCTTCGCGGGCGAGGCGCGCCTGGTCGTGCCGCTGACGCGCGACGTCGAGTCGTTCCGGGAGCTGGCCGAGGGTGTGGGAACCCTCAGCGTGAGGCGCGGCGGCACCGACCTCGCGGCGGCGATTCGCACGGCGACCCGGGCGCTCACCGACGCGGGCAGCCGCCGCGCCTGCATTCTGCTCGTCACCGACGGCGAGGATCACGCCGGTGCGGGCGCCACCGCGGCGCGCATCTCGCCGTGGCCGACGCACGTGCTCGCGCTGGGCACCGAGCTGGGCGCGAAGATCCCGGTCGAGGGCGGCTTCCTGCGCGACCGCGCGGGCAACGAAGTGGTCACCCGCCTCGATCCCGCGTCGCTGGAGGCGCTGGTCGACGCGGGCGACGGACGGCTGTACGACGCGGGCGACGCGCTCACGGAAGTGCTCGCCGAAGAGCAGCGCACGACGCGCGCCGGTGAGCCGGACCGGCGCGCGCAGCGCTACCAGTGGCCGCTGCTGGCGGCGGTGCTGCTGTGGCTCGTCGACCTGGGACGGAGGCGGACGCGATGAGAGGCGTCGGCGTGATGCTGCTGCTCGTCGCCTGCGGTCGCTCCGATGACCTTGCACCGCGAGTCCGCGCGATGCTCGCGGAGGGTGAACTGCGGGCGGCGGAGGCGCTGCTCGAAGGACGCGAGGATGTGGACGCGCTGCGGGGACACCTGCTCTTCGCCCAGGCGAAGCAGGCGGGCCGGCAGGCGGAGGACGCCGGGTCGGAGCCGTTCGCGCTCGACTTCGCGGTGCGCCTTGCCGAGCGCGCGGGCGTGGCGTGGCAGAGCGAGGCGGTATCGGGCGACGAGGTTTCCCGGCGCAACGCCGAGCGCGCGTGGCTGCTGGCGGACGACCTGCGGCGCAAGCGAGACGCCGCTCAGCGCGAACGGAAGAAGACGGGCGACCCCGAATTCAATCCGAAGCCGCTGCCGGACGATCCCGACCCGAAGCCGGAGGATGCGGAGCCGCCCGAGGCGCCGAAGATCCGCGCGCTGTCCGCCGACGAGGTGCGCCAGCTCGCCGACCGCCTGGCGCAGAAGGAGCGGCGAAAGATGGAGCTCCGCCAGAAGGAGCGCGTGGAGTCGGAACAGGAGCGGGACTGGTGATCGCCGCGCTGCTGCTGGCCGCCTCGGTGTCGATCGAGGCGAGCGCGTCGAAGGAGCGCTGCTTCGTGCAGGAGCCGTTCGAGATCACCGTGCGCGTGCGCTACGACGAGGCGTTCTTCCGCGAGAAGATCGTGCAGCTCTTCGCACGCGAACTCGACATCCCCTTCGAGATCACGGCGCCGTGGCTGGACGCGCCTTCGCAAGGAGCGTCGACGCTGGCGCTCAACGGCAATCCGGTCTCCGTCGACGCGCGTGAGGGCGTGATCGAGTTCCGGCAGACGGTGCGCCCGACGGAGCCCGGACGCCTCGAGCTCGCGGCGCCGGTCCTGCGCTACGCGTTCGCGACCCGCTTCGAGGAGGACTTCATTTCCGGCCGCGTGCCGCTCGACCGGAAGGACGTGCGCGTGCGCGCCGAACCGATCGTCGTCGAGGTGCGGGACTGGCCGGCGGAGGGGCGCCCCGCCTCGTTCACGGGCGCGGTCGGGCGCTTCCGCGTCTCCGCCCGCACCGACGTGAAGAAGGTCGTGCGCGCGGAGCCGTTCCGCGTCACGCTGCAGATCCAGGGCGCGGGCAACCTCGCCGAGGCGGGCGCGCCGCGACTCGACGGACTCGAAGGGTTCCATCTCTACGGCACGATCGACGAGATGCGCGCCGGCGTCCGCACGATCCACTACGACGTCGCGCTGCTCGACCCGGAGCGCACCGAATTCCCGTCGATCGCGTTCGCCTACCTGGATCCGGAGGAGGGTCGCTACCGCACCTTGCAGACGCGCGCGCTCCCGCTGCCGGTGGAGGCGCCCCCCCCGCCGCCGCGCAACTGGACTCCGATCCTGCTCGTGATGACCGGCGTGCTCGTCGGCGCGCTGCTCCTGCTGCGCCGCGTGAAACCGGCGGAGACCGATCTCCTCACGCAGGCCGCGGAGCGGTTCGCGCGACAGGAGGATGCCGGCGCCGCGCTGATCGAA
>JBCDBY010000163.1:0-10100 GCA_039182715.1 Planctomycetota bacterium
AGCGCATCGCGAAGGGCATCGTCGGCGAGCGCGCGCGTCGCAGCGACAAGTCGGTGCGCGGCGTGAAGGACAACAAGTACCAGCTCAGCCGCACGCACTATCGGTACGTGCCGCTCACTCCCATCCAGGCGACGCGCATCAACGCGAACGTGCGGGACGGGGCGCGCTGGCTGTCGCCGCGACAGAAGGCGTACCTCGATCTCGTGCGCGCGGACCCGAAGGCGGGCTGGCCCGATCTGCTCGGCGTCGAGCTGCGCGCGGCGTGGGCCAAGGCGGAGGCCGCCGTCGCTCGAGGCTAGTGATAGCGGATCCAGTAGTAGATGACGTAGAACCACGAGAGCAGCCCGTGCACGATCGCCCAGAGCAGCGACTTGTTCATGCTCCACGAGATCGCGATGGCGAGCGCGGTGCCAAACGTGATGCCCGCCTGGACGGGACCGCTGACGACGACGGTTTTCTTCTTCCCCATGGTGCCCCGCAGCATAGGCGATTCGCGCGGATCACCAGGCGCGACAAGGGCGAAACGGGCCGCCGCCGTGTCGTAGGATGGGGACCTACGGAGGGAACACGATGCGTGTTACGATAGGAATGCTCGTATGGATCGGCGCGTTCGCGTGGGCGGACGAGGTCAAGGAGGAGCCGCGCTTCAAGGCGCCGGAGCGGCTGCCGGTCGGGGAGAACCGCTACTACCCCTCGCCGGTGATGCACGATCTAGACGGGGACGGCAAGCCGGAGCTGATCGTCGGAGACCTGCGCGGCATGGTCACGATGTCGAAGATGGGGGCGCTGGCGGACGAGAAGCCGGTCCTCATGGCCGACGGCAAGCCGCTCAAGTTCCAGAACTGGTGATGCATCGGCATGGGTTCACAGTTCGTGGACTTCAACGCCGACGGCCACATCGACTACATCACCGCCACCTTCGACGGTTCGCCGCACGTGGCGTACGGAAGCAAGGACGGCTTCACCGCGCCGGTGCGACTTAAGGACACGCAGGGGCGGCGCCTGCTCATCTCCAGTATCTGGAACTACGAGGCGCGCAAGCACGAGCAGGTGGGACACGCCATGCCCGACGGCACGCCGAAGCGGCTGCGCTGCATCTCCGCACTCGCGTTCGACTGGGACGCGGACGGCGACTACGACCTGCTCCTCGGCAGCTACGAAGAAGGACGCCTCTACCGCCAGATGAACGAAGGCACCAACCAGGAGCCGAAGTTCAGCGGCAAGAACATCCCGGTGATGGCGGGCGGCAAGGAGTGGGCGATGCCCGCCAAGATGACCGCGCCGCAGCTCATCGACTGGGACGGCGACGGCGACCTCGACATCGTCGTGGGAACCTTTGGCGACACCTTCAACATGCAGGGCAAGACGGGTGGCATCTACCTGGCGCGAAACAATGGCAAGAACGGCGCGCCGTCATTCGCCGCGTTCGAGACGCTGATTGCTCCGCAGCCGCGCTCCGGGGACGAGCTGAAGCGCCCCGATTCCGGCCTCTACCCGCACGCGTGCGACTACGACGGCGACGGCGATCTCGATCTGCTCGTCGGCGGATACTCGCTCTGGATGCCGGTGGCGCGCGAGCTGTCGGAAGACGAGCAGGCCGAGGCGACGCGCCTGAAGGCGCAGCAGAAGGACGCCCAGAAGCGCTACAGCGAAGTGATGCGGGCATACACCACGGAGCTGAGCGCAAAGACCAAGGGCATGCAGCGCGGCAGCGACGAGTGGCTAGCCGTTCAGAAGAAGGTCTACGCCGGGCACAAGGAGCCGATGGGGGCCATGCGCATGGAGATGATGAAGGTGCAGCAGCAGCTCGCCAAACTCATCCCGTCGCAGCAGCGCAAGGCGTATGTCTGGCTGTTCGAGCGCGAGTAGCTAATCGATCATCGAGTCCTCGTCCTTGGCGACCCGCGCAATCGGGCGGTCGCCAAGGCCGAGGCCCTGGATGTGCTGCCAGGCGAAGATGCTCGAAAGCGCGGCCAGTAGCGTCAAGATGAGGCGCGTGCGGCCGCGCGCCCGCGGTTTGGCCCGCGGCTTCCTCGGGGTGAACATGGCAGGGGACGGTTCGGCCGGCCCGCGGCGAACTTGAGGTAATCTCCCCGGTCATGATCCGGGTCGCGCTCTTGGCGCTCACTCTCGTTTCCTGCCGCACCTTGGAGCGGCCGTATCTCATGCCCTCGCCGTCGCGCGCGAAGGCACCGGCGCCCGAGGGCGAACTCGCCCGGTTCGAGCGGGCGTTCGCCGAGGCGCACGGGACGGAGCAGTCGGGCTTTCACCTCCTGATCCGGAACGATGAAGCGCTGCGAGCGCGCCTCGCGCTGATCGATCACGCGGAGCGGACACTCGACCTGCAGTACTTCATCTGGCACGGCGACGCGTCGGGCTCGCTGCTGCTCGAGCGGGTCTGGCAGGCGGCCGATCGCGGCGTGCGCGTGCGCATCCTCGTCGACGATCTCGAAATGCAGGGCGGTGAACACGGCGTTGCCGTCGTCGATCGACACCCCAATATTGAGATTCGCGTCTACAACCCCTGGCAGGTCCGCGACCGGCTCGGGGTGGCGGCCGGCTTCGAGTTCGTGCTCTCCATGCGGCAGCTCAACCACCGCATGCACAACAAGGCGTTCATCGCCGACAACCGCGTCTCCATCGTCGGCGGGCGCAACCACGGCGACGAGTACTTCGGGCTGAAGGAGAAGTTCAACTTCAACGATCTCGACGTCCTGTCCGTCGGCCCGGTCACGCGCGCCGTGTCACGCTCGTTCGACGAGTACTGGAACGGGCCGCGCGTGATCACGGCGGACATCTACGGAGACGCGGAACGTGAGACTCTGGAGGAGATTCGCGCGGGGTTGCGGCGCGATCTCCAGGCGGAGCCGCGTCTCGCCTCGTTTCGGCCGATCGACCGGAGGGATTGGCCCGAGGAGCTGGCGGCGATCGAGGCGGCGCTGATTCCGGGGACGGCACGGGTCGTCGCGGACTCGCCGGCGAAGGAGAAGGGCGAGTTCCCCAAGGCGTATGCGGAGTTCTTCCTGACCGCGAAGGAGGAGATGCTGGTCGTGTCCGCCTACTTCATTCCGCAGCAGTGGGGTGTGGACGGCATTCGGGAAGACGTCGAACGCGGCGTGAAGATCCGCATCCTCACCAACGCGCTCGGCACCAACGACGTACCGGTCTCGAACAGCGGCTACAAGAAGTACCGTCGCGCGATCCTCGACGTAGGCGCCGAACTCTACGAAGCGCGCTCGGACGCGGCGGTGAAGCCGGACTACGAGGCGTCGCCGGTCCAGGGCAAGTTCCTCGGCCTGCACAGCAAGGTCTTCGTGGCGGATCGCAGCCGCGTCTACATCGGATCGCTGAATCTCGATCCGCGCTCGATGTATCTGAATACGGAGAAGGGCATCTGGATCGAGTCGCCGGCGCTCGCGGAACAGACCGCGCAACTGATCGAGAAGCACATGCAACCCGACAATGCGTGGCGCGTCGGCTACGACGAGAAAGGCCTCTACTGGGAGCACGACGCGGAGAAGGTGCGATCGCAGCCGGCTCGCGGCTTCGGCCAGCGCCTGGCGGACTGGTTCTTCACGCTTCTACCGCTGGAGAACCAGCTCTAGCTCCAAAACAGGGCTTCGGCCATCTCCTCCAGCGTGCGCATCGAGTCGAGATCGAACGATTCCGCCACCGGCTCGAAGACGTCCATCCCGAGGTGCTGGATCAGGCCCGTGGCCTGGCGATAGAGCGCTTGGCCCAGCACGCGGTGCGGGAAGTCGGGTGTCATCGGCCAATCGTAGGCGTCGAGGAAGGTTCGCAGCCGCGCAGGATCGCAACCAAACATGCAGCGGTAGAGCTGGATGAGCTCGTAGTGGCGGTCGGCGACGATGGCGTCGCCCCAATCGATGATGCCGGAGAACGCTCCGTCGGAGACGAAGGCGTGCATGGCGGCGAGGTCACCGTGGACGAAGACGGGATCCGGCGACGGGAGCGCGCGCACGTAGGCGGCCGCCTGCCGCGCGAGATGATCGGGCAACGAACTCCGATGCGCGGCCCCGACGACGTCGAGATCGTCGAACTCGAATGTCGGGATCGCCAGCGAAGGCGGGAGCGCGTGGACGCGGCGGATCTGTTCGCCGAGCGCTCGCGCGAGAGCGTCGGCGTCCATCGGTTCGACGTGCGATCCCTGTCCCGCGATCCGCGTCGTCACGAGGTATGACCAGCCCTCGCACAGCGGGCCGGCGTCGAGCAGGCGCGGGGCGGCGATCCCGTCGTCGAGCGCGATCAACGCTTGCGCCGCGCGCTCGGCCTCGAACGCTGCCCGCGCCGTCGCGCGATGTCCGAAGAACTTCACCACACGGTCGCCGACGACGAAGGTCGGATGGGTCGGGTTGTGTCCGGGGATCAGCGGTGCGTCGGTGTCGAGCAAGTGGTGGACGACCGGGGCCCAACGCTCCGTGTCCACGCGCGCCGCGCGATACGCGTCGTCGGACTCGAAGTGCGCCGGGGGGAATCTCACGGCCCGACGAGGACCATCTCCAGGCGCTGCGGCTCCGCGCGGATCTCCATGCGGACGACACCCATGTCGCGCGCGAACCAGCGCGTGACCTCCAGGTCCGCGCCGCCGTACGTGGTTTCCACGCGCACGGTCTCCATCGCAGTGCCCCGCACGGTGAGCGTCTCGCGCCCGGCGATCCGAATCGTGGCGCTCGTGCGCGTCGGCACACGGTTGGCGGTGACCGTGCCGATCCAGATGAACTCGGCCCCCTTCTCGATCGAACCGGGGAAGAGCGGAATGGGCGGATCATGCTGCAGCGATCGACCGAGCGCGTCGAAGTGGAAGGCGCGCGGCCCGTCGGCCGGCATGGCGTAGATCCACTTGTGCGTCGGATGCTCCATCCCGTCCGGCGTGCCGAAGACGAAGACGAACGGAACGCTCTCCTGGTCGCCGAGCCGGCGGACGTCGCCCCCGACGCGACGGGTGTCGAGACGAACAACGCGCTGGCGCTCATCCCGAATCTCGTAGACACGCTGTTGGCCTTCGGTGAGCGGGCAGAGCTCGCCCGCCGTGCCGAGCGAAGGCGATGCGCAACCGACGAGCAGGAGAAGCGGCAGCCAGGCCTTTTGCATCCCGCGCAGCCTACCGCAGCGCGTATGCTCGGCGCCCATGAACCTCGGCAACTTCTCCGTCAGCCTCGCCGTGCGCGACATCGCCGCGTCCCGCGCCTTCTACGAAACGCTCGGATTCGAAGTGATCGGCGGCGACCAGGCGCAGAACTGGTTGATCCTGCGCAACGGCACGACGAAGATCGGTCTCTTCCAGGGCATGTTCGATCGCAACACGCTGACCTTCAACCCGGGCTGGGACGACGATGGCAAGCCGCTGGAGACGTTTACCGACGTGCGCGCGATTCAGAAGCGGCTCAAGGAGGGCGGCATCGCGCTGACGCAGGAGGCGGACGAGTCGACCGAGGGACCGGCGCACCTGGTCCTGCTCGACCCGGACGGCAATCCGGTGCTCTTCGATCAGCACGTCTGACCCGTGCCCGACTTCGAGGTCTGGGGGCCGATCGGTCTGTTCGCGGCCGCGTTCCTCGCGGGATCGATCCTCCCGTTTCCCTCGGAAGGCGTCCTCGCCGCCCTGGTTGCCCAGGACCATCCCGCGGCGCGCATGGTGCTGGTCGCGACGATCGGCAACGTCCTGGGCGCCGTCACCGTCTACGGCATCGGTGTCGCCATCGAGCGCGGGTGGTGGCGCCGCGACGACGAGCGCCACGCGCGCGCCCGCCGCGCGATCGGGCGCTGGGGCGCATGGAGTCTGTTGCTGGCCTGGTTGCCCATCGTCGGCGACCTGCTCGTCCTCGGCGCCGGGCTGCTTCGGGTTCGCTTCGACCTGTTCCTCGTGCTGACGACCGTCGGCAAGGCGCTCCGGTACGGCGCCGTGGCCGCGGGGGTCGCCCACGCGTTCGGCTAGCGACTTCCGCCCGTCGGCAGTTCCACGCGGGACGCCGCGATCGCAAGCACGGTTCGCTCGTCGATGCGCAGCAGCGTGACGCGGCCCGGACGACAGATCATGCGCCCTGCGATCGACAGGCTGTCGTGCGAAGGGACCTGGACCTCGAACGTCGTGCCCATCGGGGTCGGCACTTTCAGCGTCGGGAAGGGGAGCTTCGCCTTCGTGTGCTGCAGGCGAGTCGAAACGTGAATCGACCCATCGTCGGCGAAGACGGGCCGCAGCTGGAGGGCGGTGCCGACCTCGAGGACCCCGACCACGGGATCGAGGAGCGCGGTGTCGCCTTCCACTTCCAGATCGAAGTCCTCGATGTAGGAGACCTTCTCCACGATGTCGATGGAGACCTTGTCGCCGTTGCGGGCGATCACATGGGGCGCCTGCAGCGGCTTTGCCTTCCGCTCGCGCATCCACGCCGCGAGCTCTTTCGGGGCGAGGTGGCCCGGAACCTCTTTCACGCCCTCCGGGAGCTGCAGCACCCTCGTTTCGAGCTGAATCACCAGCGCGCGGCGGCGGCGCAGCTCGTCCAGCTCCTTGGAGAACTGCTCGTGCACGGCGGCCATCGCCACGACGACCGCAACGCTGCGATCGGGGTCGAGCCGAAACCGCTCCGCTTTGCCCGCGGCCGACCGTAGCTGCAGCACCAGGTACTTACGCTCCTTCGGCGTCGTCGCGAGATCGGAGATGTCGTAGACGCGGAGCACGGGACGGTCCGTGCGTCGCGCCTCGAGCTTAGCCAGCAGCTTGGCGACGTCCACGTCCTTGCGCGCGGCGATGATGGCACGCGCTTCGGCCCGCACGTTCGCGTCGGGCGAGAAGAGCTTGTCGATCAGCGCGTCGAGATCGGCGTCGTCGGCGAAGCAGGGCGCGAGCAGAAACAGGAGCGTGGCGGCGATTCGCATGGCAAGAGAATTCGCCGCCCGCGGTCACGCCGTCGTCATCCGCGTGTCAAAACGGAGTCTCGCCCTCGGGTCAGCCTTGAACCTCGGGTCGCGATGATCGCTCAAGCGGGCATGGCGAGCTTGTTCCGTAACCCGAAACTGCGCCGCCACGCAGCACTCGAGTGTTTCCTCGGTGGGCGCATGGCTCGGCTCCTACCAGGTCGAACCGAAACCCAGCCAGAAGCGGATCTCGTTCTGGCTTGGGTTCGCGTCCGTGTCGATGCCGAGTCCCTTCCCATTGGAGAAGTGGTGGAACAGAGCGCCCCCGAGGACGCGCCAGCCGTCGTCGAGAGCGACCTCGAAGCCGGGGCCCGCGCCGTAGGCGAAGTTCCACGGCGTGCCGCCGGTCGGAACGTCGTCGGTGGCGACGAGAAACCCACCCTGGAGATCGAGGAAGAAGCCGAGCTTGCGGTACTCGTAGAAGTGCCAGCGGACCTGCCCGTTGAACTCACCGCCGAAGATCGTGCGATCGTCTTCGAAGTAGAGCGTCGGCGTAACGCCCACGCCGAGCGCGAGCCGGTCGGCGACGTACCAGTGGTGATAGAGCCCGACGCCCGCCGTCGGCGCGGTACCGCTCACCTTCCCGGAAATGGAGTCGCCGGGAATGGGCTCGCCGTACTGCGCCTGCACGCTCCACATCTTCTCGCCCTTGCGGTGGAGACCGCCGCGGCAGGAGACGGTCAGAGCCGCGAGGAGGAACAGACCAAAGACGCGATGGATCTCGATGCTGTGAGCATACCGTCCCGTCCGGCCCCGGCGCCGTCGTAGAATCGCGCGCATGACGCTGGAAGAGACACTCCAGGAACTCGAGGCGCAAGGCGACGAGAAGGTGCGCGCGCAAAACGTGAGATGGGGCGCAAGCGACAATCAGTACGGGGTCAAACTCGGCGAAATCCGCAAGCTGGCAAAGACGATCAAGGCGAACCCGGAGCTCGCGGCGGAACTCTGGGACACCGGAAACGTCGATGCCCGGTTCCTTGCGATTCTGCTGCTGAAGCCGCGCCAGTTGTCGAGCGACGACGTCGACGCGCTGGTGCGATCCGTGGCGTTCTCGCGCGTGGCGGATTGGCTCATCGCGTACGTGGTGCGAAAGCACCCGGAGAAGGAGGCGCTGCGCGAGCGCTGGATGCAGGACGATCACCCGATGGCAGCGCGAGCATGCTGGGACCTGACCGCCGAGCGCGTGTCGAAAGACGCCGAGGGCCTGGATCCGTCGAGCCTGCTGGACCGGATCGAGTCGGAGATGGCCGACGCCGATCCGCTGCCGCAATGGACCATGAACGCCGCCCTCGCCGGCATCGGCATTCATCATCCCGATCTGCGGGCCCGCGCGATGGAGATCGGCGAGTCCCTGGGCGTCTTCCGCGACTACCCGACCTCGAAGGGCTGCACTTCGCCCTTCGCGCCGATCTGGATCGAGGAGATGGTGCGGCGACAGGGTTGAGCGAATAGGGGGCCGGCCACGCGGGTAGAGTGCCCGTATGGACCTCGACGCCCAGATTGCCTCCCGCTTCCGCTGCCCGAAGTGCAACGAGCGGGGGGCCACGACGAAACGGATCGCCACGACCGGAACCGGGCTTTCCAAGCTCTTCGACATCCAGCACAACCGCTTCATTGCGGTGACCTGCCGAAGCTGCGGGTTCACCGAGTTGTACAACCCCGACGTGCTCGAGAAGAAGAGCCGTGTCAGCGATGTCCTGGACGTGATTTTCGGAGGGTAGGTTGCGACCGGGCTTCGCCATCCGTAGGTTGCGGATGGAAGGGAGGCCCCGCATGGGCATGACGCGACGGTTCCGGTTCCTGACTCTTCTCGTGGTGGTGGCGGCGTGCGCCGGCACACCCAAGCGGAACCCGCTCCCGGCGGAACTGTTCCAGTCCGCCCAGATCCCGGGCATGGATGGCGTGCGTGAGTATGCCGCGGGCAACGAGAGCATCTGGAACGAGTGGTCGTCCATGCCGGCCGAGCGCATGCGGGAGAGGCACCCGGCGCTGGCCGACGCCGAGCACCACTATCTCGCGATCTCGGGCGGAGGTGCGAACGGCGCCTATGGCGCGGGACTGCTTTGCGGCTGGACCGCGTCGGGCAAACGGCCGGACTTCGTGATCGTGACCGGCATCAGTACCGGAGCGCTGACGGCGCCGTTCGCGTTCCTCGGCTCCGACTACGACCACGTCATCAAGGAGGTCTACACGACCCTGACGACGGCGGACCTGCTCCAGGCCAAGGGGCTGCTCGCCGCGCTGAGCAGCGATTCGATCGCCAAGGTCGACGGGCTGAAGGCAAAGATCGAGCAGTACGTCACCGAGGAGGTGGTAGACGCGATCGCCGCCGAGGGGCGCCGCGGTCGGGTGCTGCTGTTGGGCACGACCAACCTCGACGCGCGCAAGTCGATGCTCTGGGACATCACCGACATCGCGAGGACCGACCGGCCGGAGCGCTTCGAACTCATCCGCCGCATCATGCTGGCGTCGGCGTCGATCCCCGGCGCGTTCCCGCCCGTGATGTTCGAAGTGGAAGCGAATGGCCAGCGCTACGACGAGATGCACGCGGACGGGGGCACCACGACGCAGGTGTTTCTCTACCCGACGGCCATCGACTGGCCCTCCGTTCTGAAGAAGCTGCGCGTCCAGGGGCGGCCGACCGCATGGGTGGTGCGCAACTCGCGCCTGCGGCCGGACTACGAGCCGGTCGACCGCAAGCTGCTGAAGATCGCGGCGGTCAGCATCGACTCGCTCCTCCGCACGCAAGGGATCGGCGACCTCTACCGCATTCACGACACCTGCGTTCGGGACGACGTCGCGTTCCGGGTCACGGCGATTCCCGACGACTTCGCGCTCGTGCCGAAGGAGCCGTTCGACCCGGCCTATATGCAACAGCTCTTCGAGGTCGGGTTCGAAGCGGGCAAGTCGGGCCGTGCGTGGTCCGACCGGCCACCGCAATCCCGCACCAGGTAGCTCACTTGGTGTGGTCTGCCAGGGCCTCCCATGCGCGCGCTTCCGGATCGTCCCGGGGCGCGGGAAGGAAGCCGATCCGCCTGTAGAGAGCGATCGCGCGGCGGTTCTCGGAGCCGGTCGTGAGATACGCGCGGTTCGCTCCCAGCGCGCGAAACCGCCGCAAGGTCTCGAGTACGAGCAGGCGACCGAGCCCGCGACGTTGATGGTCGGGC
>JBCDBY010000164.1:0-10063 GCA_039182715.1 Planctomycetota bacterium
GCCTCGATGGCGGCGTCGACACTCTCGTACGCGCGCTCGGTGTAGACGGCGCGGTAGGCGTCGTGGGCGGCGCGGTCGGAGATGCGCCGGATCTCGTTGCGTACGTACTCGCAGCGCTGGGCCGCCCCGCGCAGCACCGGGCGGATCGGCTCCGCCTCGCCGAGCAGCACGCGATAGTTGGGTTCGTTCGCCCGCGCGCGTGCGAGCACGTCGTCGGCGATGCGCACGCGTTCGAGATCGATCCCCAGCAGGCCGATCCGTTTGTCGAGGTCGGCGAGCAGGCCCTCGTCGCACGCGTCACCCTCGGCGCGCGCGCCGACGAGCTCGGCGCGCTTCGCCTCCAGCTCGGCGAGCGTGGAGAGCGCGTCGAGCTCGCCGTCGCCCCGGTCATTGAGCACCCGACAGGTTTCGAGCTGTTCCTGGCGCTCGCGGCTCTTCGCGATGGTCGACAGCGTGAACCAGGCGGAGAGCAGGATGACGACCATGGCGGCGGCCGCGATGGCGCCGCGCTTGCGCTTGCGTGCGTCGAGGAACGACTGGTAGTCGCCCTTGAAATCCGACGGCGCGATGCGCTGGCCGTTCAGCGACTTTTCGAGGTCGACGATCAGCTCGGTCGCATTGGCGTAGCGGTCCTTGGGGTTGGGCCGCATGAGCCGGTGAATGAGGTAGAGCGTATCGACCGAAAGGTCGTCGACGACCGCTTCGGGCGGCTCGAACTCCGAGCGCAGCACCTTGCCGAAGATCTCCGCGAGGTTCTCGCCGGAGAACGGCGGCTGGCCCGTGACGAGGTGATAGAGCGTGGCGCCCAGCGAGTAGAGATCGGAGCGCGGCGTCGCGTTGGCCGCGCTGGCCGCCTGCTCGGGCGCCAGGTACTGCGGCGTCCCGATCGCGGCGTGCTCCAGCGTCAGCTCGCTCGGCCCCTGGCCGCGCGCAAGTCCGAAGTCGCCCAGCTTCACGCGCCCGTCCTTCGAGAGCATGATGTTGGCCGGCTTGACGTCGCGATGAATGACGCCGGCGGCGTGCGCATGCTCGAGGCCGCGCGCGACGTTGAGGACGATCTTGAGCGCGTCCTTCTCCTTCATGCGCGTTTCGCGAATGAGGCTGCGGGCGGTCGGGCCGTCCACGAACTCCATCGCGAAGTAGTGGAAGCCGTTCGACTCCCCCACGTCGAGGCTGCGCACGATGTTCTCGTGGCTCAGGCGCGCGGCGAGCTGCGCCTCGCGCTTGAGCCGCTCCACCTGCGTCCTCGACTTGGCCAGCTCGACGCGCAGCACCTTGAGCGCGACGAGAATGTCGAGCTTGACGTGGCGCGCCTTGTAGACCGAACCCATCGCGCCGCTGCCGAGACGCGCCAGCAGGCGGTAGCCCTCGATCTGGTTGCGCGAGCGGCCCGCCTCCTCGGGGTTGATCGTCTGGTTGATGACCGCGGCCTGCGCCGGCGCGAGGTAGCCCTTCTTGAGCAGTACGCCTTCGAGCGTTTCGTCGAGCTCCATCTCGGTGCGGACGCGGCTGAGCAGCTCGAGGCATTCCTGCACCTGCTCCTCGGTCGCGAAGCCGCGCCGCAGGACGTGCTCGGCGTAGACGAAGTCCTCCTGCCGCGCGCTCAACCGAGGTCCTCCGGAACGTAGTACGGCCGCTCCTCGAGGAAGCTGAGAAGGTCGAGTTCCTCCTCCGTGCCGCGCTCGTTCTTGCCGTCGGAGCCGGGCTTGGGCTGCGGCTTCTCGCCGGTCTCCGGATTGGCGTTGGCACCCAGCAGCTCGTCGAGATCGAGGATCAGGGGCACCATCCGGTTGACGATCACCCAGGCGCGGTCCTCGCGGGTGCGATCGAACAGGTGCAGGTCCTTGGGATCGCCGATGCGCGCGAATCCCTCCCGCGCGAGCTTGCGGCGGTCCTGGACCTCCTCCGGCTGCAGCTGCCACCGGCCGACGAGATCGATCAGCGCCAGCAGCTGCGCGTCCTGCGAGCGCGAACGCTGCTGCGCAATGGCGCTGGTGATCTCGCCCTCGCGCGGGTGCTTTTCGGGGCCGAGCGCGACGAGATGGAAGAGCGACGCCGTGGCGTAGAAGCGCACGAAGGGCGACCCGGTACGGAGCACGCGCAGCATCGTGTCGACCGCCTCGGGGTGGCCGGTGCGCACCATGGCGAACATGAGCGCGGCCAGCACCGGGTCGTTTCGCCCGCGGATCGAGCGGTAGAACTTGTTGAGGCGGTCGAAGCTGGAGCGCTCGTTCCACTCGTAGGCGAGGCCGTTGAGCGCGGCGATGCGCGCCTCGGCCTTGTACTTCTTCTTCACCGCGCAGTCGATGAGCGCCGCCCGGATGAAGGGCGTGCGGCCCTCGATGCGCGCTAGCGCGTCGAAGAGCAGCGCGCGCACCTCGCGGTAGCGGCAGCGCTCGATCACCTTGAGCAGTCGCGGCGCGTCGGCGGGTGCGAGCGGCCGCACCTGCAGGCAAGCGGCGGCGACGCGCTGGACGAGCCGATCCTTGTGACGCAGGTAGGCGTCGATCGGCGCGTCGGCGGTGCGGATCGAGCAGGCGAGCAGCTTGCCCGCGATGAGGTGCTTGTCATCGGGCGGCTTGACGAGGCGCGCGCGCAGCGCATTGGTCGCCGTGGGCGAGTTGATCTTGCCGAGCGCGAGCGCGGCCGCGGCGTCGCGGCGCTTGATCGGCTTGCGGTCGAGCATGCCGGCGAAGAGGACGACGTCGGTCGGCTCCTCGAACAGGCCGAGGCCGAGCGTCGCGGTCCGTCGCACCCAGCGGTCCTTGTCCTTCACCGCCGCGGTGCGCAGCGCCGGCAGCGCACGCGGATCGAGGATGCGCGCCAGCGTGGCGGCCGCATTCATCCGAACGGTGTGGGCGCCGTCGGCGCGCCGGCCCGCGAGCGCGCGCACGAGATAGGGAACGGCCCAGGCGTCGAGCACCTCGAGCTCCGCCCGGGCCAACGCCCGCCGGTCCACGGTGCCCGCCCCGATGCCGTCGCCGCGCAGCAGCTCGACCTCGATGCGCTTCTCCGTCGCCTTGTCCGGCGACCGGAAAAACACCTTCGGCCGCGCCGCGTCATCCGCGAACAGGCACGAAGCGGCGAGGAGGACGATCAGGCAACGGCGCACAGCAACAGTTTAGCGCCTGAGAACCGCGAAACGGACGCAGAAGGCCAGGCACTCAAGCCCGCTCACGCCCCCGGCCCCCAGCCCCCGGCCACCCCGTCAACGCGGGATCCGGAAATTGTTCAGCGCATACGCCTTCCAGCGCTTCTCGATCTCGCGGTAGCTCCCGTAGTGCTTGAGCACCGCGGCCACCTCGCGCTCGACAGGGCCGCCGCTGCCGTTCTTGGCGTCGGCGAAGAACGCCGCGAACTTCTTGGCGTCGTCGAGGATCAGGAAGGTCACCACGCTCCAACCCTTGGCGAGTTCCTCGGGCGTGAGGCGGTTCTTGGGGTCGAACAGGTCCTTACCCTTGAAGCGTTCGAGCTTCGGGTCGCCGTTGGCGCGCGCCATCTGGAGGAGCTTGCCCTGCCAGTTCGAGGACTCGAGCCAGGGGTTCTTCTCGCCCTCGATCTCGCCGCCGCCCTGGGCGTAGCCGCCCCCGCCGCCGACGCTGGTCGAAAAGGTCTGGGCCGCGCCGCAGACCTTGATCTCGAAGTAGTAGGCGAGCGCCTCGTTCAGCCACCAGGTCGGGAGCCGGACCGATTCGTGCCGGGTCGCGAGCACATTGGAGCCGAAGTGCACCACATGGCCCTTGAGCCCCTCGAACGGGTCGGGCATCTGCACGTGGCCGGAGACGACCTCCTCGACGATGCTCCCGTAGCCGCTGCCGCCTTCCGGCATGCGCCGCAGCTGCACCTCCCAGAACGAGGTCTCGCGCTGCGCGAGCTTCATGCGCGCCTTCTCGACCTTCAGCTCGTCCTTCGAGTAGTCGCCCGACTTCTTCTTCTCGTCGAAGACCCACTTGCAGAGCTTGGTGTACGGACGCGCCTTCCGGAAGACGTAGATGCGCTGCTTGCCGAGCAGCAGGTTGCGGTTGTCGCGCGCGCTCGGGAAGACCTTGACCCACTCGGCGTAGAGCTTCTCCATCGTCTTGCCGAGGATCTGCATCTGGTTGGGCGGCAGATCGCCGAGCAGCGCGTAGTTGTCGGTCATCTCGACCTGCAGCCGCTCGCCGAGACCGGTCGCGCGCTTGGCCGGGCCGATCAGCTTCTGGATCTCGAGCTCGTCCTTCTTGACCCACTTGCCGCCGAACTTGACGAAGCCTTCGGCCTCCTTCTTCTGGTCCGGCGTCATCCACTTGCCGTCGTGCTTGACGAGGCCCTTCTCGAGATTGGCCTTGTCTTCCGGCGTGACCCACTCGCCCTTATAGGGCACGAGGCCCTGCTCGCGCATGGCCGCTTCCTCCTCGGCCTCGAGCCGCTTCTGCCGCTCGGCCGGGGTCATCCACTCGCCCTCGTACTGCACGTTGCCGAGAAACTCGTTCGCCTCGGCGTTGTCCTTGTCGAACGAGAGCGCCTGCTCGTAGGTGGCCGCGACGACAGTCTTGTGGAAGCGCTTCTTCTTCGCCCACTTCGCGAGGGTGATGGCGCCCGCCGCATCGGTCAGCGCGTCGCGCCGCTCGACGTAGTCGTGGATGTCGGTGCGCTTCTTCTCGACGCGCCCGATCATCTTCTTGCCGTAGGCGCGCCGCTTGAGCGACTTGTCGAGGTAGTAGATCTTGGATCCGTCCTCCTCGACCACCATCACGTCCTTGACGACCGGCTTCCCGTTCGCGGCGAGAAAGAGCGTGTCCGCGAGGAGGGGCGTTGCGCATGCGAAAAGGCAGAGCGTTAGGCGAGCCATCCCGTCAGTGTAATCGCGAGGCGCGGCACGTTTGACGTTCGACGTGGGACGTTCGACGTAAGCCCGGAAAGCCTGCCTCAGCGTCCAACGCGCCCCGATCCGCCGAATCACCTCCCCCGACTTCCCACCGCCCTCTCGGACGTCGAACGTCGCACGTCGAACGTCCAACTACTGCAGGTGGTACTTCTCCATCTTCCGCTGCAGCGTGAATCGCGAGATCCCGAGCGCGTCGGCCGCTTTCGTCTTGTTGCCCTTCGTGATCATGAGCGCCTTGCGGATCTCCTCGACCTCGACGGACTCGACGAGCCGCTCCAGGTTGCGCACCTCGTCCGGCGAGTTGTCGGGGCCGGCGTAGCCGCTCGGGCCGCGGCGGACCTGATCGGAAAGGTCCTCCTCGTGGATCACGTCGCCCGCGACGGCGATGAGCCGTTTGGTCTCGTTCTCCAGCTCGCGGATGTTACCGGGCCAGTCGTAGCCCTCCATCTGCGCGAGCGCGCGCGGCGTGATCTGCTTCGGCTTCTGCCCCGACGGTGCGAACGACTTGAAGAAGTGCGTCACGAGCAGCGGCAGGTCGCCCTTGCGCTCGCGCAGCGGCGGCAGGCCGATCGACAGGATCTTCAGACGGTAGAAGAGGTCCTCGCGGAACTCGCCGTCGTCGACCATCTTGCGCAGGTTGCGGTTGGTCGCGGAGATGATGCGCACGTCGACCTTGATGGTCTTCTTGCCGCCCACGCGCCGCACCTCGCGCTCCTGCAGGACGCGCAGCAGCTTCTTCTGCAGGTCGGGCGACATGTCGCCCACCTCATCGAGGAAGAGCGTGCCGCCGTTGGCCGTTTCGAAGAGACCCGCCTTGTCGCGATCAGCGCCGGTGAACGCACCGCGCACGTGGCCGAAGAGCTCGCTCTCGATGAGCGTCTCCGGAATGGCCGCGACGTTCTCGGCGACGAAGGCCTCCTTCTGGCGCGGACCCTGGTAGTGGATGGCGCGCGCGATGAGCTCCTTGCCGGTGCCGTTCTCGCCCTCGATGAGCACCGCCTCCTCGCTCTCGACCACCTTGTCGAGCAGCTTGAAAACACGCCGCATGGCCTCGCTCTCGCCGATGATGGCGGTGTACGAGTACTTGGTCTCGAGTTCGTCCTGGCGCTGCTCGAGGGCGCGCTGCATCTGCTGCAGACGACCGCCCTGCTCCTCGTACTTGTTCTTGAGCTCCGCCAGCGCCGCATTGAGACGCGCCAGCAGCTGCTCGCGCTCGCGGGCGAGTTGCGCGCGGTGAATCGCGCCCGCCGCAAGATCGGCGAAGCTCGCCAGCATGCGCAGGTGGTCCTGGCCGAAGACGCCGCGCGCGATGCGGTTGTCGATGTAGACCACGCCGACCGTCAGCCCGGTCTTCTCCTTGAACGGGAGGCACATGACCGAACGCGGCGCGATCTCATGGATGCTCGCGTAGGTGACGAAGCGGTTGTCGCTGGTCGCATCGACCGTCAGCACCGGTTCGCCGCTGCGCGCCACCTGCTCGGCGATCGACCGCGAGAAGCCGACCTCCGGGTTCATGACGTCTTCCTTCTGGAAGTTGCGCGCCACGGCGACCTCCATCTTGCCGTCCTCGATGAGCACGAGGAAGCCGCGCTCCGCCTGCACCATCTCGACGACGTGGTCCATGATGATGTCGAGGATGCGATCGAGATCCATCTCGGAGTTGAGCGCGCTCGCGATGCGCTGGAGTCGCTCGAGGCGGTCGCTCTCCGAGGGCAGCGGCGCCTGGTAGAGCGCGCCGGAACCGACGCCGCCCCAGGTCGCCTCGTTCTCTTCGCCCTCCGTGACGAGCTGCTCGAAGTAGATCTTGATGGAGCCGACCTCGACCATGTCGCCCGGCTTGAGCGGCTTGGTCTCCACCAGCGCGCCGTTGACCAGGGTGCCGTTCTGGCTGCCGAGGTCGCGCACCACCGTCTGCCCCTCTTCCGTCAGGAAGGTGCAATGGCGGCGGGATACACGGATGTCCTTGACGGGAATCTCGGTGGACGACGAGCGGCCGACGACGACCTCCGTCTTGTCGATGGTGAGGGTTTTCGTGTCCCCCTCTTCGATCACGATGAATGTGGGCACAGAACGGTTCTCTCAGGAGTCTGGAACGACTCCGATTGAGCGATTTCGCACAAGAGAGATAACCGGTGGGCGCCAATCGGCGCAACTCTTTGCCTGAACGAGGCTTACGAAGTTCGGCCCGGAGCCAGCGGGGATTGGGGCTCCGATTGCCGGGAACCACACGATCTCGTAGGATAACGAGCAGTGATCCGCAAGATAAAGCCCCATTTCACCATCAGTGACGTCGCTCGCATGGCCGGCGTCGAGAGCCGCGAGCTGCGCACGTGGGAAGAGGAGGGCCGGATCCCGACCGCGCGGCGCAACCCGGCCAACCACCGCATCTACGACTTCGAGGAGGCGCGGCGGATCGTCGATCTCTCCAAGGGCGAGGTGCGGCGACGGATCGCGGTCGTGAACCAGAAGGGTGGCGTCGGCAAGACGACGACCTCCTTCAACCTCGCCGGTGCGCTCGTCGGACGCGGTCGGCGCGTCCTCACGATCGACCTCGACCCGCAGGCCAACCTGACGGAGTCGCTCGGGATCGAGCTTGGCGACGCCGACCGTTCGGTCGAGGAGCTGTTCGTCGACGACGACATGACGGCCGAGGCGGTCATTCGCGAAACGCGGTTCCCGGGGCTCTACTGCATTCCGGCGCGGCCGCGCCTGGCCGGCGTGGAGATCAAGATCTTCGACGCGTTCCTGCGCGAGACGATCCTGGAGCGCAAGCTCGAGCTGATCTACGGCGACTTCGACTTCATCCTGTTCGACTGCCCGCCCAACCTCAGCCTGGTCACCGTGAACGCGCTCGTCTGCTGCGAGGAGGCGATCGTGCCCATCGAGGCGCAGGCCTACTCGCTCAAGGCGATCTCGGATCTGACGAACACCGTCGCGCTCATTCGCAGCCGCCTCAATCGCGGCGTCGAGCTGCGCTTCCTGCCCACCAAGATCGACGGACGCATCAAAGTCGCGGGCGAGATCATGAACGCGGTGCAGGGAGGCCTGCAGGACCGCGTGCTGCCGCAGGTGCGGACCGACGCCAACCTGGTGCGCGCTCCGATGGTCAAGGCACCGATCACCTTCAGCTTCCCGACGTCGAAGGGAGCGAAGGATTACGGTCGTCTGGCCGACATGCTGCTGCACGAGCGGGAGCAGGCAGAACGCTCGGAGGGGAGCTCGGAGGGGGCCGTTTAACGAGGAACGACGGACGTTCCACATCCTGACCCAAAACGTCCGCGCCCCCAGCTCCCGGCTCCCAGCCCCCGGCCGTCTCAAATCCCAATCTGGCCCGCCGACGTACTATTTGACACATGTTCGTCGTGTTGCGCGCAGGCTGCACCCCGGAGGAACGCAATCGCGTCGTCCGCGCCGTCGAGGACGCGGGACTCTCGGTGCAGGTCTCCGAAGGCCACCACCGAATCGTCATCGGCATCGTCGGCGACGAGGATCGGCTGCGTGACGTCGCGCTCGACTCCTTCCCCGGCGTCGAGAAGGTCGTTCCGCTGCGCCGCCCCTACCGCCTCGCCGCGCGCGAGACGCGGGCGGGCGACACGGTGATCGACGTCGATGGCGTCGAGATCGGCGGCCCGAACCTGACGATCATCGCCGGCCCCTGCGCGGTCGAGCACGAGGAGGTCGTCTTCGCCGCGGCGCGCGCCGCGAAGAAGGCGGGCGCGCACCTGCTGCGCGGCGGCGCCTTCAAGCCCCGCACCACGCCGTACCACTTCCGCGGGCTCGGCGAGAAGGGCCTGCGCCTGTTGGCCCACGCCGGCGCGGAGGTCGGCCTGCCGATCGTCACCGAGGCGATGGATACGCGCCACGTCGATCTGATCGCGCGCCACGCGGCGCTGATCCAGATCGGCACGCGCAACATGCAGAACTTCCCGCTGCTCGAGGCGGCGGCCAAGACCGGGCGACCGATTCTGCTCAAGCGTGGCCGCGCCGCGACCGTGACCGAGTGGCTCTGCGCCGCCGAGTACATCCTCAACGCGGGCAACGGCCAGGTCATCCTGTGCGAGCGCGGGCTGGTCTCCTTCGACAACGCCGTCCGCAACCACCTCGACCTCTCCTGCGTGCCGCTCATTCGACGGCTCTCGCACCTGCCGATCATCGTCGACCCGAGCCACGGCACCGGTCGCGAGAACCTCGTGCCGGCCATGGCGCGGGCCGCCATCGCCGCGGGCGCCCACGGCGTCATGCTGGAGATGCACCCCGAGCCGGAGCGCGCGCTCTCCGACGCCGGCCAGGCGATCCGCCCCGAGGAATTGGAGGCGCTGATCCCGGACCTGTCCGCGATCCACGACGTCCTGCGGCGTTCGAGCTACTCAATCGTCTAGCGGCAGAGACGCGGAGGGCGCGGAGAGGCGCGGAGGAATGTCGCGCGGAAGCGCGGAGGCTTCGCGGAGGCTTCGCGGAGGCGCGGAGGACTCCCTGAGTCCCCCCTTGATTCATCGTGGCGTCCGGCGTCCTTCCGATGGAATGGAACAGGGGGGCTCCGGTGGATCAGCGACCCTCCGCGTTTCCGCGGTGCCTCCGCGCCCCCGCGCGCCATCTCCCCGCGCCTCCGCCCCCTCCCCCCCCTCGAAGGTGCGGTCAGAACCAACTCGCGCTAACCTGTCCCCCATGCACCCCCTCATCGCCGGCAACTGGAAGATGAACCTCAACCGCGCCGAGGCGCACGAACTGGCCGCGGCGCTGGTCCACGGCCTCCCGCAGCCGCTCGAGGGCATCGACGTCGCCATCTTCCCGACGTTCACCTCCATCGGTGAGGTGGTCGCCGCGGTCGCCGACAGCGATATCGACGTGGGCGCGCAGAACCTCTACCCGGAGGACGGCGGCGCCTTCACCGGCGAGATCAGCCCCCCCATGCTGCTCGACGCCGGCGCCACCCGCGTGCTGTGCGGTCACTCGGAGCGGCGCCAGATCCTCGGCGAGGAGGACGTCTTCGTGAACCGCAAGCTGCTCGCCGCGCTGGGACACGACATCCTGCCGATCCTCTGCGTCGGCGAGACGCTCGAGGAGCGCGACGCGGGCCAGATGGAGGCGGTCATCGCGCGCCAGCTCGCCGGCGGCCTCGAGGGGGTCAACGGCGACCGCGCCCACGCGATCACGATCGCCTACGAGCCGGTCTGGGCCATCGGCACCGGTTTGACC
>JBCDBY010000165.1:0-10017 GCA_039182715.1 Planctomycetota bacterium
GGGGGCGCGGGGGGGGGGGGCCGGGGGACATTCCCCGCCCCCCCCCCCCGCCCCCCGGCCCCCAGCCCCCGGCCCGCCCAAAACAAAACCCGCCTTTCGGCGGGCTTTGCTTTTTTGGGGTGACTGAGGGGATTCGAACCCCCGACCCCCAGAACCACAATCTGGTGCTCTAACCAACTGAGCTACAGCCACCGTCGGGAGTCCCAGAAGGTAACGCGTGGGCCGTTGAAGGCAAGGGATCGGGGATGAAAGAAGCCCGCGCGGACGGCCGAACGTAAGATAGGCGTCTTACACCCATGCTTCGCGGACTCGCTCTTCTTCTCGTCGTCGGCCTGGTCGGCTGCAACGGCAACATCGGCGACCTGTTTTCGGTCTTTCCGGCCTCGGCCTTCGAGGACCCGGACGGGGGCGAGGACCCGGGGGGCATCCCCGGCGCGTTCGAGCCGGTCGAGGTCGCCTTCCTCGGCTCCGCACAAGGCGTGACGGGAGACGTCCGCAACATCGCCGTCGCGACGATCGCGGGCGAGTCGTACGCCTTTCTCGCGGCCGGCGTCGACGGGGTGCACATGGTCGACGTCAGCGAGCCGTCCACGGTGAGCGCGACGGACTTCATCACCACCATCGACGACGACGTGCTCTCCGATGCAGCCGCGTCGATCGCCGGCGGGCGCGTCGACGACGTCGCGGTCATCGACAACGCGTTTTTGGTCTGCGTCGCCATCGGCACCGGCGCCACGAACGCGGTCACGGTGTTCAACATCGCCGACCTCATCACGCTGGCGACCTCGTCGTCGGCCGATCTCTCCGACGCATTCGTGCCCGGCACCGGCGCCATCGCCGCCGACGGCACGCCCAACGGCAACGGCGGCGACGTGGACGGCGGCGCCAACGTCTTCCTCGTGGCGACCGGCGGCAGCGAGCTCGGCGCCGGCCTCATCACGCCCGGCTCGCCCGGCACCTGGGCGGCGCTGCCCCCCACCACCGACGCGACGATCGACAACTTCATCGACGTGAAGCTGCGGCTGCCGACGGCCGCCTACTGCGTCGTCGCGCAGGGCGATGACCTGCGCCTCGCGACCTTCACGGTCGAGTTCCTGCCCAACCCCGGCGTGACGCTCACCGGCGACCTGCAGGCGCTCACCGGCAGCTTCAGCGGCCTCGACGACAACGCCGCCGCCTTCCCGGGCACGTTCCCCGCGGCGCTGGCGCTCGACCTCACCGGCACGCTCTACGCTTCGGGGCAAAACGACATCCGCACCTACTCGGTCGCCAACCCGACGCTGCCCGTCGAGGGCACGCCGATCTTCGCGACCGGCTTCGAGGTCGGCGGCATGGCGGCCGACATCGGGTTCCTCGTCTACACGAACTCGCCGTCGACCATCACGCTCACCAGCCTCGCCGGCACGATCACGCCGCTATCGACCTTCGAGGCGCCGGGCCGCCGTACGCTCGGCGTCGCGCTGCGCAACACCGACACGGGGCGCTTCGCGCTGACCTGCGCGAACAACGTCGGCTTCCGCATCGTCCAATACAGTGATCTGCCGTAGCCCGCTTCCGCTCCGCCGCGCGGTTCCGGCCGTGCTCCTGCTCGCATCGATGGCCTCGGCGCAGCAGGACGCGTTCCTCGGCTACCTGAAGAAGGGCATCGAGTTCCAGCACGCCGGTCAGTTCGACGAGGCGATCAGCTGCTTCGCGAATGCGCGGCGTCTCAACCCCAAGGACTGGCGCGGCCACACCTTCCAGGCAATTACGATCTTCTCCAAGGCGGTGCAGGAGCGCGACCCGCGGCGGCGCGAGCAGCTCGTCAAGGAGGCCGAGGCGCTGCAGGGTCCGCTGATCAAGGAGGCGGGCATGCTCTTCCAGAGCCCGCTGCGCTTCTACCTGATGGGACTGGCGTCGAGCTGCCGCGCGGACACGCAGGGCGCGTTCCTGCAGTTCAAGCGCGCGTGGGACGCCAAGCCCGAGCTCTACGAGCGCTACGAGTCGATGGAGTTGCGGCGCAACGTGAGGACCGCCTACTCCCTCGCTTCGCTCGACTATGCGCTCGTGGTCACGCAGTACGCCCGCTACGAGGAAGCGGACCGATTCCTCCTGGAGGCGGACAAGAACCTGTCCGCGGACCATCCGCGTCGCATGCAGCTGCATGAGATCGGCGCGATCATCTCGGAGGGCGTCGGCAACATCCGCGGTGCGATTCGCCACATCGAGAAGTGCATCGAGTACCAGAAAGCGCGCGGCAACACCGACAGAGTGAACGACCACATGGCGGAGATCGCCATGTTCCACCTGCTCGATGGCCGCATCGAGGAGGCGCAGGCGCAGCTCGCGAAGCTCCCGCCCGATGCCCGGTCGCTCAAGATCACCCACGCGCACGGGCGTCTGCAGTACCGCATGGCCCTGCGCGAGCCGGAGCGGGCCGAGAAGACGCTCGCGTACTATCGCAAGGCGATGCAGGACGCCCCCAAGGACCGCGTCCAGCTCTTCATGGTCGAGTTCGCCGACCTCGTGCTCGCCAACACCACGCGGCGCAACGCGGAGGAGCGTCGCCCGCTGCTCGAAGAGACGCGCGACCGCCTCGAAGCGGTGCGCGCCCGTCACCCGGAGTGCCCCGCCCCCTACTTCCTGCTGCAGAAGGTCTTCGCCCTGCTCGGCGACGAGGAGAAGTCGAAGCAGATGCGCGCCCTGCACATCCAGAAGGAAGAAGAGTTCAAGGCCATCGCCAAGTACACCGCAAAGGGCAAACTGCGGTGCGCGACGACGACGAGCTGAGCGAGGGCTAGGGGCCAGGAGCTAGGGGCCAGGGGCAGCGAGCAATCCGTTGCCCCCCATCACTCCCCAGCACGAAAGGCGTCCCGACGCCAAACCCCGCACCGGTCCCTCCAAACACCCACACCTGTCCGCGCCCCCCGCGCGCCATCGACGACCCCAGGAGTCCCGAGACTCCAGCCTAGCGATCACCCGTGAACGCGAGCGGAGAACGGTCCCACTTGCTGCGAGCGAAAGTCCTGATCTCGCTCCGAATCACGGATGAGGCGCCCTTCCCCGCTGCCACCAATCGATCCCAGGACTCGTTCAGCCCGGGACCGGCCGTGAAGTACGTGGGGTACGCCGATCCGACCAACTCGGCGTCGAAGGACACATCGTCGTTCACGGTCCATCGCCGAATACGCAGGAGACCGCGCCCCGACTCGATCTCCATGATGTCGGGGACGCGCCAACGCTGGACCCCCGTCTCGAATCCCTCCAAGGCCGCCTCCAAGGCAGACAGCTGCGACCGGTCCATGGGAACCGACGCCGTCGTTTCCTCCATCGGAGCCTCGGAAGAAGCCTCCGACGACAACGCCTGCCTCAGCTCGTCCAGAAACCGACGCTTCTCCCGGTCGAGATCCCCGCGAGGAATCAGGAGTACGTCCCGTCCGTCCGAAACCGCCAGCCGACCAACGGCGCCATCCACCGGCGCCACCATCTCCGACGTCGTCCTCGGCTTCTCGTGGCTGGTTCCCGCACATCCTAGACCCAGGATCGGAACGCTCGCAATCAACAGAGTCGCGAGCCCCGCGAATCGCTTTTGACTTGTTTCCCTCATGCTCGAGATCGTAACCGCGCCACGACACCAGAAGTCCCGAGACTCCAGCCTAGAGACCCGTCGCCCCCTCAAATCACCCAAGCAAGACCCGTCCCGGCGCCCCCATCCGCAGTCGCCACCCCAAACACCCACACCTCTCCGCGCCCCCCGCGCCCCCTCCGCGCCCCCGCGCGCCATCGACAACAGCGGAAGTCCCGGGACTCCAGCCTAGAAACCCATCGCCCCCTTCACTCACCGAGGCACAGGACGTCCCGGTGCCGCGCTTCGCCGTCCGACTCCCGCGGTCCCACGCCCCTCAGCGATCTCAGCGCCCCTCAGCCCCCTCAGCGCGAACCCGATCGCAGAAGGAGTCCCACACCCCCGGCCTACCTACCCAGCGCCCAAGGAGTCCTGCCGAACCTCCAGCACCCGATTCAGCTCCTCGGTCTCGATCACCTGCACCTCCTTGTTCGGCCAGGTAATCGTCAGTTTCACCTTCCCCTTGCTCTTCCCGAGCCCGACATGCAACCGGGGATCGCACGACCCGAGGAAGCCCCGCGCACGGTTGGCCTGGAAGTACTGCGTGCCCGCCGCGTTCTCCACCTTCACCAGCGTGTGATACGCGTCGCGCGTGACCCCCCTCTTCGGGTCGCCGATCAGCCGCAGGTGCAGCCAGTGCCCCTGCTTGCTTCCGCGCTCGTTGCGCAGCACCGTCGGCGGCGCGTTGAGGTTGAGCAGCACGAGGTCGAGATCGCCGTCCTCGTCGAGATCGCCGAACGACGCGCCGCGCGTGCTCTCCAGCACCTGGAAACCGGGCCCCGCGTTCTGCGTCATGTGCTTCACGCGCAGCCGCGACCCCGCCCCGTTCTCCACCGTCATGTTGCGGAAGAGCTGGTTGTACTGCTTGAAGCGCGTGCCGAGATCCGGCACCTGGTCGACCTCGGGATAGACGTGCCCGTTGGCAAAGAAGATGTCGAGATCGCCGTCGTGGTCGTAGTCGAAGAGCAGCGCGCCCCAGCCGAGCGCGGCGTGCACGTCCTTGTCCATGCCGCTGCGCATCGAGTTCTCGATCCAGTCCATGCGCCCCTTGAACAGGTCGGCGATGTAGAGGTTGAAGGTCTCGAGCGCGAAGTTGGTCTTGATGATGTCGAAGTAGCCGTCGCGGTTGATGTCGCCGAAGTCGGCGCCCATGCCCGCGAGGTCGTCCCCGCCCGCGGACGCCGCGATGCCGCGCTCCTCGCCGCACTCGTGGAACGTGCCGTCGCCCTTGTTCTCGAAGTAGTAGGAGTACGTCGAGTCGTTCGAGACGAAGATGTCCGGCCAGCCGTCGGCCGACAGGTCCCCGATCAGCACCTGGAATCCGTAGCCCGGCGCCATGCGCGTCTGTCCCGTGCCGGGCCGCGCCACGCCGGCCTGCTTGGTCACCTCCTCGAAGCGCGGCACGCCGTCCACGACGCCCGTTCCGTAGTAGAGATGGTCCTGCTGGCGCGGCAGCCCCTTCGGCCCGCAGTAGACCTCGAGCCGATGCCAGTCGCACGTGGCGGCATCGATCACCTCACGGCGCTCGTTGCGACGCACGCTGTCCGACTCGCGAATCCACTTGAACATGTCCGCGTAGTTCGCGACGTAGAGATCGGGCAGGCCGTCGAGGTTCAGGTCGCCGACGGCGATGCAGGTGCTCCACTTGTTCGCCACGCCCGCGATGCCCGCCAACTCGGCCACGTCGCGGAACCGGCCCTTCCCATCGTTCAGGTAGAGGCGGTTCTGGGAGAAGTTGGCCACCAGCAAGTCGGGGTCGCCGTCGTTGTCCACGTCCGCGGCCGTGGCGCCGAAACCCCAGCGGTCGCAGTCGACGCCGCGCTCCTTCGCTTCGTTGCGAAAGGTGCCGTCCGGCTGCTGCATGTAGAGCGCGTTACGCGGCCGGTCGGGGCCGTCATAGAGGCTCTCGTAGAAGGGCGGCATGAGCTTGGTGCCGTCCGGCACGTAGATGTCGAGGCGCCCGTCCCCGTCGGCGTCGAAGAGCGCCGCCCCTGGCCCGATGGCCGACATGATGAACTGCTTTTTGCCCTCTTCGCCGGTCGAGTTGATCCGGGTCAGGCCCAGTTCCTTGGCGATGTCGACGAAATGCGGGCCCTCGGCGACTTTCGGCGTATCCGCAACCTTCACGGGTTCGCTTTTCTGCGGCGCAGCCTGCGGACCGGGCGCGTCCGATTCCGATGCTTCGCCGCACTGATTGAACAGAAAAAGAAACGCGAGAAGAGCCAGCAGAAGCAGCCAGAAACCCCGATGCATGGGGGCATTGTAGGTCCGCCCGTCGCACTTTCCGGCGCGGCGTCGCGATCCTGTCCCCCACGCTCCGCACAATTCGCCGTTGCCCCTTTGAGGAACGCAGATTGCCTCTGAAGGGTTGCGAAAGCACAACCGATTGTGTAAGTAAGCATCCTGGCAACTACATATGGGGTGGCCTCCCCGGCCTGTTTCGGCACGCGAAATGGGCTCCTGAGGCCGGTTGGGTCACAAAACGGCAAGTACGGCGGGTACGGAAGGAACGAGCATGAAAATCAATCGACGCTTCACTCAGGTCGCGGGCGATCCCTACGCGGGGATCGAGTTCGTCGAGCGCACGTCGCGCATTGTCGAACCCGACGGAAGCGTTGTTTTTGAATGTGAGGGCGTGGTCGTCCCCTCCACCTGGAGCCAGGTCGCGACCGACGTCATCGCGCAGAAGTACTTCCGCAAGGCGGGCGTCCCGGTGGCGCTTCGCAAGGTCGAGGAGGAGGGCGTGCCGGAGTGGCTGTGGCGCTCAGAGGCCGACTCCGACGCCTTGAAGGGCAAGAAGAAGGCGGACCGAAGCGGCATGGAGAAGGACTGCCGTCAGGTCTTCCACCGTCTCGCCGGCTGCTGGACCTACTGGGCGTGGAAGGAGGGCTACTTCACCACCGAGGAAGACGCCCGCGCCTACTACGACGAGATGCGCTACATGCTCGTCAACCAGATGGCCGCGCCCAACTCGCCGCAGTGGTTCAACACCGGCCTGCACTGGGCCTACGGCGTCAACGGTCCCGCCCAGGGCCACTACTTCACCGACCCGGAGACCGGCCGCACCCAGAAGAGCAAGGACGCCTACTCGCGCCCGCAGCCGCACGCCTGCTTCATCAGCAGCGTCAAGGACGATCTCGTGGGCGACGGCGGCATCATGGACCTCTGGACGCGCGAAGCGCGCCTGTTCAAGTACGGCTCCGGCACCGGCACCAACTTCAGCTCGCTGCGCGCCGAGAACGAGCCGCTCTCCGGCGGCGGTCGCTCCAGCGGCCTGATGAGCTTCCTCAAGATCGGCGACCGCGCCGCCGGCGCCATCAAGTCGGGCGGCACCACGCGCCGCGCCGCCAAGATGGTGATCGTCGACATCGACCACCCGGACATCGAGAAGTTCGTGAGCTGGAAGGTGACCGAGGAGCAGAAGGTGGCCGCGCTGGTCGCCGGCTCGCGCCTCGCCGAGAAGTACCTGAACCTGATCCTCCAGGCATGCCGTGTGGATCGGGGGGCGGAAGAGGGCGCCGAAGAAGCTGCGTCTTCGGAGGACGGGGCGCGCTTCGATCCGAAGCAGAACCCCGCGCTCGCGCTCGCCATGAAGCAGGCGCGCGAGGTGCTCATCCCGGATAACTACATCGTTCGCGCGCTGCAGCTCGCGAAGCAGGGCTTCGCCTCGATCGAATTCCCGACCTACGACACGAACTGGAACTCGGAGGCGTACGCGACCGTCTCCGGCCAGAACTCCAACAACTCGGTGCGCATCACGAACGCCTTCCTCGAGGCGGTCGACCGCGACGAGGACTGGACGCTGACCGGCCGCACGAGCGGACAGGTCGTCAAGACCGTCAAGGCGAAGGATCTTTGGGAGCACGTCGCGCAGGCCGCCTGGTCGTGCGCCGACCCGGGGTTGCAGTTCGACACGACGATCAACGAGTGGCACACCTGCCCGAACGACGGCCGCATCAACGCGTCGAACCCGTGCAGCGAGTACATGTTCCTCGATGACACGGCGTGCAACCTGGCGTCGTTCAACCTGATGACGTTCACCGACATCGAGACGGCCGAGTTCGACATCGACCTGTTCGAGCACGCCTGCCGTCTCTGGACGCTCACGCTCGAGACCGCCGTCGTCATGGCGCAGTTCCCGAGCAAGGCGATCGCGCGGTTGAGCTACGACTTCCGCACGCTCGGCCTCGGCTACGCCAACCTCGGCACCTTCCTGATGGTCTCCGGCGTGCCCTACGACTCCGAGGAGGGTCGCGCGCTCTGCGGCTGCCTGAGCTCGATGCTGACCGGCTTCTCCTACGCCGCGAGCGCCGAGCTGGCCGGCGAGGTCGGCCCCTTCCCGAAGTTCGAGAAGAACCGCGAGGAGATGCTGCGCGTGATGCGCAACCACCGCCGTGCGGCGTACAACGTGCAGCCGAAGGAGTACGAAGGCCTCTCCATCCTGCCCGTCGGCATCGATGCGCGACACGCGCCGGAGCCGATGGTCGCCGCCGCTCGCCGCGCCTGGGACGGCGCGCTCGCGCTCGGCGAGAAGCACGGCTACCGCAACGCGCAGGCGACCGTGCTCGCGCCGACCGGCACGATCGGTCTCGTCATGGACTGCGACACGACCGGCATCGAGCCGGACTTCAGCCTCGTGAAGTTCAAGAAGCTGGCCGGCGGCGGCTACTTCAAGATCATCAACGAGTCGATTCCGCCGACCCTTCGCCGACTCGGGTATGCGGAGTCCGAGATCGCCGCGATCGTCGACTACTGCCGCGGGACCGCGTCGCTCCGCCACGCACCCTTCGTGAACCACGAGGCGTTGCGCGCCAAGGGCTTCGATGACGAGGCGCTGAGCCGCATCGAGGGCTCGCTGCAGGGCGCGTTCGATCTCAACTTCGTCTTCAACGCGGGCACCCTCGGCGACGAGTTCATCCGCGACACGCTCGGCGTCACCGACGAGGCGTTGGCCGCCGCCGGCTACAACCTGCTCTCCGCACTCGGATTCTCGAAGGATCAGGTCCGCGCGGCGTCGGACCACTGCCTCGGCACGATGACGATCGAGCAGGCGCCGCACCTCAAGACGGAGCACTACCCGATCTTCGACTGCGCCAACCGCTGCGGCCGCATCGGCAAGCGCTTCCTGTCGGCGGAGTCGCACATTCGCATGATGGCGGCGGCGCAGCCGTTCATCTCGGGCGCGATCAGCAAGACGATCAACATGCCCAACGACGCGACGGTCGACGACGTGCAGACCGCCTACCACCTCAGCTGGAAGCTGGGCATCAAGGCCAATGCACTCTATCGCGACGGTTCGAAGCTGAGCCAGCCGCTCAACTCGACCAACGACGAGGAGCTCTTCTCGGTGCTGAGCGAAGAGACGGCATCGGAAGAGAAGTCCGAGCCGGAGCGCGTGGTCGAGAAGATCGTCTACCGCTACCTCGCCAAGCGCCGCCGCCTGCCGCTGCGCCGCAAGGGGTACACGCAAAAGGCGGTCGTCGGCGGCCACAAGGTGTACATCCGTACCGGCGAGTACGAAGAGGGCACGCTCGGCGAGATCTTCCTCGACATGCACAAGGAGGGCGCCGCCTTCCGCAGCCTGATGAACTGCTTCGCCATCTCGGTGAGCCTCGGCCTGCAGTACGGCGTCCCGCTCGAGGAGTACGTGGACGCGTTCGTCTTCAGCCGCTTCGAGCCGAGCGGACCGGTGAGCGGCAACGATCGCATCAAGCTGGCGACGTCGATCATCGACTACATCTTCCGCGAGCTGGCGATCACCTACCTGCAGCGTGATGACCTCGGCCAGGTCACGTCGGAGGATCTGCGGCCCGAGGCGATCGGCCAGCAGGTGACGCCGGAGTTCGAGGAGGAGGAAGAAGTCAGCGACGGCCACGTGCCGGTCCGCAGCGGCGTCCGCCTCGGCGAGACGAATGGCGGGAACGGTGGCGGAAACGGTGGCGGAAACGGTGGCGGAAACGGGGGCGGAAACGGCAACGGGGGGAGCGGTCATATCGGTGTCCCCGCCGCGGGCGACGCGAACCGCGTCTCCGAAGCGGTCGGCTCCACGATCGCGAACGTCGAGCTGCCGAGTGATCAGCGCGGTTTCGCCCGCCTCGAGGCCAAGGATATCGGCAAGGAGGAGTCGGTCGCGCCGACCACCACCCTGGCGCAGGCGACCACCGCCGACAAGGTGCGACTCGCCAAGCTGATGGGCTACGAGGGCGACGCCTGCACCGAGTGCGGACAGTTCACCCTCGTGCGCAACGGGACTTGCATGAAGTGCATGACGTGTGGGGCGACTTCCGGTTGTTCTTAGGGCTTGTGCTTTAGGCGCCCCACACGGTGTTTATGGTTCAACGCCTTACGGCGTTGAGACTGTGTACGACGCCCAAGGGGCGTCGTACGGGGAGCTAGCTAAAAGGGGGTTGGAC
>JBCDBY010000166.1:0-10011 GCA_039182715.1 Planctomycetota bacterium
CCGGGGAAGAAGCCGAGGGAGAATCCCGGGGAGAAGCTCGGAAAGAAGCCTAGGGAGAAGCCCAGGAAGAAGCACGGGGAGGCCGATACGGATCGGCCCGCGGTCGATCTGGGTGGGTGTTTGGGCAGGAGTGGGTTCGTTTCGGGAGCCTGGAGGATCCGTGACGGGCTGGAGCGCTGTCGCTACCTGCGTGGCTCCCTGAGTGGCCCAGGAAGAGTTGGCCCAGGACGAGCTGGCCCAGTACCGGGTAACCCAGTACCGGGTAACCCAGGAGGGCAACCCGAATTCCTCGAGGAGACACGGGAATTCCTCGAAGAGATACGGGAGCCGAGGCCCGCCTCTGAGCTGGAACGCGGCTGCCGGACGTTCAGGCTTCGGCGGGACGCGGCCGGGCTCCGCGAGGGTGATGTGGTGTTCGTTCTGCCCGGTGCGAAACCGGAGGGCGGCGAGTTCGTGATCGATCATCGCTTTCGTCTTGGTCAGCACGGCGGAGGGCCGGTTTGGGGCGTGGTCGTCGGCATGCTGCGCGGTGTTGGCTTGGGGTGTCGTGCGGGAGCGCATTGCGGGCGGGCGTCGCGGGCGAAGAAGCCGGCACACAAGTGGGGCCCGAACGGGCGTGGACCGTCGTGAGGCAGGCTGTCGTGAGGCAGGCTGTCGTGACGCAGGCTGTCGTGACGCAGGTTGGGCCCTACCGAGCGCGGGTGCGGGCCCGAGGCGTCAGGTTGGTTCGCGGCGTAGCACGAGGAGCGCGCTCCCCGCCAGCTCACTGATTTCAATCGGGTCTTCCAGGCTGTAGCGGCCGGGGAAGACAGCGGCCAGCTCGAACGAGCTTTCGTCGTCGATGAGGTCTTCCAGCTGTCTTGGCGTGTACGTACGCATGACGTGGAAGAACTCATGGGCAGCGCCGTCGACCTCGAAACGGATACGCATCGTCTCCGTGCGTGCGTCGGCATCGAGGTCCCCCACCCCCTCGACGGAACCACGCACGTGTCGGCCGTTCTGCTCGCCTTGCCACTCGTCGCAGCGCAGGTCGGGCGCGAGGTGCCCGTTGACCTCCAGGCCGAGGACGTACACGGCGCCGGGTCGCAGCGTGCGCGCCACGCCGCGGAGGTGGCGAGCGGCGGATGCCTCGTCCGGCAGATGGCGGAAGGAGTCGATCAGGTTGAACGCGAGGTCGAACGCCCCGCTTCGAAAGGGCGGCGCGGCCGCATCGGCGCGCACCACCGGATTCGTGCGGGCGGCCACGCGCGTCATGGCGGGCTCGAGATCGAGGCCGACGGCCCAGCCCGGCATGTGGCGCAGGAGCCGACCGGGGCCGCACATGGGCTCGAAGAGCCGGCGCGGCTGGTTGATTCCGTAGTTCCGGCTCGCCTCGAGGAGGAACCGGCGTTCCGCATCGGGATCCCACGAGAACCAGATGTCGTATGCTTCCGCAAACCGGTACCAGTCCACGCCGATACTCTAGAACAGTGCCGATTCTTTCCCTCGCTGTCTCCATCCTGCTCCTCGCCGCGCCCGAGGGTGACTCCGCGAAGAAACCGGGGAAGGTTCCGGAGAAAGGTCCGGAGAAGGGACCCGAGAAGGGAATCGTGCCCCTCGATATCGCCGACGTCGGCCGCATGGAGTTTCGGACGAGGGCCGGAACACCGGAGCAGGCGCTGGCGATCTGGGTCGAGGCGCACGCGCTGCACAAGCGGGGCAATCGCTCCGAAGCGGCTGCCAAGTACGTCGCCTTTCTCGAGTCGGCCGGGCATCGATCCCTGCCGGAGCGGTACGACACGCTCGCGCGCGATCGGCTGGAGAAGATGCACGACCCGATCCGCGAGCGATTCGAGGCGGCGTGCAAGAGCTACAAGACCGATCGCGCGAAGGGGCTCTCGGTCTGGAAGGAGCTCGCGAAGGCGTGGGGCATGTTCCCCGAGGGGCGCGCGGCACGGCAGCTCTGGCACTCCGATGCGCTGCGCGCCGCGATCACGGCGGCGAAGAAGGCGCGCACGCTGGGTATGAAGGAACAGGCCTCGATCCCGCTCGAGAGAGCGATCAAGGATCACCCGGCGGGTCTCTACATGTACGAGGCCAAGACTCTGCTCGTGGAATTGGGGGGACCCGATCTGCGGGACAAGGACGAGCGATCCGGCGGGTCCGGCCGGAACGACGGTACGGACGACGACGAGGATCAGGCGCCGTCCGAAGAGGACGACGACGACGAGTCGGTCATCGAGATCAACGACTGATCGCGTTCGCGCCGACGTGCGACGAGGGCGGCCAACGGCGGCGCCACCAGCAGGGGAGCTGCCGCCAGCGCGAACTCGGTCCCGAGCAGGAGCGCCGCGATGCCGACGGGAAGCAGCAGGCCCCATCCCGCCGTGCACGCGCCCAGAACGGCGACGGGCAGCAGCGGGCGCGGCACGCCCGATACCAACGCGAGTCCGGCAACGACGTAGATCAGAAGGAGCAGCGCGACGGGCAGGCCCCACGCGAGGTAGATCAGTACGACGGCCGCCACGACCACGAGCCCGGTCGCCCACTGCAACAACCGGTCGAAGCGTGCGTCTGCACGCCGTCGGTACGACTCGGAAGAGAACGAGGCGGGTCGCCCCTTCGTCCGAACATCGCGGTCCATCCAGTAGACCTGCTCGCCCTCCTTCGTCCGCGCGCGGCGACGCAGTCCGGGCGGAAGTGCCACGGCATCACGCGCGGAAGCGTCCCGGATGCGCGCAAGCAGCGCGCGTTCGACCGGATCCTCGGCGCGCGCGGCCTCCCTCTGCGCACGCGCGAAGATGCGCCGCAGATGACGCTTTCGCTCCACGTCCCCCAGGGTGGCTTCGGTCTCCGGCCAGGTCCAGACGCGCCCGCCCGCTTTCGCCACCTCGTCCGACGGATCGAAGTCCCACGTGGCGAGCGGCTCGCGCACGTCGAACCGATCGGGCTCGAACAGCGGCTGCAGCCAGATATACGGCACGATCAGGAGCGGAAGCGCGACGGCGATCCGCAGCCGCCCCGTGAGCTCGGGACGATCGAAGGACCACGGAAGACGCACCAGTCCCCCCACGAGAAAGACCAGTCCCATGCGCTGCAGCGCCGGCGGCTCGAGGAAGAGCAGCAGCGCGCCGGCCAGCAGAGGCATGCCGTGGCGCGCTGTCGCAACCAGCGCGAGCGCCGGGATGGTCCACGCGTCGAGCCCACCGAAGTGCCAGCCGAGCAGCGCCAGCGGGGCCGCGAGCGCGAGCACGCGCTGCTCCGCGTCCGGCTTGCGCCGCACGAACAGATTCCAAGCGAGCACGGCGAGCAGGGCCGCGATGGCGGCCTGTTGAAGGCGCCTCCGCCGCTCCTCCTCCTGGGCGCGTAGGACCGGCTCCCCGAACAGGCGCGCCTCCGGCAGCGCATCCTGGATGGCGTCGACGTCCCGATCCTCGCGCAGGAACACCTCGAACTGGAAGGGGCCTTCCCCATCCACGAAGAAGGGGCGCACGTCGGCCGGCCGGGGAAGCTGTTCCTCGATGCCATCCGGCAGCTCGCCCCGCTCCAGCGCGCGCGCCAGATCGCGCAGCCGATCCGCCTCCCAGGACGCCAGCGTGCCGCGCAACAGCTGCCGATCGACCTCCTCGACGTCGGTGATGACCCGGAAGCCCGACCACGTCCGCGCGCGACGCAGCCGGGACCCGGCATCGGTGGCGGTCGTGTGGACCCGCACGGAGTTCAGCGCCGGAAGCTGCTCGCTTGCCCGCGCGAACGACGCGTACGCGGCCGGGTCGGTGATCTCCTCCGGGTGGACCGCCGTGCGAAAGCGAAGAGCCGCGGCGAACACCGCGGCTCCGGCAAGAACGAGGAGAAGCGAACCGCGCACGGCGCGATCCTACGCGATCGCGGCGTTACTCCGGGCGCGCGGGGCGCTCGGGCAGCTTCTCGATCATCTTCGAGACGATCCGGTTGGAGACGCCGCTGTAGTCGATGTCGACACCCGACTTCGCCACGCCGCGCTTGAGCTCGCAGCGGAACAGCTCGACGCCGCTACGGTGCGTCATGACCAGGTCGGCCGCCCACTGGTAGGCGTTCTGCCCCTGCAGTTTGCGCCAGTTGGTGATCTTGAGCTGGATCGTCGCGTCGACCGCGACATCGTTGCTGTACTCGAAGACGCCCTTCGAGTCGGTGCGCGCGTCCACCACGTCGAGGCGGATCGGGCTGTACTTGCGCTTCTCGATGAGCTGCTTGTAGAGCTCGGTCCGCGACCGCTCGCGCAGGCCCTTCTCCGGCGCCTCGGTTTTCAGCACGGCCAGCGCTACCGGCCGGATGCGCGCGAACTCCGGGTTCGTCTGGTGGGTCACCTGCTCCTCGGGGAGCTTCTCCGGGGTCGACTGGCACGCCACGGCGCACACGAGGAGGGGGAGGAAACGCTTCATCGCCCGCATTCTACACACGCCATCCCTCGTACTCGAATGCCTATGTCATGCCACATGTGGTAGACCGCAAAGCGCCGCGAATTCGGGAACTTTTCCCGCCCTGATACGATCCCGCGCCATGTCCGAGCCCGTCGTCGTACGCGTCGCGCCCAGCCCCACCGGCGACCCCCACGTGGGGACGGCCTACGTCGCGCTCTTCAACTACGCCTACCGCCGCAAGCGGGGCGGCCGCTTCATCCTGCGCATCGACGACACCGACCGGTCACGCTACGACGCCGGGTCCGAGGAGCAGATCCTGGGTACGCTCGGCTGGCTCGGCATTCCCGCCGACGAGGATCCGGAACACGGCGGGGAGGCGGGCCCCTACCGCCAGAGTGAGCGCACCGATCTCTACCGCGCCGCCTGCGACGAGCTCATCGCGATGGGCGCCGCCTATCGCTGCGACTGCACCAAGGAGCGCCTCGACGCGGTCCGCGCCGAGCAGCGCAAGAACAAGCAGCAGCCGCGCTACGACGGCCACTGCCGCGAGCGCAACGTGCCCGCCGACAGCAAGCACGTCGTCCGGCTCAAGGTGCCGACCGAGGGCGAGATCACCTTCAAGGACGGCCTGCGGGACGCGATCACGATCGCGTGCGAGCAGATCGACGACCAGGTGCTGCTCAAGAGCGACGGCTATCCGACGTACCACCTCGCCACGGTCGTCGACGATCACAAGATGGGCGTGACCGACATCCTGCGCGCGGAGGAGTGGATCAACTCCACGCCGAAGCACGTGCTGCTCTACGAGGCGTTCGGATGGCCGCTGCCGCGCTACTACCACTTGCCGCTGCTCCGCAATCCGGACAAGTCGAAGATCTCGAAGCGCAAGAACCCGACGTCGCTGCTCTGGTATCGCGAGAACGGATTCCTGCCCGAGGCGCTCCTCAATTTCCTCGGCCTGATGGGCTTCGGATTCAGCGACGACCGCGAGGAGTTCTCCCTGGAGGAGTTCGTGGACGCGTTCGCGCCGGAGAAGATCAAGACCTCGCAGCCGATCTTCGACCTGACCAAGCTCGAGTGGCTCAACGGCGTCTACATCCGCAAGCTCGACACCGAGACCCTGGTCGACCGCCTGCGCGAACTCAATCCGATGGCGGCGGCCGCCGACCGCGCGCTGGTCGCGCAGATCGCGCCGCTCACGCAGGAGCGCATGAAGCGGCTCACCGAGTTCGACGAGCTGACGGAGTTCTTCTACGTCGACCGCGTCTCGGTGAGCTACGACGACCTGCTCCCCAAGAAGCGCACGGACACCAACACCGCGGCCGTCCTGCGCCAGGCGCGCCAGGTCATCGCCGAGTCGGACACGCTCGATGTCGAGGCCCTGGAGGCCGCGCTGCGCGCGGTCGCCGAGGAGTCCGACTGGAAGGCGCGCGAGCTGTTCACCGCGCTGCGCTGGTCCATCACCGGCAAGAAGATCTCGCCGCCGCTGATCGAGTCGATGTGCATCCTCGGCAAGGCGAGCTGCATCGAGCGCATCGACGACGCGATCGACGTGCTGGGCAACCCGGCGAATCCGATCATTCCGGAGGCGACGTGAGCCGCCGGGTCGTCATCCGGCTCTCCACGCTCGCCAAGATCGCGGTCACCACCGCGATGATCGGAGCCGCCGTCTCGCTCTACGGTCGCCAGACCGGCAACGGCGCGGTCAACGCCGTCGGCAGCGTCATGCTGTTCGGCGGAGCCATCGTCTACCTCATCGAGCGCGTTCGCTCGAGCCGGCGCCCGCGCGACTGATCGCCAGCACTTCGGCGAGCACCGCGTTGAGTTCCTTGAGCCGGTACGGCTTCTTGAGGAACTGCGCGTCCGACACGCCGCGCGGGTCGCTCAGCGCGAGACCCGCCTCGTGGCCGCTCGACACGATGATCGGCAGCCGCGGCTGCAGCGCACGCAGGGCGCGCACGACCTCCCATCCGTTCATGCCCGGCATGGCGATGTCGACGATCGCACCGGTGATGCGCCCGCCCTGCTGCGCCAGCAGGTCGATGGCCGTCGGCCCGTCGGGTGCGACGACGACCTCGAATCCGAGCCGCTCCAGCATCTCACCGCCCATCGAGCGGATGATCTCCTCGTCGTCGACGAGCAGAACCACGCCTTCCACCTGCGACGGCTCCGGAAGCGTCGGCCCAGCGACGATCGCGCGCTGCTCCGACGACGACGGCAGCAGGATCTCGACCGTGGTGCCTTCGCCCACGTCGCTCTGCAGCTCGATGCGGCCGCCGTGGCGATCGACCACGCGGTATGCCATGTAGAGCCCGAGGCCGGTGCCCTGTCCCGCCTCCTTGGTCGTGAAGAACGGGTCGAAGACCCGCGCACGCACGTCCGGGGGCACGCCGGTCCCGGAGTCGGACACCGAGATGCGAAGGTACTCGCCGGTCCCCTCGGAGTCGGCGCGCTCCGCCCGCAGCGCCAGCGTGCCGCCCTCGCGCATCGCGTCGCGCGCGTTGAGGCAGACGTTGAGGATCACCTGGTGGAACTGACCCTCGTCACCCAGCACGCCGGGCAGGTCCTCGTCGCAGGCGACCGTGATGCGAATCGACGGGGGGAACGTCTCGCGCAGGAAATCGGCGATGTCGTAGAGCAGCCGCCCCACCTGGAACGTGCCGATGCGCACCTGCTCGTCGCGCACCATGCCCAGCAGCTGGCGCGTCACCGCCGAGGCGCGCTCGGCGGCGCTCTCGATCGACTCCACGTAGCGCACGTGCGGATGATCGTTGCCGAGTCGCGTGTGGAGCAGGCTGGCGTAGCCGAGGATCCCGCCCAGCAGGTTGTTGAAGTCGTGCGCGATGCCGGAGGCGAGCGTGCCGACGCTCTCCATCTTCTGCGATCGCTGCAGCCGCTCCATGATGCGCTTGCGCTCCGTGATGTCCTGCACCGAGATCAGGTTGGCGGTCTCGCGGCCGAAGCGGATCGGCGTCGTGCGCAGCGAAACGTCGCGGGTCCGCCCCTCGCGCCCGTGCAGCACGCCCTCGATCTCGTTCGGCAGCGCGGGGGCGGTGTCGCGCGTGATCACCTCGGAGACGACCTTGCCGATCAGCAGCCCCGGCATCGTGTCGAGCATGCGCCCCATGCGACGGTTGGCGAAACGGATCTGACCGTCCTGCTCGATGAGAATGCCGTCGTGGCTCTGCTCGACGAGCGCGGCGTAGCGCGCCTCGGAATCGCGCAGCTTCGCCTCGAGATGCTTGTTGTGGATGAAGACACCCATCAGCTTCATCAGCCGGTCGATCGCGCGCAGGCTCCCGAGGTTCTCGGGGTCGGGGCGCTTGCCGTCCGACGGGTCGTCGAGGCTGAGGACGCCGTGCACCTCGCCGTCCACGCCGCGCACGAAGACCATGATGCGATCGTCGGGCTGCCACTCGGAGCCGGCGCGCACCGGCGACGGCGCGTACGAGGGGCCGAAGCCGATCTCGCTTCCGGCCGGAATGAAGCAGATCGCCGAGTCGCCGATGCGGTGGTTCGCCCAGATCGCCGCGCGCTTCTTCGCGCGACGTTCGTGGCCGGTCTTGCGTGCGGTCTGGAGGAAATGCCGGCGCAAAGACTCCTCGCCGCCCTCGAGTCCGATGTAGACGTCCTCGCCGAAGTAGAGCGAGAGCAGCGCCAGCCGGTAGGGCGAGACCTCGACCGCGCAGCGGCAGACCCGGTCCACCACCTCCTGGACATCCTGGATGGCGTAGACGTCGGTCAGGGCGTCGAGGACGATCGACGCCTCCCCTTCGGCACGGTGCGGCGACACGCTTCCTCTATCGGCCGAACCGAAGGAATGGTTAACCGGACGCCGTCAGCGGGTACTCGTCCACCGGGAGCCCGCTGCCGCCCACTTCCTGCAGCCGCCGCCACGCGCGTGTGAAGAGCTCCTCCTGGCGCGCGCGCACCTCGGGCGGCAGGCTCTCCTTGGCCAGGTCCGGATCCTCGCAGGCAACCGGCTCGAAGTCCGGATCGACGATGAACTGGGCGAACTCCGGCGCGCAGCGCAGGTGGCGCTCCGGTTCGCGCGGCAGCTCGGCCAGCGGGACGGCGCCGAGCACGAAGCGCAGGTAGAGCTCCGACTCGCGCACGTTCTCGACGTACTCGCCGCAGCGGTCGCAGTTGTAGCCTTCGTCGCAGTTCGCCATCGGGCCTACAGGATAATCGTGACCGGCCCATCATTGACCAGTTCCACGTCCATCATCGCCCCGAACTGCCCGGTCTCCACCGGCACCCCGGCCTCGCGCAGGGCCGTGCAGTAGTGCTCGTAGAGCCGCTCGGCGTCGGCCGGTGCCGCGGCGCCGACGAAGGAGGGCCGGTTTCCCTTGCGCGTGTCGGCGCAGAGGGTGAACTGCGAGACGACCAGCGCCGCGCCGCCGTCATCGAGGATATTGCGATCGATCGGCTTGCTCTCGCTGCGAAAGAGTCGCAGCTTGGCGGTCTTGGCGGCCAGTGCGGCGGCGGCCTGCTCGTCGTCGCCCTGCTCCACGCCGAGCAGGATCAGGTAGCCGCCGTCGATGCGCCCCACGACGTCGCCGTCGACGCGCACCTCGGCGCGCGTGACCCGCTGGATAACCGCCTTCATGCAGGCAGCGTAGCGAGCGCGGCGGGCAGCGTGAAGTGGAAGCAGGCGCCCTGGCCCTCGCCGTCGCTGTGGACGCCGAGTCGGCCCCCCATCTCCTCCACGAGTTCCCGGCTCAGCGCGAGGCCGAGACCGATGCCGCCCTTCGCGCGCGAGGTTGCCGAATCGGGCTGGTAGAAGGGCCGGAAGATGCGCTCGCGCTGGGCGGGCGCGATGCCGACGCCGGTGTCCCGCACCTCGAATCGAACGCCGGTCGCCGTCGTCCGCACGCCGACCACGATGCCGCCTTCCTCCGTGAACTTGATCGCATTGCCGATCAGGTTGAGCAGCACCTGGCGCAGCAGCCCGCGGTCCGCCTCGACCACGCCGTCGCCTTCGGACTCCACGCGGATCTCGAGTCCCTTGTCGCGTCGCGCCGGGTCGAGGATGCGGACCGACTCTCTCGCCACGTCGGCGGCGTCGACCGGCTCGCAGTGCGGGTGGACGGAATCGTGGGCGAGACGCGCGGCGGCCAGCATGTTGTCGAGCACGTGCAGCATGTGCCCGGCGGCGTCGCGCGTGTTCTCGAGGAACTCCTTGCGCTCCTCCTCGCTGTCGTAGAGCTCCTCCTCCACCAGCTTGAGGAAGCCGCGAATCGAGGTCAGCGGCGTCCGCAGCTCGTGCGAGAGATGCGTGAGGAAGCGCATGCGCTGCCGGTCCGCTTCGGTGAGCTGCGCGCGCACCTCGTCGGCGAGGTCGGATCGCTCCGCCGCCTCGGTGAGCACGGCGTGCAGGTCATCGTGGGTCTCCTGGAAGCGCTCCTCGAGCACGGCGCGTCGCTGCTCCTCCTGGCGCGCCACCTCGTTGACCGCCCGCGCGAGGGAACCCATCTCGTCGCCCTCCGCCAGGTGCACGCGCACGCCGCACTCGCCGTTCCGCAGGCGACGCATCGCGTCGAGCACGCGGCGCAGGGGCTGCGCGACGAAGCTGCGGTATCCGGCGCCGAGCACCAGCGACAGCGTGCCCGCGCCGACGGCCACGGCCGCG
>JBCDBY010000167.1:0-9935 GCA_039182715.1 Planctomycetota bacterium
ACCTCGCCGGCGCGGCGACGGTTGGGGCACGCAGCGGGCGCGCGCCGGCGCCGTTTTTGGGCCGGGTTCTCACGGCGGCGACTTTTTACCTGGCGGCGGGCGGGCCGGGCCGGCTTCCGTCAGAGCCGGCGCTGCCGCAGCTCGCCCGCCACCGATGCTATCGCCAGCTATCTTCACTGGCTGCTGGTGCCATTAAACGACGGGGCTGCTCCGGTGCGCGCGGCCGAGAGCGGCGGCAGGACCACTGGCGGTCCGATGAGGAGCCGCCAGTGGACTGTGGTTCTCCGCACCAGCAGACGAGGTCAGGCCGACGTCTCGCCGCGGATGCGAGACGTGGCTCCGGCCGCCAGTGAACCCGCCGACAGCTGGCCGGCATCAAACCGGTTCGCGTCGGCCAGACCCAGGGGCTGACGCAGCCGCTCGTGGGTCCCGCACACGAGTTCGCGTTGCGCCAGTTGGGCCACTCCTCGATCGACGTCCGCGACGCCGCATTCGAGGCGCTCGCCTCGACCCCGGTCCGCACCGCGGAGGTCGAGCAACTGGTCGAGCTCCTCCGCCGCAAGGGAAGCGATCTGCGTCGCGACTGCTTCCTGCGCCTCGATAAGCTCGCGGACGATCGCTTCTTCGAGGTCGCGGAGCAACTCCTGCGCGACAAGCTGGGTGCACGCCGCGAAGCGGGACTCGAGCTGCTTCGCCTCGCCGTGGAGGACGGACGGGCACCCGCGACGGCGCGCGAGTTGGCCCGAGCGCATCGCACGGGGCGCCGCTCGTGGACGAAAATGGAACGCACGCATCTCGAAGCGATCGAGCAGGCGCCCGAGACCACGGTCCAACTCGACGACGCGCTCGGGCTCGTCGACCCGACGAAACTGCTCTATTGGCCGGAGCCGCAGCCGCGCGACATCGAGCTCGCGTCGAAGGCCGCCGCCGCCAGTGTCGAGCAGCTGGCCGAACTGATCCTGGAGCACGCCGACCACGAGGTGACCTTCGACGACACGCCGACGTTCCTGCTGATCGAGGCCGGATTCCGCATCCCCATACCGGGCGACGCCGGCCCGTCGGACGAAACCGGCGCGGAGCCGCCTCTCGGCGGTGTCTGGCGCGACTGGGTCCTCGGACGTGGCGACCGACTCCGCGACCGCGACGGCCTGGAGCTTGTGCGGGCGATCGCGGCGGATCGGGATGACCCGACATGGCAGGGGCCGGCCACACGAAAGGTCTGCGGCGCGGGCGAATACGGCTCGGGGCAGCGGCTCCTTGAGGTGCTGCTCGCCTGGTGCCTCTCCTGGGATGCACCGGACGACCCGTTCACGCTCCTGCTCGACCACGTCGAGAACTGCTACGCGCAGCTGACGGAGGAGGACGTCGAGGCGCTGCGCGAGGAAGGCAACTGCACGTACCTGAGCACGTTCGATGAGGTGACGCCTTCCTTGCAACGCCGGTTCGCCGCCCATGAAGCCGTGCGCAGCCTGGAATGGGTGCGCGCGATTCTCCCCGATCGATTCGGGCCCGAGCACGTGCGTCGCCGCTTCGCGCTCGGCCGCCAGATCGGTCTCCGTACCCAGCGCGTCGCGGAGGTGTGGACCGACCTCGACGACTTCCTCGATGCGTTCGAGGCGGACACGTTCGGGGATGCCGCCGTGCACGAATGGACGGACCTCCTGGTCGGGCGTTTCAGTCACGTGCGAACCTCGATGCTCCAGTCCGCCTCTCGCCGCGTGCCGCCGGATCGTCTTGCACGCCATCCCGTGTTGGTGGCGGCGCTCGAGCGCTGCCGCGCCCGCATCGTCGAGCTCGAAGTCCAGCGTGGCGATCTGCCCACGGTCGTCACGCCGCATGCACGCGCCCTCCGTTGGTCCGGTGGACTGGAGACCCTGCGCCTGGTCATGCGTGCCTTCGGTCGCGAGCGCCTCGCGCGGTCGGGCAGCGAGGTGTTCGGAGCGGATTCGCGTCGGAGTACGCTGAGTCGACTGGTTGCCCGAAGCAATCCACGACCCGACGACACGCACGATGCGTTCGCGGCATGGGCGCGCGAGGACAAGATCCGGGAGGATCGGCTTGTGGAGCTCGCGGTCTTCGCGCCGCAGTGGGCGCCTCATGTGGCTCATGCCCTGCGATGGAGCGGACTCGAGAGCGCGGTCTGGTGGATTCACGCCCACACGAAGGAGGCGCGCTGGGATCTGGACGGTTCGATGCAGGCGGCGTGGGAGTCCGGCATCAGCGAGTACACGCCGATCCCCGGCCGAGACCTGATGGAGGGCGGCGTCGACGTCGCATGGTTCGAGGCCATCCGCAAGCAGCTGGGCAAAGCGCGCTGGACGAAGCTCGACAAGGCGGCCCAGTACGCGTCGACGAGGGGAGGTCACAAGCGAGCGCAGCTGTTCGCGGATGCGATGACCGGTGTCGCGTCCGAGGAGGAACTACGGGCGCGCATCGACGAGAAACGTCACCAGGATTCGGTCCGCGCCTGGGGCCTGCTGCCTCTGTCACGCGGCGTGAAGAAGCGCAAGCAACAGCTCCTCGAGCGCTACCGACGACTGCAGGAGTTCAAGCACGAGAGCCGCCAGTTCGGAGCGCAGCGGCAGGAGAGCGAGGGGCGCGCCGTGGCGATCGGCATGGAGAACCTGGCGCGAACCGCCGGCTATCGGGACCCGCAGCGATTGCAGTGGGCGATGGAGATGGAGTCCGTGCGCGATCTGCCCATCGCACGGGATCTGGGGGAGACGACGATCACTCTCGAGGTGGACAGCGAGGGGCGGCCGGGTCTCGTGGTCGTGAAGAACGGCAAGCCCCAGAAGTCGGTGCCGGCCAAACTGCGCAAGGACAAGGCCGTGGTCGAGCTCAAGGCGCGGCTGAAACAGTTGCGCCAGCAGGCCTCGCGGGTCCGCGTGGTGCTCGAGGAGGCGATGTGCCGCGGAGACGAGTTCGAAGGTGACGAACTGCAGAAGTTGCTGCAACATCCGATCCTCGCGCCCGGGCTGGCGCGGCTGGTCTTCGTCGGTGAGGACATCGTCGGCTATCCGGTCGAGAGTGGCCGCGCCCTAGCCGATCGTGCCGGCAAGCTCGAGCCCGTGCGCAGGGACGAGCCGCTGCGCATCGCGCACCCCCACGATCTCTTCGCGCGGGGCGACTGGGCGGAGTGGCAGCAGGAGTGCTTTCGCCGCGAGCGCATCCAGCCGTTCAAGCAGGTGTTTCGAGAGCTCTATCCGCTCACCGAATCGGAACGACGGGATCCGCATTGCTCCCGGCGCTACGCGGGACATCAGGTCCAGCCGCGCCAGGCACTCGCCCTGCTCGGTTCGCGCGGCTGGGTCGCCCGTCCCGAAGAGGGCGTGAGTCGCACCGACCATCAACAGGGCATCACCACGTGGCTCTCGTTCGAGGAGCACTTCTACACGCCGGCCGAGGTTGAGGGATTGACCCTCGAGACCGTTCGGTTCACGCGCCGGCAGGATGGGACCGCGATCCTGCTGGAGGAGATCCCGCCGCGGCTGTTCAGTGAAGCGATGCGCGACCTCGATCTCGTCGTGAGCGTCGCGCACCAGGGCGGCGTGGACCCCGAGGCGACGGCCTCGACGATCGAGATGCGCGCGTCGCTCATGCGCGAAACGTGCCGCCTCCTTCGCCTCGACAACGTGACGTTCAAGGAGCACCACGCTCTCATCGAGGGCGAGCGTGCCACCTACGCGCTCCACCTCGGCAGCGCCGTTGCGCGTCTGCTGCACGGACCGACGCTTCTCATCGTCGCGGTGCACTCCCAGCATCGAGGTCGGCTGTTCCTGCCTTTCGCCGATGACGATCCGCGCACGGCGGAGGTTCTTTCCAAGATGCTGCTGCTGGCGCGCGACCGTGAAATCCAGGACCCCTGGATCCTCGATCAGATCGCCCGTGGCTGACGCGTCTACTCGAAAAACCGCGTCGACTCGCTCGCCTCGACCGGGCGGTCGAGCTGGTCCGCGGTGAGCGCGACGCGGAAACGCTTGTCGCCCGCCTTCTCGCCCGTGACCACGATGCGCCAGGTGAGCGTCGCCTTCGGCTGCAGCTCCCCCACCGGCTCGAAGCGGACCTTCATCTCCTCCGCCGCCCCCTTGCTCGAGCCGCCGGCCTCCACCAGCGCGAGGCCGTCCTCCAGCTCGCACACCAGCACGAGATTGGTCGCCGCCGCGGTGCCCTGGTTGCGCACCGTCACCACGTAGACCGCCTGCGAACCCGCCTGCAGCGGATCGACCTGGTCACTCACCTCGATGTCGACGGTCGCGATGCCGTACTGCTCGACGCCCGCCTTGAGGACGACATCCTCCGCGCCGTAGGCCGAGGCGGTGCCCTCGAAGACGAGCTCCGCCGCCGTCTCCGCACGCATGCGCAGCGTCAGCGTCGCCGTACCGCCGGGCTCGACCGTGCCCGCCTTCCACGTGAGAACGCCGTTCGCCGCGCGCACCGCGCCCGCCTCGCCGTCGTTGTCGACCAGCGTCACGCCCTTCGGCAGATTGAACGACGCCTTCGCATCACGCGCCGGACCGTCGCCATCGTTCTTGAGCGTCAGGATGACCGCATAGACCTGCCCGATCGCGGCGCGCGACGGCCACTTCGCTTCGGCCTGCAGATTGGGCGTCGTGACCCGTACAGTCGCACGCGCGGTCTCGGCGGCCAGTCCGCCGAACCCGCTTACCTTCGCGCTGCTCTCGAACGGGCCGGGCATCTTCGCCTTCACCTTGCGGCGGATGGTGCGCTCCTCGCCGGCCTTGAGTGAGCCGACGTCGATGCGGATCGTGTCGGAACCGTCCGCCAGCGTGAATCCCTCCGGCAGCGGCTCCTCGATGACGACCTCGCGTGCGGTGCCGGTGCCCGCGTTCCGCACGACGTACCGGACGTCAATGCCATCCACCGCCAGTGCCAGCTCCGGCACGCGCCGCTCCAGCTCCAGCTTCGGCTGCACGATCATCGTCGTGCCGGCCAGCGGCGCGTCGTAGCGCACCTGCGCAATGTGACGGAAAGCGCCCGGCGTGCCCGCCATCGCCTTCGCGCGCAGCGTCGTCGTCGCGCCCGCCTCGATGTCGCCGACCTTCCAGGTCGCGAAGCCGTTCGTAGCCTGCGCCGCCATCGCACCGTCGGGGATCGTGAAGCCCTCGGGCGCGGTGTCCGTCAGCACGACGTTGGTCAGCACCATGTCGGTGAGGTTGGTGAGCCGGATCTCGTACTCGTACGGCTGGCCGCTCTGCACTTCCGCCGGCAGCCCGCGCTCGACGAGCAGCTCGCTGGACTCGCGCTGGCCCGTGGGAAACGCGCGCCGCGTCCAGACCATGCCGTCCTCCGCGCGCATGGCCTCGACGCCCGGCTGCGACGCCTCGGTCGACTTCGAATGCGGCGCCTCGCAGGCAATCAGGAACAGGATCAGGCTGGATGCCAACGGCTTCATGGACGTTCTCCTCGCCCCGGATTCTGCACAAACCCGCCCCGGAGGCCGCATTCCGCCGCTTGCCTATGTCGCGCGCGCCGCGCCCCCGTACGATGCCGCCCGTCATGGATCGGGAAGATTTCGACCGGATCGTCTGGCTGGATCAGGCGGCGGAGAGTTCGCTGCTCGCCACGGCCGTGCTGCGCCCGGCGGGAGGTCGTCCGGGGGACCGGTTGCTGCGCTACCAGTGGCCCGTGCCCTCGCGAGGGCGCGTCGAGGAAGCCGTGCGGAAGGGCCCGAACGACGGGATCGTCACCTACGACGTCGAGCTCGGCGAGCCGGACGGTGGCGGCGTGCGGCGGCTCACGCTGTCCAACCTCGAGTTCGTCATCAACGGCGTGGCGCAACGGCCCCCGCCGGAAGTGGCGGACGCCGTACCCGACGTGCTGGTCGCGGCCGATGGCTCCTTCGAGGCGCTCGAAGGACTCGACCGCGTGCAGCGCGCGCTCCGCGCGGTGGACGGCGAGGAGGCCGATCCGCAGCTGCTGGAGGCGCTCGAGCGCACGACCGCGCGCTTCTGGGACGCGTGGTGCGGGACGTGGATCCACCTCGACCCGCGGGAGATGGACGGCATCGCGCGTCCCGCCCGCTTCGTGATGCCGGGTCACGTCGCCGTTCCCACGCTCGCCACCATGTCCTGCGAGCGCGGGGATCGCTGGCACCTGCGCGCCGAGGCATCGCTGGAAGGCGAGGCGGCAGACGAGGCGCTACCCGACGCGCTCGCGCGCATCGCGGGCAGCGACACGGACATTCCGCGCGGCTTTCGCTACGCGACCCGACTCATCCTCGAGGCGTGGACGGACCCGGAGACGCTGCGGCCCGATCGCGTTCGCGTCGAGCAGACGGCGGAGGTCGCCGATCTGGAGAGGGACCACGCGGGCGAAGCGATCGAGCAGCACGACTACCGGTTCACCTGGCACGACTGAACCGAATTTCCGGATTGCGGTTGCAATGCGTGCAACTCGACCGAGACTGCGATCCACCATGCTGCCTCTCCTGACGTATCCCCCGGCCACGCACCGCCCCGCGGTCGCGTCGTGCCGTGGTCGAGATACGCGGCACTCGAACCAGCCCTGATCGCCACGCCCCTCCCGCGTGGTCCGTTCGAGTCATGTCATGGATGAAGGAGCCATCGTGAAACAACTGAAGCGTTTCCCGCGAGGGGCGCTGAAGCGCTACGCCGAGGTCCTGCTGCGCCAGATTCACCAGTGCGGAGGGCGGGAACGCTACGTGCCGCTGACCGAGCTCGAGGACGAGCTCGGTCTCGAGCCGTGGCTGATCCTGCACCTTTGCCGCACGAAGCTGGTTGGAGAGGTCCACGTCGCCTACCGAACCCCCGTCGCGCTCGACGAGAGCCTGGCGATGGAGGGTGCGGCCGAACGTGAGATCATCCGACTCTGCTTCCGGTGGGCGCACGTGCGCATTCGCCACGAGGCGGTGCGCTGGACCGAGGACGAGCTGCTGCAGCCTCCCCGGGAGTCGAAGAAGAAGCAGAAGCAGAAGAAAAAGAAGAAGCGTTAGTCGGAGAGGTCGACGCGTTTCTCGACCACCTCGCCCGCCCGGAGCTCGACCGCAATCTCCTGCGGTTCGTAGTTCCCGGCGGGCGGCTCGATGCGCAGCGTGTAGCGACCCGGGGGCAGCGTCTCGTTGACGTGCGCGGGCCCGGGCAGCGGACCAAGCGCGCCCACGAGGCTCATCATGCGATCGCCCTCGAACTTGGAGAACTGCACCGCGACGTCCTTGCCGTTCGCGTCGGTCAGCTTCGCGTAGCAGACGATGTCCGTCCGGCCGTCGGGCGCGCGCACCGTCACGCGCAGCCGCCCGCCCTGCTTCAGCGGCACGGCGCGCCGCAACGTCTGGCCGGGGCGCACCTCGAGCTCGAGGTCGACGTCGAAGAAGGGCGCGATCTCGGGACCGTAGAACGCTCCCATGCGCAGCTTCAACCGGTACGCACCGGCGTGCAGGTCGGCGAGCCGCGCCACGCCGTCGACGATGTCGATGGTGCGATGCACGCCCCCATGCGGCGGCTCGTCGCCGAGAAACATCGACACAGCGACCTTGCGCGGCAGCTCCGCCTCGCCCTCCGTCCGGAACACCAGGTCGACCTGCGCGCGCGGTCGCGCCTTCTCGACCGCAAGCGCAACCTCCGCGGTCTGCCCGACCGCCGGCGCCTCGATCCGCTTCTTCGCCGGATCGAACCGATCGTCCTTGCACGCGATGATGTAGCGCGCCTCCGGTCGCACGAACAGCCGCGCGCGACCCTCCGCGCCCGTCGTGTAGTAGTCGTTGGCGCGCCAACGCAGCATGCCGAGTCGATACTCCAGATGCGTGATCTCGAGGCGCGCGTTCGCAACGGCCGTCCCGCTGCGCAGCACCAGCACGTCGAGCGCCGCGAGCGCGAGCTTGAAGTCGACGTCGGCGCGCGGCGCCGTCGCCTTCCGCTCATACTTGTCCCCGCCGCCCTGATCGGAGAGCGCACCGGGATGGATGCCCTCGTGCTCCTCGCAGTGGACCTGATACGGGCCCGCGCGAAGACCGGCCACGCGATAGCGCCCCTCCGCATCGGTCCGCGTGCGCGCCGGGTGGAAGTGCACCGCGCCGTCCACGTAGGCCAGGCGTCGATCGGGGAACTCCAGACGCGGGCCCCGGTCGCCCAGCGGCGTCGCCTCGATCCGCATGCCGGACAGCGGCGCATCGGCCGCGTCGGTCACGCGGCCGGCGATCGCCACGCCCGGCTTCCAGCCGATCGGCGGGAGCCGGAACGTCGTGCGCAGGCGCAGCGTGCAGGTCGTGGACCAGGGCAAGGAGCCCTCACGCACCGCGACAAACAGGTGCGGACCCTCTTCACGCGTGGCGGCGCGCAGCTCGGCCTCGGCTCGTCCGGTCCAGACCGGCGTCCGATCCGGGACCCCGTCCCGCAGCGCGTAGAGAGCGCACAGGATCGGCGCATCGTCCGGCTCGCGCGTCCCGTCTCCAACCACAAACGACGCGGGCTCGAGCCGCAGCACGGCGGCGCGCTCGACGACATCGACGACATCCGCCATCAGCGTCGGGTGTTCGGCCCGCACGCGCTTCGGCTCGACCCCTTCGGGCAGCGTCCACGCCGTCTCGACGTCGGCGGCGGCGCGGCGCAGCTCGCGGCCATCTTCCGTTTCGAGCACAAGCGTGACCTCGCCGAACTCGATGGGCTCGGCGGCGGTCACGCGACAGAGCAGCGGCGCGGGCCCTCGCGGCGTCAGCGGCGCATCGGGCGGCCCGACCTCCGGCATGTCCGCGTCGCGGTGCGCCACAACCGCCGGCGCCTCGCGTTCCCCGCGCGCGCGCCCCTCGTCCCGACTCCAGAATGCGAGCGACACGGCGCCCGCGACCACCAGCAGCACGGCTGCGATTTTCAGCTTCATGACGACGACTCCCGAGAGCAGGGCCGCGCGCGAGACGCGGTCCAGCGCGGCGATCGGAGCGAGCGCGAGGCACCATGCCCGGCGGCTGCCGAATTGCCGATCCAGGGCGGCCCGCAGTCGCTCGAGCGCGCGGGCCAGCCGGGTGCGGACCGTGGAGGCCGGTATGCCGAGATGAGCAGCGATCGCGCGCGGCGTCATGCCCTCGTAGAAGCGCAGCACCACGACGGTGCGATACGGCTCCTCGAGCGCCAGCACGGCGTCGATCACCTGCTGCCGGTCGGCCTCGCGCGTCACGAGTTCGAGCGTCGATGCGGTCGGCTCGGGGCGCGCGGCGGCGCGTTCGCGGCGGCTTCGGCGTGCTTCCTCCCGCGTGACGTTGCGCGCGCGGTTGCGCACCACGCCAGACAGCCACGCCCGCGCATCCCAGCCGGGCCGGGGACCGCCGTCGGCGGACGCCAGCCAGGCATCCTGCACGACATCGTCCGCGCGGGCCGCGTCGGCGAGCAGCCGCCGCGCCAGCGAACGGGCGAAGTCGTCGTGCTCGAGGAGGTCGGTCGCGTTGCGGGAAATCACCTGGGTCCTACCCCGAATGGTCGGGAGACCCTCCAGCGTCCCAGAAAAAACCCGGCCGCAAGAACTACTGCAGGTCGTCGAGCATCTTCAGCGCCGACTTGCGCAGCGGACGCAGCAGCGGATTCGAGAGCAGCTTGATGATGCGCACGACCAGATCGGACGAGTGCTCCACCAGCCGGTGCGTGCGCGCGCGCCCCTCGGACTCGTCGTGAATCCAGTAGAGCACGATGCCCATGCTGTACAGCCACAGCAGCTCCGGCAGCCGCTCCTGGATATCGGAGGGAATCCTGAGGTCGCTGCCCTCCATGACCTGCGCCATGAGCGCGATGCCCGCGTCGCGCGCCTCGGTCGACTCCTCGCCGAACGGGTTGAGCGGGCTCTTCGGGTCGGCGGCGGTATTGAAAAGCAGTCCGGAGAAGCGGTGGAACGGCTCGATGACTTCGAGCTTGGCGTGGAGCACGGCGAGCAGGCGCGCGTGCAGGTCGGTCTCCTTCGCCAGTCCGGGC
>JBCDBY010000168.1:0-9920 GCA_039182715.1 Planctomycetota bacterium
GTCGACGCCATCGACGTCGGCGTTGATGTCCCGCGCGGCATCGGTCTCCTGACCGTGTCCCGTGGCCGATGCACGGAAGGCGTACATGCCGGTGCCGGGAACGCGAAGCGTGTACGCGCCGGACTCGTCGGTCGTTCCCTGGCCAACCCAGTCGTCGGGTCCGCCGATGCGGCGCAGGATGCTCGCGAAGTCGATCTGATTGATGCGCCCCTCGCTCCGGACCGCCTCGACGAGCGCGCCCTTCATCGGCTTGTTCGCGGCGTCGTACACGACCCCGCGCACTTCGACCGACTCCGACAGCGTGATCGTGCAGGTCTCGTTCTTCGCACGGACGGTCACGGTCTCGGCTCCGTAGCCGGCGCCGGTCGACGCCATGATGCGATACACACCCGGCGCGATGTTCGAGATCACGATCCGCTCTCCGGGCATCGCATGTTCGACGCCCTGCCCGCGAACTCCCGTCACCGTCAGCTTCGCACCGGTCGGCTTGGAGCCGTCGGCCTTGCGAAGGTTGATGGTCAGCGTGCGATCGCCCCGCGCCAGCGGCGTCGTCACGAGGAAGAGAGTCGACGAATCCCCATTGTCGTCCGCGACGTCCCGCTCGGTCTCCCGGCTCGTCGCATCCCGGGTTGCCCCCGACCGCGACCCCGACCGCCCGCCGTCGTCGTCGAACGCGAACAGATAGACCAGCGCCGCGACCCCCAACACCGCGGCCGCCACAAGCAGATGTGCCGGCTTCATGGTCTCAGGGTACCCGCGCGCGGCCGGCGCTATTCGGCCGGAATGCGAATGACGAGGTCCGTGGTGCCGGCGGCGACATCCTTGATCGTCGCCTTGTGGTTCCGCGTCCGTCCCGGGGCGACCTCCCACGTTGCGTTCACGTGGACGGTGTAGCGGCCCTCCGGCACGCGCTCCACGCGGAAGCGATCGTCGCGCGCCTCGGTGAGTTGCTCCATGAGCAGATCCCCGTTCCGGTCGCGCAGGACGACGTCCGCTTCGGTCCGCGTCGCGTTCGCCGGGAACTCGATCGACCCGGCGATGACCCGGGGGCGCATCACCCGGATCTCCACCGACTTCCGCCGCTCCATCACGGTGACCGGCGCCGGTGCGATCCACGCCTCCGCATCGACGCGCACCGAGAGAGGGCCGGGGATCAGCTGCGTAACGCGAAAGGCGCCGTGCGCATCCGTCCGCGCCGTTCGACGGCCGGGCTCGATGGTGATGACCAAGCCCTCCACGCCGCGACCGGCCGGGTCGATCACGCGTCCCGCGAGCACCCGACCGTCACCAACCCGCAGGTCTCGCTCGCCCGCCCCGACCCGGACGCCCTCGACCGCGTGCAGCCGAACGTGCCCGCGCGAGACGCGCAGCGTGTACGCGCGATCGGGAACAAGCCCCTGCATCTCGAAGCGACCGTCCCAGCCCGTGAGAGCCCCCGCATGTCGAATGCCCTCCGACCACGCCCGGACGGAGTAGCCGGCCAGCGGCTCCCCGCTTCCGTCGAGCAGGCGCGCCCGGAACGGAACGGATCGTCGCAGCTCGATGACCAATGGCGTATCGGGCTTCACGCGCCGCTCGGTCGCGAAACCGGGCGCCTGCACGACCAGCCGAGCGGTGCCCTCCGGAAAGCTCGGCAGGCGGAAGCGTCCCGCGACGTCCGTGCGGACCGATCGAATCGTCGTTGTCTGCGCCTGAGCGAGCTTGTCCGGCGCCTGCGCGATCGCGGAGCTCCAGCGCTGCGTGCGCACGGTCGCGCCGACGACCGGAACGCCGGATTGGTCCAACACGACGCCTTCGACGAACGGATGCTGCCAGAGCCGGATGTCACCCAGATCGTGGACCGCACCGTCGTCCGGCGTTGCCTCCGCGCCGCCCCGCATCGACGAGCCATGAAAGACATGCACCTGCATCGATCCACGCGGAACGCCTTCGAGTTGGAATCGGCCCGCCTCGTCACTCACGGCGCGACGGGGCACCGGCTCCAACTTCACCCGGGCGACTCGCAGATGCGGCACGATGTGCGCCCCCACGATCGGTTCGCCGTCCTGCGACACGACGCGACCGCGGTAGCGCACGCCCTCCCGGAGCGTCAGCATGATCGGCTCCCGCGCTTCGGGGTCGAGCAGACCGGTCGGCGACGAGGCCGCCCAATCGGGATGATCCGCATAGAGCGCAATCCGATCGGGAACGCACGGACCGATCCGAAACCGCCCCTGCTCGTCGGTGTGGGCGGCCACCTCCTGCTCCCACGTCGTGTGCACGGAAGCGCCGGAGACGGGTCGGCCCGACGGGTCCCGAACCTCGCCCTCGAAATACGCGCCGGGGGCGATCACGACGTCCACGGTGGCCTCGTCCACGCCCCGCGGAAACAGGATCTCGCCCCGACGAGCGTTCGACCAGTCCCACGCGGGATCGGGATAGTCGGCGTGCCGGGCGCGCAGCGAGCGGGTGAGCCGCGCGAGCCCGCGGAGTTCGTAGCGCCCCGACGCGTCGGTCGGCGCCGATCGCGTCACGAGGATCATCGGGCTCTCGGCGGCCGATTCGACGGTCGCGCCCTCGATCGGGCGCCCGGTCGCGGCATCCCGTACGACGCCACGCGCCACGCACCCCCGCTCGACCGCGATCACCCCCGCGTCCCATCCGTCCTCATGCGGAACGAAAGGACCGAGCTCCACGGTCGCCCGCACGTGATCCGGCGACCAGACCGACGCGAAGCGGTGCCACGGCCATCCGTCCCGGGGCGGTGCGACCGGTTCCAGAACGACCGTGCCGTTCTCGTCCGTTCGTCCCTCCACGAGTCCGTACCGCACCGTCGCGCCGGCGACCGGCCGGGCGCGGTCGGATGCTTCCACGACCCGGGCGCGGACCCGCACGCCGCGGCGAACGACGATGTCGATGCGCTCCGACGAACCGGAGGGAAGAGAGGTCTCCCTGGGTGCGTAGCCGGGGGCGCGGACGACGATCCCGATGTCGCGAGGCGACGGTGTCACCGTCCGTTCGAACGAGCCCGTTTCGTCGACGCGCCGGGAGCCACGACACGGAGCCGTGAACTCCACCGACGCGATCGAGACCGGTGCTCCCCGCTCGTCCAGCACGCGGCCACGGATGACGGCTCCACGCACCATCCGGATGCGAACCGGTCCGCGCTCGACACGACGACGAATCGGGACGTATCCGGACGCCCGCACCTCGAGAAGGACCATGTCGTCCCGGTCCACGCCGAGGTCGAACGCGCCGTTCGTGCCCGTCGTCGCTTCGGCTCCACGGCCGCGCACGACGGCGCCCGCGATGGGGTTGGCCGCTCGGTCCACGACATGGCCGCGAAGGGAGTGAGCCAGCTTCGCATGCGGCGCCTTCGACACCGCCATCGAACGCTCGGAATCGGGCGGTGGGCCGCGTCGGGTCGGCGCGCGCGGCGCACGCTCCACCAGCAGCGCCCCGATGAGGACCAACGCCATCAGCAGCGCGCCGACAAGCCACCTCATGGCCGAAAGCATACCGCTTGGCGTCGTCCGCGGCGTGGCGGACAATAGCCCCATGAGCCTCGCCGACGACCTGCGCGCCCTCGACATCGAGGTGCTCACCGAGGACCTCCACGCCTGGGGTCACGACGAGACGATGGACCTGCACGAGTCCGCGTCGCTGGTGGCGCGGCCGCGCACCACGGAGCAGGTGGCGGCGGTGCTGCGCGCGGCGCACGCGGCGAAGGTGCCGGTCACGCCGCGCGGCGGCGGCACGGGCAAGGCGGGCAGCTGCATTCCGACGCCCGGCGGCATCGTCTTGAGCGTCGACCGCATGGATCGCATCAAGGAGATCGATCCGCTCGACCGGTACGCGGTCGTCGAGCCCGGCGTCGTGCTCTGGAACCTGCACGAGGAGGCGGCCAAGCACGACCTCTGGTATCCGGTCGACATGTCGTCCGGCGGCTCCTGCCTCATCGGCGGCAACGTCGCCTGCGACGCGGGCGGCGAGCGCGCGGTGAAGTACGGCACCACGCGCGCGCAGATCACCGGCGTCGAGGCGGTGCTCATGGACGGCACCGTCATCCGCTCCGGCGGCAAGCTCGCCAAGAACGTCGCCGGCTACGCGCTACACCACCTGCTCATCGGCAGCGAGGGCACGCTCGGCGTCATCACCGAGATCACGCTCAAGCTCGTGCCGCTGCCGCCCTACCGCCGCACGCTGCTCGCCGCCTTCGAGGAGCTCGACACCGCCTGCGATGCCGCGCTCGCTCTCGACGGCTCGGGCCTCGGCCCGTCGGCCATCGAGTTCATCGAGCAGCCCGCCGTGCAGCTCGCGCAGGAGATGGCGGGCGAGAAGCTCCCCCACGCCGACGCCGCCGCGCTGCTGCTCGTCGAGCTGGAAGGATTCCGCGAGGACGACGCCGACCGCGAGATCGAGCAGGCGGCCGAGGTGCTCTTCGAGGCGGGCGCGCGCGACGTCGATCTCGCCAAGCGCGAGCAGGTCTGGGGCGTGCGCCACACGGTCGCCGAGGCGATCAAGGCGCTGCCCGGCTACAGCGCCGTCGATGCGGTCGTCCCGCGGCGCCGGCTTCCGGACCTCGTGCGCACCGCGCACGCGGCCGCGAAGGAGAACGGCATCGAGGTCGTCTGCTTCGGCCACGCCGGCGACGGCAACCTGCACATCGACTTCATCCGCCGGGACGCCGACGACCCGCACTGGGAGCAGGCGATGCCGAAGGCGGTGCAGCGCGTGCTCGCGTTCACCGTCGAGGCGGGCGGTTCGATCACCGCCGAGCACGGCGTCGGTCTGCTGCGCAAGGCGGACATGCCGATGCAGTTCGACGCGGGTACGCTCGCCGCGATGCGCGCGCTCAAACAGGCGTGGGATCCGGACGGGCTACTGAATCCGGATAAGGTACTGCCGGACGCGTAGCGGGCGCGGCGAAGCCGGCCTCCACGTAGAGCGGGCGCTGCTTCGACTCGTGGTACGTGCGACCGACGTACTCGCCGAGCACGCCGAGCGAGACGAGCTGCACGCCGCCGAGGAACAGCACCGCGCCCAGGACCGGATTCGCGCCGGCCAGCGCGAAGAGCAGGAAGCCGAGGCCGAGGACGGTCGAGACGGCTCCGGTGTAGAGCGCGAATCGCAGCGGCGAGACGGACATCGACGTAATGCCGTCGAGCGCGAGGTTCCAAAGCCGCCCGAACCCGAACTTGGTCTCGCCGCGCGCGCGCGACGGCCGCTCGTAGGGCACGCCCTTCTGCTCGAAGCCGATCCAGGCGAAGAGCCCCTTCATGAAGCGATGGCGCTCCCGGTTGGCGCGCAGCGCATCGGCGGCGCGGCGACTGAGCAGGCGGAAGTCGCCGGTGTCCTGCGGCACGGACACGCGCGAAACGCGATCGAGATGGCGGTAGAAAAGTCGCGCCGCCCAGCGTTTCCACGCCGGCTCGTACCCGCGATCCGTCCGCACGCCGTAGACCACGTCGAACCCGCGCCGCCACCAGGCGACGAACTCGGCGATGACTTCGGGCGGGTCCTGCAGATCGGCATCGATGAAGACAACCGCGTCGCCCGTCGCGTGGTCGAGGCCCGCCGTCATGGCGATCTCCTTGCCGAAGCCGCGCGCGAGGTCGACGATGCCGACCCGCGGATCGATCCGCCGCAGCGCGCGCGCCACGTCCAGCGTCGCGTCGCGGCTGCCGTCGTTGACGAAGAGGAACTCCGCGTCGAGATCGGGCAGCGCCTCGAAAACCGCATGCAAGCGCGCGTGCAAGTCCGCCAGCACCGCCTGCTCGTCACGGCACGGCACGATGACCGAGATCTTCTGCATCCCCTCTAGCCTATTTGTGAACGGGGACGGGCCTTGCGCGATTTCGCCGGAGCAAGGACATTTCCGGGCATGCGCACCGGCCTCCTTCTGCTCGTCGCCTTCGCCCTCCTCGCGCGTCCGGCGCACGCGAGCGGCGACGACACCATCGAGGAGATCGGCGACATCATCCAGATCGTCATCCCCGCGACCGCCGCGATCGTTCCCGCCGTCAAGCGGGACTGGAACGGGTTCGGGCAGTTCGCGCTCAACTTCGGCGCCACGATGGGAACCGTCGGGCTCGCCAAGCTGGTCGTCGACAAGCGACGTCCCAACGAGGCCAACAACCTTTCGTACCCGTCGGGACACACGGCGGCGTCGTTCTCGGGCGCCGCCTTCCTCGGCAGCCGCTACGGCGCGGCATGGGGCGTCCCCGCCTACGTCGGGGCGCTCTTCGTCGGCTACTCGCGCGTGCAGGCCGACGCGCACTACGGCGACGACGTGCTCGCCGGCGCGAGCGTGGCGCTGCTCTACAACTGGGCGATCACCAAGCCGTTTCCCGAGAAGCTGCAGTTCCGCATCACGCGCCAACCGCAGGGTTATGCGTTCGGGTGGAAGTGGAACCTCGACTACGAGGACAAGTGGCTGACGGAGGAGGACAAGACCTTCCAGCCGCAGTTCAAGTCCGACGTGGAGTTCGGGGCGACCTGGACCGCGGCCCAGAGCGTGCAGGCGCCGCCGGGAACCGGTGACGAGATCGACGTCGAGACCGGGGACTTCGGGCGCGTGGACGAGCCGTTCGCCACGACCCGCGTGGCGCTCTCGTGGTTCTATCTGCCGCGGCACGCGCTGGCCCTGATCATCAACCCCTTCGAGGAACGCGACATCGGCGTGTTCAGCGAGCCCAAGAATTTCAACGGCATCGTCCTCCCGGCGAATACCGAGATTCGGGCCGCCAACGTCAACTACGACATCCGACTGCGCTACCTCTACGACCTCACGCCTCGATCGCGCTGGATCGTCAAGATCGGAGGCGGCGTCTCGTTCCAGTACCTCGAGTACGAGTTCCGTGCGGAGTCCGGCGAAGGCAGCAAGGTGAGCGACTTCGTCGTGCTCCCCGTCGTCTCGTTCGAACTCGGGTACCAGATCTCCGAGAAATGGAGCGTGCGGCTCGAGCTCGAGGGTTTCTATCTCGACTCGGACACGCTGATCGACTCCGCGGCCCTGATCCAGTGGCAGTTCGGCCGCCAGTGGGATCTCAAACTGGGCTATCGCTGGATCACGCGCGACGTCAACGTGAGCAGCTTCGAGTCCAAGCTCGACCAGAACCGCATCTTCCTCGGCTTCGGCTACCAGTGGTAGAAAGGCTTCATGCCGGTCTGCGCCCATTGCGGGGAACTCTTCGAGGAGGGGCCCCCGGTATGCCCGCATTGCGGCTTCGAGGTGGACGCGGACTGGTCGCCGGAGCCCGAATGGGCTGATTTCGAGGCGCCGGACGAGAGCGAGACACCGGAAAAACGCGCTGGTTGCGCGGTTTGTCTCCTGCTCCCGTTGATTTGCGTCCCCTTGCTGCTTCTGCTCTGATTTCGCGCTGAATAGCTCATGGCGGACGACAGTAGGGAATTCATCGAAGACCGGCAGGCGATTGAAGCCTGCCAAAACGGTGACCGTGATGCCTTCGAGCCGATTGTTCGCCGCTACGCCGCACGCGCGACGGGGGTCGCGCGCAGCATCCTGCGGGACAGCGCCCTCGCCGAGGACGCCGCGCAGGAAGCATTCGTGCGGGCGTTCCGGGCGATCGGGAGGTTCGATACCAAGGAGCCCTTCTACCCGTGGTTCTACCGGATTCTCAAGAACGTCTGCCTGACCAAGCTCAAACGCAAGCGGGTCACGGTATTCAGTATCGACGCCGAGGACGCGCCGCCGCTCGAGGCGCCGCCGCGCGACCCGTCCTCGGCCGCGTCGCACAAGGAGCTGCGCGCGACCATTCAGGACGCGATGGACACGCTGTCCGACGCGCACCGCGAGATCCTGCACCTGGCGCACTTCGAACACCTCTCCTACAAGGAGATCGCGGCGTGTCTCGGCATTCCGGTGGGCACGGTCATGTCGCGTCTCTGGGCGGCTCGCAAGAAACTCAAGACGGTCCTCGGACCGAGGTTGCAGATCGGTGAGTGAGCACGAACTCGAAGTCCTGTTGATGGGCTACGTCGACGGCGAACTCGACGAGGCGGATCGCCGTCGCGTGGAGGAGGCGCTGGAGAACGACCCGTCCCTGCAGCGTGAGCTGGAGGAGATGCGTCGGCTCAACGACCTGACCGCGTCGCTCGGCATCGACGACAAGAGCGACCAGGAGCTGAAGGCGTTCTGGGGCTCGGTCTACAACCGCATGGAGCGGCGGATCGGCTGGATGCTGCTGCTCGCCGGCGTCCTCGGCCTGACGGCGCTCGGCCTCTTCCTGTTCCTCGAATCCGACGCGACGCACTGGTCGGTGAAGGTCCTGACCGCCGTCATGGGGCTGGGCGCGCTCGTGCTCCTCTGGAGCGTCTGGCGCGAACGCATGCTGCTGCTCCCCCACGACCGCTACTCGAAGGAGATCCACCGTTGATTCTCGCGACTATCCACGACCTTCCCGATCGTCCCACCGTCGAGGTTCTCGGCGTCGCCCGCGGCACCTCCATTCGTGCCCGGCACGCCGGCAAGAACCTGCTCGCGTGGCTGCGGTCGCTGGTCGGCGGCGAGATCGGCGAGATGACCAAGGTGATCGCCGAGGCGCGCGAGCAGGCGACCGATCGCATGATCGAGGACGCCTCGCGCATGGGCGCCGACGCGATTCTCGGCATCCGCTTCACGTCGGCGGAGGTCATGTCGAACGCGGCCGAGATCCTGGTCTACGGCACCGCCGTGCGATTGGAGCCCGCGAAAAAGCCGTCGGAGTAAGCTGGGGGCATGCGTCCCCTGCTCGCGCTTCTCGCCCTCGCTTCGTTCGCGTTCGCCAAGGACCCGCTTCCGTACGCCCGCACGCCCAAGGAGGCGGTGGAGATGGCGCGCACGCGCGGCAAGTTGATCTTCATCACCGTCTGCGTGGACAACGACGAGGAGAACCGCGCCACGGTCAAGAACGTCCTGCACAACAAGAAGTGGCAGAAGATCGCGCGCGAGTTCGTGCTGATCTATGCCAACAAGGACCGCGACCACGGCTCGGTCATGGTGAAGACCAAGTCGGGCAAGAAGGAGAAGCGCGACGCGGACGTGCCGGAGCTGACCAACGACCAGGTGGTGTTCTTCGCCTACAACTACGTCGCGGCGTTCTACCCCGAGGAGTCCGGCGGCCAGCGCAAGACGCCGATTCACTTCATCGTGAGTCCCGACGAGGACCTGATCGAGGCGATCTACAACGGCAACTGGAAGCAGGGCTTCCACCACGTGCCGGCCGACAAGGTCATCGCGCGCATGAAGGCCGCGCTCAAGAAGTACGGCAAGGGCATCAGCGAGAAGCAGTACGCGGCGATGCAGAAGTCGCTCACCGACGCCAAGGCGGCGCGCGCGCGGGACAACACGAAGCTGGAGATCTCGCATCTGCTGAAGGTGACCGCGCTGCCGAAGGAGCTCGTCGACGTCAAGGCCGCGCAGGCGCGCCTCGACGCCCTCGACAAGGAGGCGAAGGCGAAGCTCGGCGAGGCGGAGGAGCTCATCCGGCAGCTCCAGTGGGAGGACGCGCTCGACCGGCTCGAAACGATCAAGGCGGACTATGCCGGCGTTCCCTCCGGCCTGCGCGCCGCGACGCGCCAGAAGGAGCTGATGAGGGACAAGGAGGTCAAGCGGGTGCTGCGCGCGCGCGACCTCTACGAGAAGGGGATGCAGTTCAAGAAGTCGGGCAAGCTCGACCGGGCGGAGAAGCGCTGGCGCCAGTGCGTGAAGGCGGGCCCGGGGACGAAGTGGGCGAACAAGGCGCAGGCGGAACTCGACGCGCTCGGGGCGAAGGGGGAGTAGGGGGAGTATGAGGGGGCTGAGAGCGCGGAGGTTTCGCGCTGAGAGGGCTGAGTTGCGGGGTTAAAACAGATGGTTTAAAAAAGGGGGAAAGGGGGGGACGAAGTGACCCCGGGTTTTACCACCACGCACAAACACGCCCCCAAGATAAAAAACGCCA
>JBCDBY010000169.1:0-9861 GCA_039182715.1 Planctomycetota bacterium
GGCTGCGGCCAGGGCCGGGGCCTCGCGAAGGGCCCCTACAACAGCGGCTCGGCGCCGGAGCTGGGCCTCGCCGTCAACTGGGGCCGTCTGCGCCACCCCGACAAGCGTCACATCGCGATCGGATTCAGCCTCTCGGGCAATGCGTTGCTGCTGCTGCTTTCGCGCGGCGAAGGGCCGGACGGCGCGATCGCCGTCAACGCACCAATCGACCTCGCCGCCTGTTCCGACGCGATCTCCACCGGGTTCAATCGCGTCTACGACGTCCGCTTCGTCCACCAGTGCCGCATCGACCCGCGCGCGCGGGGCAAGGGCATCAAGCCGTGGCACACGCTGCGCGAGGTCGACGAGCGCTACACCGCCCCCGCCGCCGGCTACCGGGACGCGGCCGACTACTACGAGACCTGCTCAGCCGGTCCGCGCATGGGCACGATCGACCGCCCCACGGTGCTGCTCACGGCGGCAGACGACCCCTTCGTCCCCATCGAGAGCTACGAGAACCTCGATCTCAACCGTTCGATCCACCTGCACGTGGAACCGGTCGGCGGCCATATGGGCTACCTGGCGGCGGGCCCCCGCCGTCGCTGGCTGGACGGCGCGCTCGACGCCTACGTCGACTGGCTCTCGTCGATGTCGTCGTAGCGGATCTTGCGCGCGATGTGCAGCGCGCGCGGCATGAAGTCGTCGATGACGCGATCGAGCTCCGCGGCGGCCCCCTGCAGACCGAGGGCGGCCAATGCCGCGGCGATCGATTCGACCGTGTTGAGCATGCCGGGGGCGGGCGGCTTGCGCAGCACCCAGCGGGACGCGACCGGGGGCAGCGTCACGCTCTTCAGGGCGCGCAACGGCGAGAGCTTGCGGAACATCCGGCGCGACTGGCGCCAGCCCGCATCGAGCACCACCAGCCGTTTGCACCCCTCGAGATGCTGCGGGCCCAACGTCTCCGCACCGGGCAGCGGGTAGAGCAGCAGTCCCGGTGGCTGCAACACGTCGGCGTGCTTCTTCTCGCCCGCCCCGCGATAGCCGGCGACGACCGAGGGCTGCAGGACGCGCGCGGCGAGCGAACCGGTGTTCGAGAGGCTGGCGCGTTCCTGCGCGTGCTGGATCAGCACCAGTTCGAACGGGATCTCCACGCGCGGAAGCTCGTCGCAGATGCAGAGCGTCTTCGTCAACCGGCAGCCGGGGCAGCGGTTCTCGCGGTGGTACTCGGCCGGATCGATCGACAAGCGGCTCATGGTACGTTCCGCGCCGCATTGTTCGAAGCTGGCGACTGCTGCACCTCTCGCAGGACATCGACGAGGACGACGACGTCCTGCGCACGCGGGCCGCCAAGGCGGCGGGCGTCGATCCGGCGCAGCTGCGCGGCTTCCGCATCGCCCAGCGATCGGTCGACGCGCGCCGCCGGCCGCCGAAGTTCATCTGCCACGTCGATCTGATGCTCGACGAGAAGGTCCGGACCCAGGCGATGACGCGCCTGAAGAAGAAGGGGCGCCTGCGCGACTCGCCGGCGATCGGCCGGCTCCCCGTCCCCGGGCGCCACGAGGGCCACGCGGTCGTCGTTGGGTCCGGGCCGGCGGGGCTCTTCGCCGCGTACGTGTTGGGCTTGAGCGGACTCCGCGTGACGCTGCTGGACCGCGGCGCCCGGCTGGAGGAGCGCGGCAAGCGTGTCGTGCAGTTCCATCGCACGCGCGTGCCCGATGCCGAGACCAATCTGCTCTTCGGCGAAGGTGGCGCGGGCACGTATAGCGACGGCAAGCTCTACACCCGGGTGGACCACGCGCTCGAGATTCCCATTCTCGACGAGCTGGTCGACTGCGGCGCCCCGCCCGACATCCTCTACGACGCCCGCGCCCACATCGGCACCGATCGGCTGCATCGCCTGATTCCGAAGCTGCGCGCCAAGCTCGCGGAAGCGGGCGTCAGCTTTCACTGGAACACGCGGCTCGAAGGCCTCGTCAAGCGGGATCGACGCGTCGTCGCGGTGCGCACGACCGGGGGCGAGATCGCCTGCGACCATCTCGTCCTCGCGCTCGGCCACTCCGCGCGCGACTCCTGGACGATGCTGCAGCAGCAGGGCGTCTCCTTCGAGGCGAAGCCGTTCCAGCTCGGCGTGCGCGTCGAGCATCCGCAGGAGCTGATTACGAAGGGGCGCTACGGCACCGACGCGCTTGGACCGGCCTCCTACAACCTCGTGTGCAAGCCGGCGGGCACCTACTCGTTCTGCATGTGCCCCGGTGGCCGCATCGTCGCCAGCGTGAACGAGGCGGGTTTCCTGTGCACCAACGGCATGAGCAACGCGCGCCACTCGTCCGGGTTCGCCAACGCGGCCCTCGTGACGACCTTCGGGCCGAAGGAGTTCGGCGACGGCGCCTTCGCCGGCGTCGCGTTCCAGCGGCGGTTCGAGGAGGCGTTTTTCCAGGCGGGCGGGTCCGACTACACCGCCCCGGCGCAGCGCGTGCCCGACTTCCTCGCGGGTCGCCTGTCCGAAGGTCCGTTTCGCACCAGCTACGTGCTCGGGACGCGGCCGGGACGCATCGACGAGCTCATGCCGGGACGCGGCCGCGAGGCGCTCGCGCGCGCCCTGGAGTCCTTCGACCGGCAGATCGAAGGATTCGCCAGCGACGCGGGCATCCTCGTCGGCATCGAGACGCGCAGCTCCGGACCGGTCCGCATGATGCGCGATCCGGAGACGCGCACGGCCATTGGATGGGAGAACCTCTACCCGATCGGGGAGGGCGCGGGGTATGCGGGCGGGATCATGAGCGCGGCGCTGGATGGGGCTCGGAGCGCGCAGCGGCTACTGGGCGTGGTTGAGTCGTAGTTGGCCACAGAAACACAGAAACACAGAAGTTTGCAGCCCGCGCACCGGATCGGTCCGGAGCCAATCCATCTGACCTCAGTCAGACAGGATTTGTAGGGGACGTCTTCCCTAGGCCTTCTGTGTTTCTGTGTTTCTGTGTTTCTGTGTTTCTGTGTTTCTGTGTTTCTGTGGCCAACAACGGCCCTGCCTTCCCTAAAGCACAGGCCCCAGCATCGCGATCGTGTTGTTCCAGAGGCGTCTTGGGACCGACCACGCCTCGACCTCTTCGAGCGTCACCTCGTTCGCGCTCGCGAGGTAGCTCTCCTGGCGCGCGCGTACCGCGCCGGTGAGCTCCGCGTCCTGGAAGAGGATGTTGTTCTCGTAGTTCAGCTCGAAGCTGCGCCGGTCCATGTTGGCCGAGCCGATGAGGGTGATCTCGTCGTCGAGCGTGAACGACTTCGTGTGCAGTAACCCGCCCACGTACTCGCGGATCTTCACGCCGGCGCGCAGAAGATCGAGATAGCAGCTGCGACTCGCCGCCGCGACGATCCAGGAGTCGTTGCGCGCGGGAAAGACGATGGTCACGTCGATCCCGCGATAGGCCGCGGCGCACAGGGCATGCAGCAACGCCTGATTGGGCACGAAGTAGGGCGTGGTGATGACGACCTGACGGTGCGCGGCGAAGAGCAGCGACTCGAACATCTCCGGCATCGCCGAGAAGCGCACGGTCGGGCCGGTGCCGAACGCCACGGCGGGGATGCCGTCCGCCGTCGAAGCGACCGGCGAACCGGCCAGCTCGCGCAGGTCCTCGTCCTCGTTCTCCATCCAGTCGCCGGCCCAGAGCCGCTGGTTCTGCCGTGCCACCGGTCCCTCGAAGCGGATCATCGCATCGACCCAGGGAGCGAAGTCCGGCTTCACGCGAAACTCCGGATCGGCGCAGTTCTGGCTTCCGCAGTAGGTGATCGCGTCGTCGATCACGAGGATCTTGCGGTGGTTGCGCAGGTCGAGCCGGCCGCGGAAGGGCTGCAGCAGCGGATTGCCGATGCGCAGCGCGTCCGCCACGTGCACGCCGGCCTCCTCCATCTCCCTCCAGGCCGACGAAGCGATCAGAGCGCGCGATCCGAGACCGTCGGCCAGCGCGCGACAGGTCACGCCGCGCCCGGCCGCGCGCTTCAACGCCTCGATGACTTTCGTGCCGTTGGTGTCGGTCAGCCAGATGTAGAAGAGCAGGTGGACGTGTGTGTGCGCCGCATCGATGTCCGCCACCATCGAATCGATCGTGGCGTTGGAATCGTCCATCAGGCGACCGCGGTTGCCACCGACCACGATCATGCCGGAGATCGACGTCGCGACGCGCGCCAGCAGCTCGAACCGCTTCGACAGCTCGGGCGCCAGCCCCGTCTGCTCGTACGGCGGCGCCGCGGAGCGGATGGCGCGCAGGCGACGCATGCGGCGGCGACCCAACGAGGTCTCGCCCACGAGCAGGTAGGCGATGCCGCCCAACAACGGCACGACGAGAATCACCACGACCCACGCGATGCGCGACGCCGGATCGCGATGCGGCCGGAGCAGGACGCGCACGATCAGCAGCAGTTCGATCAGGAGCAGCAGGACGTACAGCATCCGCGTCCGGAGGTTACCGATGGAATCGCTGGAAAAACGCCCAGATCTCCTCGGAGGCCGAGAAATCGCGGCCGATCGGTCCGGCGATGAAACCGGGCGCGCGCTCCTGCCCGCCGGGCCAGGTATGGCCTCCGCCGACGACCGCGTAATAGCGCACCTCCGCCGCGCCCGGATGTTGATCGAGAACCGTGTGCGTGCCGTCGGCCTCGCGGTCGGGCATCTCGGTCCGCACCGGCTCCCCGGCTCCGTTGCGCTGCACCCAGTAGGCGACCGTCTCGTCGATCGGGAGCAATCGAAGGCGTTTGCCGCCGAACTGGTCGCGGCGGTCCGGCTTGACGATGCGGTCCGCGGTCCCGTGGATGATCAGAATCGGCACCGGAGCGCCCCGCGACCGCGCCAGTTCCTCGGTCATGAGGGCCATCACCGGGGCCGCGGCCGCAAAGGTCTCCGGTTCGAGGCAGGCGAGCCGGTGGGCCAGAAATCCGCCGTTGGAGGCACCGGTTACGTAGACCCGCGTCCGGTCGATCGAGATCCGCTCGGCGACGTCTTCGATCGCGTCGAGCACCAGTCGCACGTCGTCCCGATCCTCCGAATCGAGGAACTCGAACCGTCGCCCGGGCCCGTCGGGGTAGATCACGACGAATCCCTCCCGGTCGGCGATCGACTGGAAGTCGGTCATCCAGGCCATGATCCGCCCGTTTTCCGTGAAGCGGTGCAGCGCGACCACCAGCGGCGCCGGTTCGCGCACCTCCCGGGGAACATAGAGCTCGTAGCCGCGTCGGGAGCCCTCGGGGCCGAATTCCACCGGCTGAAGCCCGTCCGGACGGGAGATGCACCCGGCGAGAAGAAGAAGGGGCAGAATCCGCGCCGTCACGGCCGGATTCTATTCTTCATCCGTTGAAATCTTGCCGCGCCCCGCAATCTGTGGGGTCGAAACCGGCTGGCGGACGCCACGTCCGCCCGCCGATACCCTGAAGAAGCATGCCGAAACGCCTCGTCATCGTCGAGTCGCCCACCAAGGCCAAGACGCTCAAGCGATTCCTGGGCGACGACTACATCGTCGAGTCGAGCGTCGGCCACGTGCGGGACCTGCCGCAGAACGCCGCCGACATCCCCGAGAAGTTCAAGAAGGAGAAGTGGTCGCGGCTTGGCGTGAACGTGGAGAAGGACTTCGAGCCGCTCTACGTCGTCGCCTCGGACAAGAAGAAGAAGATCCGCGAGCTGAAGTCGCTCCTCAAGGAGGTCGACGAGCTCCTGCTCGCGACGGATGAGGACCGCGAGGGCGAGGCGATCAGCTGGCACCTGCTGGAGGAGCTCAAGCCCAAGGTCCCGGTCAAGCGCATGGTGTTCCACGAGATCACCAAGCAGGCGATTCTCGAGTCGCTGGAGCGCACCCGCGAGCTCGACCAGAACCTGGTCGACGCCCAGGAGGCGCGCCGCATCATCGACCGCCTCTACGGGTACGAAGTCTCCCCCATTCTCTGGCGCAAGATCGCGCCGCGCCTCTCCGCGGGCCGCGTCCAGAGCGTCGCGATCCGCCTCGTGGTCGAGCGGGAGCTGGAGCGCATGCGCTTCGTGCCCGCCCGCTACTGGGATCTCGAGGCCACCTTCCGCACGACCGGCGGCGAGACCTTCCCCGCCACGCTGCACTCCATCGAGGGCCAGCGCCTTGTCTCGGGCCGGGACTTCGACCCCGACACCGGCAAACCGACCAAGCAGGACGTGGTCTGGCTGGGCGAAGAGGAAGCCGTCGCGCTGCGCACCGAGCTGGAGGGCGCCGCCTTTTCGATCCTGGAGGCGAAGGAGAAGCCCTTCACCCGCTCGCCGGCGCCGCCGTTCACCACGTCGACGCTGCAGCAGGAGGGCAACCGCAAGCTGCGGTTCGACGCCAAGCGCACGATGCGCGCCGCGCAGCGCCTCTACGAGAACGGCTACATCACCTACATGCGAACCGACTCGGTCGCGCTCTCCGACGAGGCGGTCAAGCTCACGCGCGCCGCCATCATCGGCAAGTACGGCCAGCAGTTCGTGCCTGACGCCCCGCGCTTCTACAAGACGAAGGTCAAGAACGCGCAGGAGGCGCACGAGGCGATCCGCCCCGCCGGCCCCGTCATCCGCGATGTGGCCGACGTGGCGAAGACGCTCGGCTCCGACGAGGGCAAGGTCTACGAGCTCATCTGGAAGCGCACCATGGCGTGCCAGATGAAGGATGCCAAGGGTCGCCGCATGACGCTGCGCGTGGCCGGCATGGCGGACGGCAAGCAGGTCGTCTTCCAGGCCAACGGCAACGTGATCGACTTCCACGGGTTCCTCAAGGCGTACCAGGAGGGGCGCGAGAGCGCGCAGGAGCGCGAGGTGATCCTTCCCGACGTGCGCGAGGAGGATCCCGTCTCGGTCGCCGAGTTCGGCGTCGCCGATCACACCACGACGCCGCCCGCGCGCCTGACCGAGGCGTCGCTGGTCAAGGCGCTGGAGGAGTCCGGCGTCGGACGGCCGAGCACCTACGCCTCGATCATCGATACGATCGAGCGGCGCGAGTACACCTTCAAGAAGGGCAACGCGCTGGTACCGACCTGGACCGCATTCGCGGTCGTGCGGCTCATGCGCGACCACCTGTCCGACCTGATCGACGTCGGCTTCACCGCGCGCATGGAAGACCGCCTCGACGCGATCTCCCGCGGCGAGTACGAGACGATCCCGTACCTGCGCGAGTTCTACATGGGCAACGGCGCGCCGGGCCTGCGACCGCTGCTCGACCAGAAGGTCGAGGACATCGATCCGCGCGCGGTCTGCAGCTTCTCGATCGGCAAGGGCGACGACGGCGAGGACATCGTCGTGCGCGTGGGCCGCTACGGCCCGTTCCTGCAGCACGGCGAGACGACGGCGCCGATCCCGGAGCAGACCTGCCCCGACGAGGTGACGCCGCAGCGCGCGCAGGAGTTGATCGCCGCCGGCCGCAAGGCGGGCGAGCCGATCGGGCACGACCCGGTGACCAACGAGCCGGTCTACATCAAGACCGGGCGTTTCGGTCCGTACGTCCAGCTCGGCGATCCGGATCCGGACGACAAGTCGAAGAAGCCCAAGATGGTGTCGCTGCTCAAGGGCATGACGCCCGCCGACATGACGATCGACGTCGCGCTGCAGCTGCTCGAGCTTCCGCGCCTCGTCGGGCTCGATGAGAACGGCGTCGAGATTCGCGCCTACAACGGCCGCTACGGCCCGTACATCAAGCGCGGCGACGACACGCGCAGCCTGGCGGCGGAAGACGACCTGCTCACGCTCGGCCTCGACCGCGCGCTCTTCCTGCTCAGCCAGGAGAAGACGCGCGGACGCCGCGCCCCCGCCGCGCCGATCAAGGTTTTCGAGAAGGTCGAGGAGCTGGGCGGCACCGACGTCCGCCTGCTCAAGGGCCGCTACGGCCCCTACGTCACCGACGGCGAAACCAACGCTTCGCTGCCGCGCGACATGGAAGACCCCACCTCGCTGACGCTGCAGCACGCGCTGGAGCTGCTCGAAGCGCGCCGCAACGCGAAGCCGCGCCGCAAGAAGAAGACTTCGAAGAATAAGGCCGCCAAGAAAAAGACGACCAACAAGAAGGCGTCGAAGAAAAAGGCCTCCAAGAAGAAGGCTTCGAAGAAGAAGAGCGACGAGCGGTAGGCGATTTGGTTCGGTTCTCTCGCAGAGATCGCAGAGAGCCGCAGAGCACGCAGAGGGAAAGCCGTCAGCCGCCACGGAAGCGAGGGATCACCTCACTTCCATCCTCATCAGATACTTGGGGGGAGGCTTCTCGCGGTGACTCGCGGGCTCGTCTCCCGGAGGCCCCGTCCCTCTGCGCACTCAGCGGTCCTCTGCGTCCTCTGCGAGTGACCGAATCACTCCGTGGACCGCAGGAAGGCCCGCAGCTTCAGACGGACGTCGGGCGGAAGGCGGGTCGCGTTGCGCTTCTCGAGATCGCGGAGAGCCGGACGCATCTCCGTGCGCTTCCAGGCGACGAGGTCGTCGATGATCGGGCCCGCGAGGCGAACGTCGCGGCTCAGCGCCACGGCGTAGAGACGGACGATCGCGTCGCGGAGTTCCGTGCGGCCTTCACTGCCGTGGACGGAAAGAGCCGGCTGGAGCTCGTCTTCGAGGCGGCGGCCCGCGTAGTAGCGCAGGGCCACCTCGCCCTCCTGCTCGATCCACGCGGTCGCCCACGCGGCGCGCTCGAGACCCCGCTTCCGCGCTTTCGAACGAATGAGCGCGCGGTCCTCCCGATTCCGGCTGCGGCCGAGCAGAAGAATATGAAGCTTCCAGTACTCGCGGAGCTTCGGGTCGCGCAGCGTACGGTGCAGGATGGCGCGGGGCACGCGATCCCCGAAGGTCCGGATGCGCGCGTAGGGTGCCCGCGCCACGTGCAGATGCGCCAGGTCCCGGAGGACGGCGTGCTCGCTGTCGAACAGGGCCGCGAAATAGTCGAAGTCGCGTGGCTTCGCCAGCAGCTCGTCCACCACCTTGCGCACGGGCCCCTCGACCACCGCGACGCGACGCCACGGCTTCGCGACGAGGAGCACGGAACGATCGGGATGCACGCGCAGCATGCGCCGTGTGGACGAGTCCAGGAAGAGGGGAATGGGCCGCGCCTCGCCCTTGAGCGTCTCGATCGCGCGGTACTGGAACGGCCGATCGGGGTCCTCGCGCGCGAGCAGGACCGTCTCCGCCTCCACCAGACGGTCTGCCAGCGACGCCTTCGGGATCGGATAGCAGATCTGGCAGGCGAGAAGCAGGGCCGCCGCGATGGCCATGATCAGAGATTGAGGCTGTCCACCACCGTCGCCGCGAAACACCCCGGGAGTGACGCGAGGATGCTCCGCTTGAACGCCACGACCGGATCCGAGAAGAGAGGCAGCTTGTCGAGCCCGTAAAGGCAGAACGCGGACACACCGAGCGTCACCACGACCAGCGAGAGCACGCGCTTGACGAACGCGGCCCGATGGCCGGCCAGATCCCCTTCGTAGACGCGCGCGTAGACGAACGTCCCGATGATCGCGTACGCGGTGAAGAGCAGCAGCAACGTACTGCCGATATCGAGCGATTCGCCGAGGTCCCAGACCTCCTCGGTGATCGCCAGCGGGTAGATGAGCATGAACGATCCGATGCCGATCTGCATGAGGTCCTTGCCGCTGAACCCGCGCCGCGCTTCGCGGAAATCCTGTTCGTTCATCCCCCGGTCAGGTTAATGCATTGCGGTAGCGGAGTCCTGATACCCTCCCGTCGAGGAGGAACGCCGCTTGATCCGCGCCATTCGCACGCAGGTCTTCTGGTTCGTCGTCGCGCTCTGCATCCTGTTCGCCGAGTTGCGCAACAGATTGTGGCGCGTCTGGAACAGGTCCCAGATCCCGAGTGCGAGCAGCGGGACGGTGACGGCCAGCCCCCAGAGCCACGGACCGCGCAACACGGCGAAC
>JBCDBY010000170.1:0-9859 GCA_039182715.1 Planctomycetota bacterium
CGCACGTCGAGCGGCGCGCACTCGAAGTCGTGCCGAATCACGATGTAGGCGCTGTAGTGGTGATCGGTATCCGAGTTCCCGTCGCTGTCGGTCGAGGTCGTCTCGTGATGGTGGTCGAAGATCCAGATCGGCCGATCCCGCCAACGGCCGGTCATGACGTTGTAGGCGTAGCGGTTGTCGCCCTGCCGAAGACTCTCGAAGGTGCGCTCGAACTTCTGCGCCAGTCGATACGGGTCGTCCTCGTGAAAGTCGCACCCGAGGCGCCGGGCGAGTCGTCTCTTCTGTCGAATCCTGCGCTCGTGCGCCCGCTTCCCCACGACGGCGCCCCAGATCATGAGAGCGAGGAACGCGGGGACGCACAGGATCAGGATCCACTTCATGGCAGCGACGACGATTGTAGGAGTTGACGAGCCGGACTCGACGCCCGCGTCACGCGCGAAACCGGGCCGGCAGTGGACCCCTGGCGCGGGATCGGTCAGTCTGGCGAGCCGTGCCGCCGGACAAGATAGACCGCAAGCCGCGTTCCGCCGTGGAGTACTCGGTTGTCATCGCCCTCGCGATTGCGCTGTTCAGCTGGACCCGGTGCGCACGGCCGAAGGGATCGGCTGAGCGCATCCGGGAGCCGGGGACGGAGCGGCACCGGACCTACGCCGACTCCGGAACGATGCGCGCCCCGTCCGAGTAGCGCGCCGACGCCGGCTCAGAAATCGAATGAGAACCGGAACATCACCACGCCGCTCCCCTCGACCGTGAACTCCTCGAGCTCGCTTCCGCTCAGCGTCTCGCGGCTGAACTCGCGGCCGAAGACCCAACCGCCTTCGACCGAAAGGCGCATCTTCTCGCGCGGCATGAACTCCACGCCGAGCGTCGCGACCATGTCTTCGTACCCGAACCGTTCGTCCGAGTCGGTGCCGTCCACGTGGAAGTTCCGGTTCTCGGTGTCATAGCGGGCGAAGATGCGCCAGTGCTGGTTGAACGAGAAACCGAGTTCGGCCTCGAAGTCGACGATCGGCATGCCGCCGAAGTGGAAGTCCCACGGGCTATCGGGCGGCTCCCAGCGCCAGTAGAGGTACGGCAACCCGAGGAACCACTCGAAGTGGTCGCTGACCTGACGTCGGTAGCCGATCGCCGGCAACGGGACTTCGGGGAGCCCCGGCCGACTGGTGGTGTAGTTGACGAGGAGGATCCAGCTTCCCTTCTCGCTCGTGCGCCACTCGAACAGCAGATTGACGATGGGGTAGATCCCGTCGCCGTCGCTGAGCGGCCGGTCGCTCGCGTTGACGACCCCGATCGAGCCGGAGAAGCGGAACGACCCGCTGTCGTAGAGATCGCCCGCCACGGCGATCCAGATGTCACTGAGGCTATTGGGAAAGCGTGGGTCCACGCTGTCGAGCGTGGTGACGAAGTACTCGCCGCCGACGGCCCACTGCTTCTGCTGCTCCTTCCCGTAGGTGCTGCTACCGAACAAGTCGAGTTCGACCGTCGACTGCAGGAGCTTCTCGCGAGGCCCATCCTCCACGGTGGCGTCCAGGTAGCCCCGGATCTCGGCGTCGACGCCCCCAGGGCGTTCGTCGAAATCCCGCAGCGCCGTCCGCGCGCGGTTCGTCCCCGGCCATCCGGGAAGGAACTCGGCGCCCTTCGGGCTCTGGGCGAAGGCGGGCCCCGCGATCAGCAGGAGGAAGGAGGTCAGTCGGATGATTTGCATGGTTGTTTCCCATGACCTGACCGACCCGCCGGTTTCGCGCGGAAAAAATCAGTCGCCGAGCAGGGCGCTCGTGAAGGCTCGCGCGAACGGCGCCGCCCCGGCCAGCGATGCCCCGGCCGAATCCCGCAGAGCAAGCGCCTTTTCGCGCTCCCCCCGGGCCGCCCAAAGCGCGATGCGCATGCAGACGATCGAGGGTGCGTCGCCCGGCGCGGCGTCGAGCCAGCGCGCCGCCACGTCGAGATCGCGCGGATCCGCCTCCGGCGAGAGCGCGCGCGCGACGTAGGCCATCGCCACCAGTCCGCACGCTTCCGCGTTGCCCGCTCGGAGCGCCACGACCGCCTCGCCGTGCGCCACCGCCTCGTCGAAGCGCCGCGGCCGCCCCGCCGCCTCGGGATGCACCAACCACCCCACCAGCAGCCCCCGGATCCAGACGTCGTCAGGATGCTGTCGCGCGCCCTCGGCCAGCACGTCCAACGCGCGCGGCAGCCCCTGATCGCCGGTGAAGTCCTCGACCGCCTTCGCGAGCAGGAAGATCGTCGAGGCGGGTCGCACGAGCTCCGGCAGCTCGCGTGCACACGCCTCGATGGCGGCGCCGTCGGCCGCGGCGACGGCCGCGCGCACGCGGCGGCGCCACGCGTCGGGATCCGCACCCTGCGCCGCGGCGAACAGCCGCGCGCCGAACGCGCGGTTGGACGGCGAAACGTCCTCGTCCTCGAGGCCGAGCCAATGGTCGATCGCCACCAACAGCACCTCGCGCTCCTCGCGCGGCGCCGCGCGCAGACGAGCGGCCAGCGCCTCCGAAGACGCTTGCTCCAGGTCGTAGCCAAGTGCCCGGAACGACGCGCGGTACTCCCGTCCCGACTCCGCCACGGACGCCACGCCTCCCGCGCGCAACGCGTCCACCTGCTCGACGAGGACCGCACGCGCCAGCGCGCGGCGGTAGCGTTCGCGCGCCGACTCCACGCTCGCCCGCAGATCCGGTTCGACGCCGCCCGCCTCCGCCGTCGCCCGCGCTTCGTCCGCGCGTCCCAGCGCCCGACGCCAGTCGCGCAGCTCGGCCGCGGCGGATGCGGACGCGAGCGATGCCGCCACGTTCTTCGCCGCCGAGGCGATGCGCCCCTGACGCGCACGCTCGCCCGTCCACCAGACGAGCCCGGCAAGCAGCAAGGTGCCGAGCACGGCGCCCCCCAGCCCGATCGTCCGGCGACGCAGCTTGCGCTCCCCCTCCGCCTGTGCCCGCGCCGCCGCCACGCGGCGATCCGCTTCGCGCGCCTGTTCGTCGAGCGAGGCGAGGTAGGCGCCGACCTCGGCCGCGAGCGCGCCCGCGTCGGGGTACCGCCCCGCCGGGTCGGACCGCAGGCAGCGACGGACCAGCGGTGCCAACGCATCGGGTAGAACGGCATCGGGCGTCGGCGGCACCGCGGCGAGAAGCTCGTGCAGCGTCGCGCCCAGTCCGTAGACGTCGGTCCGCGCGTCGACGCGGCCGCTCCCCTCCCGCCGCTGCTCCGGCGCCATGTAGGCGGGCGTGCCGGCGGCGAGCGTGCCGCCACGCACCGGCGGCGCGTCGGATTCCGGCTCGTTCGCATCCGTCACGCGCTTCGCCAGCCCCCAGTCGACGACCTGCACTTCGCCATAGAGTCCGACCATGACGTTGTCGGGCTTGAGGTCGCGGTGAATGACGCCGCGCGCATGCGCATACGCGACCGCCTGACAGACCTGCTCGAAGATGCGCAGGAGGCGCGGGCGTGCGGCCGCGAGGTCGTCGGTCGCCTGCAGGATCGATGCGAGCGTCTCGCCGCGCACCTGCTTCATGACCAGGTAGGGCCGGCCGTCGTCCGAAAAGACCAGTTCATGCACGGGCACGATGCCGGGGTGCTGGAGCTGGCCCGTGATGCGGGCCTCGCGCGTGAACCGGCGGCGCAGGAGCGGGTCACGCCAGCCGTCCTTGGCGATCGTCTTGACCGCGACCTCGCGATCGAGGTGCAGGTCGCGACTGGCCCAGACCAGTCCGAGCCCGCCCCGGCCGATGAGTTCGCCCAACTGATAGCGATGCTTGAGGATGGCGGACGCCTCTTCGTCGTCCGGCGTGGCGCCGAACGCGGCGCGCAATCCGCTCTCCCAGCGCTTGTCGTCACTCATGCACACAGTTCCAGAAGCGCCTCGCACTCCCGCCCCAGTTCGCCGGGCGGAATCCCCGGACACTCCTCGGCCAACTCCGCGCGCAGCGCCGCCTCGAACTCCTTGCGCGCGCGCGCGTAGGCACGATGCAGCTTCTCCGCGGGTACGTCCCATCGCGTCGCGATGTCGCGAATCGGGAGGTCCTCGCCGAATCGAAGCTGCAGCAGCTCCCAGCGCCGGACCGCCTCCTCGTCGCCGCGCGCGTCCTCGCGCATGCGCCGCGCCGCACGCTGCAGCACGAGGTTGGCCCAGGCGCGATCGAACACGCGCGAGAGCCGGGCCTCGCGCGCCGGCACGCTCTCCGCAACGCCGTCGATCGGCTTGCGCGCGTCGCGCCGCTCGCGTTTCTCGAGTCGAAGCGCCGTGTAGCGCACGACCGAGTAGAGATAGCTGCGCAGCCGCGCCGCGCCGGCCGGATCGTAGCGTTCCATCGCACCACCCGGTCGCAGGCAATCGAGAAGCGCCTCCTGCACGCCATCCTCGAGCAGCCCCGCGTAGCGTCCGCCGGCCCATCGGGCGCGCAGGTAGGCGCGCAGCAGCGGCTCGTACGCCGCGACGAATCGGTCCGGGCCGTCCTTCGTGCCGGAACGCAGCGCATCGAGCAGGCTCAGGCGCGTGGCGTCCGGCGCGGTGCCGGTCGGCTTCTGGTCGGGCGGTCCTGCCATCGGGGAGGCATTCGACGAATCCCGTCCGACGGTTTTCCCGGAACGCGGGTCAGCGTGCGCTGCGCCGATCCTTCGTGCGCCCCCGCCGGGCGAAGTCCGCGAGCATCGCCTGGAGGAATTCGCCCTCGACCTCCGCCTGGTAGCGAACCACGACGTTGTCCTCGGGATCGAATCCGCGCAGGCTCACCCGGGCGCCGTCGTCGACGTTCGCCTTCAACACGACCAGGCCGAGATGCTTCGAAAGCGTGCCAAGCGTCGCGCGCAGTTGCCGGAACGCACGGCTTTCGGGGAGCGGGATGTTGCGCCAGTCCACGGCGGCGCAGACGGGGCCTTTCAGCCCATCTTCATCGATGAGCTTCGCGACCAGCGGCGTGACGTCGCCCTTCGCGTAGCGTCGCAGCGCCGCCTCGACGGACGATCCGCGTCCACACACGAAGGTGTCGCCGCGCAACTCGCCCATGGCGGTGCGGCGCGGACTCGAGCTCCAGAAGCGCGAACCGGCCACCTCCTTCAACGCCGGCTCCCGCACGCGGAGCGACGCCATGAACTTGTCCCGCTCCTCGTCGTCGAGGCTGCGGCGGAACCGGATGACCATGAGCGGGTCGGACTCGGTCTCCGTGAAGCCCATCGCAAGCATCGAGAAGTCGCTCGGCTGCATACCCGCCTCCTTCTCCATCTCCTCCAGGAACTTCTCCCACGTCTCCCGAAAGGAGTCCTGCATCGACGCCGCCAGATCGGTATCAAGCAAGGCGTCGATGTCGAGGATCACGACCGAAACGCAATCCTCCGGCATGACCGACAACGCGGAGCCATCGAGCCCGCCACCCGACAGGCACGCCTAGCCTGCATCATCCATGACCCCGCGGGTTCTGGCCGGTCCGGATCGCCGATCTAGCGAACTCTCCCGGGTCATCCCTCGTCGCAGTGACTTCCGCCACGGCTTCCTCGGGATTCCTCGATCTCGACGATCCGTCCTCGCCCAGAAGGGCGCGTCGAGAAAGCAAGAGCGCGTCGTGTCGACATGCACGGCGGATCAGCGGTGGTTCCCCTCCGTCTCGCCCGCGTGGCCATGAATGATGCAAGCTCCAAGCAACGAGCAACAGAAGACCGACGCCGCCGAGCAGTACGAATCGCGGCTGGGCGGACCGGGGGCTGGGTACGCTGTTCTCTTCCACGAAAACAGCATACGCGGCGCGCCGCCGTCAGACGCGGCGCGTCTTGCGCGGGGCCGGTCGCCCGTTCGACCGTCGGTCCTGCCCGCGGGGAGGCACGCGACGCAACTCACGCGCTGTCGGCTCCTGGGCGAGCGGTGCGGCGAGCCGGCGACGGAACAGGGCGGCAAGCACCACTCCGCTGCAGATGGCCGACGCGCCGAACCCGAACTCGACGTTGAGATGCGTGGCGAGGCCGAGCGTGCGCGCCATGGCAAAGGGAAGCACGACCAGCTCCTCATTGATGACCGCGATCATCCAGTCGAACGCCGTCCCCGGGACCAGCGTGATCGCCAACAGGGCGGCGAGCGCGTACGGGATCGGCCGCCTCACACGGGACACGGCCCAAAGCACCGTCGCCAACAGAATGGCGACCGTCAGGCCGCGCACCGTCTCCGAATCCCAGAACGCGAACCAGAAGCCAAGCGGACCACGCACCGAACAGGCGGCGAGCACGACGATCGACGCCGCCACCAGGGGGCGCGGATCGCGCGTGGCGTGGAGCAGTGCCGCCGCGAGGAGCATCGCGACGACGACGAATCCCGGTGCGACGAAGAAGGAGAAGCAGGCCGCCGTGGCGAGGCCGAAGCACCACGCCCCCACCAGGGAAACGGAGCGGCGCCGCCACGCCCAACATGCTGCGCCGAGCAGCAGCAGGCGCGCCAGCCACGCCATGCCGGCATTGCCGCGCATGCGCCGCGTCGCCGCGTCCGCCTCCTCGAAGTTGTACGCGGGGTGCACGATGCTCGCGCCGTAGCGCGTCTCGTGCGCGGCCTGGAGCTCGTCGAAGCGGACCGAGGCGGCGTCGAATCGCGCACGCGCGGTCGCGTCGCCGGTCGCCAGCCAGAGATAGTGCTGCAGGAACGCTTCGCGGTACGACGAAAGCGTGCGCAGCAGATCGAGCTCGTAGTCGATGGCGGCCAGCACGCTCGTGCGATCCGACGCGTCACGGAACCGCGCGCCCGCAACCAGCGCGCGCATGCGCTCCGCGACCGCGACCGCCTCCTCGCCCTCGACGACCGCCTCGTCCAGCTCGTCGCGGCTCGCGCGGAAGAGCGAGGTGAGGGTCGAGTGCGCGCCGCCCGGGAGATTCCAGAAGACGAACGCCATCGGCGGCGGCTCGAGCCCGGCGGCGAGCACGCGTCGGCGCGCGTACGCCCCGACGTAGAGTCCCTTGCGCACCGCGTCCCGCGAGAGCGCCAGCATCTGCTCGAGCGCGCGCACCGACGTGGGATCGTCGGTCCAGCGCGCGCGAATCCAGTCGCGCGTGATGCCGCTCAGATCGGCGTCGGGGTCCCACGCGAGCCGTCCGGTCGCGTAGGTGTTGAGGTCGATCCAGGCGTCCTCGCCATGGAACGGGAAGAGCGTCGCGGGACCGGCGCGCTGCGGGCCGCCGTTCTGGTTCCAGACCCAGACCCCGTCGATCGGCGCGTCGCGCAACGCCTGGAGCGACGCCTGGTGCAGCGCCCCGACGTAGTTCGGATAGGCGCCGCAGCCCTCGAACTCGCGGCGTGACTGGAACTCGACGAGGCGCGGCGTCGTGCCCACCCGCAGCGTCGGATTGACCGGCAGGTAGCTGCCGAAGTCGCCCTGGACGTGCTTGGTGGAAAGCACGAGGTTGTCGAGGTCGAGCCCCTCCATCACACGCGCCAACGACGCGGGGTTGGTGTGCAGGTCCCCCACGTCCCCGACGCCGATCGACCAGGTGCGCAGGAAGAGCTGCTTGCCGTGGCGGTCGGCGGCGCTCGCCAGCGCGCGCAGCATGGCGCGCACGCGCGCCGGGGTCGTCACGCCCAGCTTGCTGTACTGCGCGTGCTCGTCGTCGTTGTAGCAGCCGCCCGCTTCGCCGATGCGCACCATGAGCCCGGTGATCTCGGGGAAGTGCGAGAAGAGTTCGTCCACGGCGCCCGCGTACGCGCGCCAGAACGCGGGGTCGTCCGGGTCGAGGCCGACGAGCTGCTGCTCGAACAGCTTCGTGAGCGCGAGCATGTCGGTCCGGAACACGACATCGAAGCCGAGCGCGCGCGCCGGCGCGAGGATCGCGCGCAGCGCGCGCCGTCGTTCCGGCGCCTTCGGGTTCGCGCGATCGAGCAGGTCGAGGAACGCGGGCAGGACGACGCCGTTGTAGCCGGACGCCGCCATGCGGTTCGCGTAGGTCTCCATCTGCGCCACGGCGCGGGCGCGGGCGGCGGCATCGTCCTCGATCCGGTGGAAGGCGCGCAGCGTGTGGGTGTAGTCGTCCGTGCCCCACTCCTCGGGCCGGTACTCGATACCGACCGCGCCACAGTCGACGTAGCGGCGCGCGTAGCGCGGCTCGATCCAGCGGCCGAGGTCGTGCGGCGTCCGGGTCTGCGCGAAGAGCGCCGCGCGACGCGATCCCGCCTCGATTCGCGGCGCTCCGTTTGAACGCAGCGTAAAGCGGTAGGCGTCGGTCGACGGCGCATCGGCCCGCAGGACGACGTCGGCGGGTTCCCGAGCGGGCATCCCGGCGGCCGGGCCAGCCCAGGCCTCCGAGGCCGGCTCCGGCGCCAACTCCTTGTCCTCGAAGTGGATACGCGTGCCGCGGGCGGCGAGCAGGCCGGCTCCCAGAGCGGGAACGGCGATGAGAAGAAGCAACAACCAGCGCGACATGACTCAGTCCCTCAGTGTAGGGACGTATCCGCCGCGCTTAACCTCTTCCTTAAGGCAACAATACTAATCCTTCAACAAGGGGAGGCGTCGCGTGCGGATTCCGGCCGCCGCCCGGACCCCGGGCGGGCAAACCGAGCACGGGTTACCATCCCGGCCATGCGGAATTGGGTGCTCGTGGCCGTGATCGCATCCATCGCGTTCGCGCAAGACCAAGTCGGAGAGAAGCGACGGGCCGTGTACGTGCGCGACCTGCTCACCGACCGGCCGGTGACCGGCGTGGAAGTCACGATCGAAGTAGGACGAACGACCGAGACCGCCACGACCGGTGCACGGGGCGAGCTGATGCTGCCGGCGGACCGGAAGGTCACCGTGCAATCGAAGGATGCGCGATGGCGAATTCTCCCTCGGCGGTTTCGCGTCGACGAGGACCGCATCGAGGTCGCGGCCCACCGTTTCATCACCGTGCGCGGGACCCTCTCGGGCCAGGACATCGAGCACATCGAGGACGGCAACATCTACGCGACCCTCGTCGACCCGGAGGGAAAGGATCCCGGCGTCGGCGGCGGCGTGGCGCCCTTGGAGCCGCTCGGTCTGCGCCCCATGTGGCGCGCGGGCATTCCCGATCGTTCCGGACGTTTCGAGTTCCAGGTACCGCGCATTCGCGGGATCGCGATCTTTGCGCGGCACGGCGTGCAGTTCGCGTCCATCCGACGGCTCGCGCTGAAGGAGACGGTGGAGGTCGGGCTCACGCTCCAAAGCGGCATCCGGATCGCCGGCAAGCTCGTCGACGAGGACGGCAAGCGCGTGCGAGGTACGGAGGTCCGGGCCGTCGTCTACACGGGCGGGCGCGCCGGGCGAATCCCCGAACGCGAGTTGCTTCGGCGCATGGGGGATTCCGCTCGCATCAACATCAGGATCCCGGACGGCAGGTTCGTCTACGCCCACAAGTGGTTCTACGACCGGAATGTAAGCCTCGGGTCCTTCGATCTGACGACATGCAGCGACGGACTGCACCGGGTGTTCGCGTTCGCGCCGGGCTTCCTGCGCTACGACTCCGGTCCGCTCGTGCTGAGCGGCTCGCGCACCGACTACGAGATCAAGCTTGAGCGAGCCGTCGGGCGCAAGCCCGTGCGCGTCACGATCGGCGACAGGCGCATTCCCAATCGAGAGGTCAAGGTCACCGAGTACGTCTCTCCCGAAGAGCACTACCCGACTGGTGGCCGCTTTCTGGTCTACCGGCTGAAGCTCGACGAGGAGAGCCGGATGCCGACCGAGTGGTTCCGGGAGGGAATCTCGTACCTCCTGGCGCCAGCCGAGTCTCGGGGTCTGGGGAAGAAGGTTCGGTGGCCATTCGGGGAGTCGATCGATCTCGAAGGTGCCGGGGAGCGCCTCCTGCCGGACGGCGTCAAGGTGGAGGTGGAGCTCCGGTGATCCGGACTCTCACCCTGCTCGTCGGGCTCGCCGCCTTC
>JBCDBY010000171.1:0-9804 GCA_039182715.1 Planctomycetota bacterium
CTTGCGTCCTTCTTCGAGCTTGCGCTCGGCGAGCAGGATCGCGGCGCGGTTGGTGGACATGTCCTCGGAGTCGGCCGTCTCGAGGATGTCGCGCACCGCGTTGTAGATGTTGTTCACCTTCTTGAGCGCGCGCTCCTCGTTGTAGCCGTCCGGCTCGAGCTCGACGGAGACGTTGATGATGCCGCCGGCGTTGATGACGAAGTCGGGTGCGTAGAGGATGCCGCGTTCGCGCAGCCGGTCACCGTGCTCCACGGTCAGGCACTGGTTGTTGGCCGCACCGGCCACGATCTTGACCTTCAGCCGCGGAATGGTGTCGTCGTTGATGGTCGCGCCGAGCGCGCAGGGGCAGTAGATCTCGGCGTCGACGTCGTAGATCTCGTCGGGTGCGACCTGCTCGGCACCGAACTCGTCGACGATCAGGCGCGCCCGCTCCTCGACGATGTCGGTCACGATCAGCTTGGCGCCCGCCTCGGCGAGGTGCCCGCAGAGGTGGCGGGCGACGTGGCCGGTGCCCTGGACGGCGATGCGCACGTCCTTGAAGTCGGAGGTGCCGAGCGCCTTCTCGATGCAGGCGCGCATGCCGAGGAAGCAGCCGCGCGCGGTGTAGGGCGACGGGTCGCCGGAGGAGCCCTTCTCGCGGGGGAGCCCGGTGACGTGCTTGGTCTCGCTGCGGATGATGACGCAGTCCTCGACGCTGGTGCCGACGTCCTCGGCGGTCGTGTAGAGGCCGCCCAGCGACTGGACGAAGCGACCCATGGCACGGAAGAGCGCCTCGGACTTGTCGGTCTTCGGGTTGCCGATGATGACCGACTTGCCGCCGCCCAGCCCGGTCTCGGCGATGGCGGACTTGTAGGTCATGCCCTTGGAGAGCCGGTTGACGTCGGTGAACGCCTCCTGATCGGACATGTAGGGCCACATCCGGAGGCCGCCCAGGGCGGGGCCCAGCGTCGTGTCGTGGACGGAGATGAGGGCCTTGAGGCCGCTCTCCGGGTCGTCGCAGCGGACGACTTTCTCGTACCCCTCGACGGGGATTTCTGTGATTTTCATCGACTCTCCGACCGCGCGGCCCGGTGGCCCCACGGGTCTGGTTCCCTACGCGAAATTCGCGCTAATCCTAGGGAAGAACGGGGGTTCGGTCAATTCAGCGCGATCGCGCGGCGGACGGCGGGATCGTCGGGCGCGTCGCCGAAATGGCCTTCGGCCAGCTGGCCGCGCGTGGGGCGGAAAACCACGTCGGGTCGGACCCCGACGCCCTCCACGGCGCTGCCGTCGATCCGCAGAAACTCCGCCCGGCCGGCGTAATGGAACAAAACCCCGCCGGGGAGCCGGGCGGTCCGCCGCGAGCGGGTCGATCCCGCCGTCGAGCGGCCCACGATCTGGGCGCCGCGCTCGTCCTGGAGCGCCGCCGCCAGCAGCTCGGCCGCGCTCCCCGTGCGCTCGTCCACGAGGACCCGGATGGTCCCCCGGTAGGTGAACCGGCCGGTTTCGCAGCGCACCACGTCCTCCCGGCCGCCCAGTCGCATGCGCAGCAGATCGCGGGGCTCCTCGAAGAAGATCCCGGCGATGCGCTGCAGGGTCTGGATACGTCCTCCCGGGTTGCCGCGCAGATCGAGGATCAGCACCGGCATGGCGCGCAGCGGCTCGAGCGCGTCCACGAACTCCTCGTCGCGGCCCGGCTCGAAATCGGGCAGGGCGATGTAGCCGTGCGCGGCGTCGGCGCGCTGGGCGCGGATCTGCTCCGGCAGGAACCCGAACCGCTGCCGGTAGCGGCCCTTGTCGTCGAGCAGGAAGCGCACCGGGTAGCACTCGCGCTCGCGGCCGGCCGAGTCCATGACGAGCACCTGCGCCGGGCGGTCGGTGGGACCGGCCAGCACGTGGGCGACGGCGCGCGCGCGCCGGCCGTGGTCGGTCGAGCCGGCGGTTTGCGCGATGCGCTCCTGCAGGATGTTCATCGCCGGGCGCCCCTCGATCTCCAGAATCAGGTCGCCCGGCCGCAGCCCGCCGTTCTCGTTGCCCGGCGCGACGCCGGCGACGACGAGGCCCTGCGGCAGCTCCATGACCGCGATGGGTGGGATGGTGTCGGAAAACGAAATGTCGTTGGTGCCGACGAGGCCGGTGTGTCCCTCTTCGAGCATCGCGAGCGCGTCCTGGAGCCCGCGGTAGTACCCGGCGGCGTCCGACGTCTCGCGCGCGATCGCCTCGAGGCGCTGCTCGAACTTCTGTTTGCGCGACGGGTCGACGAAATAGTGCTGCTGGTTGTCGAGCGTGGCGATCACCTCGCGGCTGAGTTCGAGCCGGACCGACTCGTCCTCGAGCGCCTGCGGCCCGACCGTCCGACACGAGACGGCGAAGAGGAGAACCAGGGCCAGTGACATGCGCATGATCGACGTGTCCCTACACTAAACGAGATGGCCGGAACGTGGCAGACGGCGAGCGAGCCGCTTCGCGCGGAGTTTCGCGAGCTTCTCGACATGGAGAAGATTCGCGCGCTGCATCGTGTCTCCGGTGGGAGGCACGCGGCCGTCGCGCTGCGCCAGTTCGGCGCGGCCGCGCTCGCGGCTTTCCTGATCGTGCGCTACGCCGACGTCGCGTGGATCTGGATTCCGGCGGCGGTGCTGCTCGGCTTCATGGTGTTCTCGTTCACGGTGCTGCTGCATGAGGTCGTCCACCACGCCGTCTTCAAGCGGCGGGAAGGCGTCGCCAACAGCGTGTTGGCCTGGGTCTACGCGGTGCCGTGCGGTTTGGCGCCGAGCCAGTTCTCGCGTTGGCATCTCGACCACCACAAGGAGCTGGGGCACGACGAGCTCGATCCGAAGCGCCACCGACTCACGCCCAAGATCATTCGGCGGCTCTACAAGCTGCTCTATCTGACGCCGGCGCTGTTCCCGATCTACTTCCGCGCGGCGGCGAAGGAGGCGGCGGGCTATCCGGACGAGCTGCGCGCGCGTCTGCGACGGGAGCGCGTGCTCGTCATCGGAACGCACCTCGCGGTGATGGCGGCGATCCTCTGGGCGTGGGGCTGGCCGATGCTCGGCAAGCTCTATGTCGTGCCGATCTTCTTCGTGTTTCCGGTCGCGTTCACAATCAACCGGCTGGGCCAGCATTACGACATCGAGCCCGATGACCCGGCGGCTTGGGGGACGCTGGTGAAGACGAACCCCGTGTGGGATTTCCTCTTCGTCTACTCCAACTACCACATGGAGCATCACTACTTCCCCGGCGTGCCGTGCTACCACCTCGCGGAGCTGCACCGGGAGCTGCAGCCGATCTTCGAGCGCCACCCGATGCGGCGGCGGACGTACACGGGATTGCTGGTGGACTGGTTCTGGCGGAACAAGCAGCCGCACATCAACTGGCATTAGTCACGTTGGACGTTCGACGTTTGACGTTTGACGTTCGGCGGGTCTAACCGTCTGCCGGCCCCTGGCCCCTAGCCCCTAGCCTTCTCCCGGCCCCATCTCCTGTGCGAGGCCGGTCATGTTGACCTGCGGATCGATGCGGGCGATGCGGACGGCGATTTCGGCGGCGAGGCGGACGAGCTCTTCCCGCTCGGCGTCGGCGGCAGGATCTTCGAGCGCGCTCAGTTCGTCGTGGCGCTCCAGCACGAGACGGAGCTGACGGTAGAGGGCGAGCGTGACCTCCTCGCGGCTGGCGCGGGCGGGCTCTTCGGGCTGGTGCGCCGATTGGCAGCCGACCGCGAACAGGGCCCCAACGAGCGCGCACAAGTGCCTGCGATTCATGAGGATGCGTCCTCGCGCTTCTGCTTCTTCTCCGCCTTGGCGGCCTCGGTGCGACGGCGCCACTCCTCGAAAAGGTCGGGGTGTTTGCGGTGCATGGAGTCCCGGAAGTGGACGTACCCGAGGATCCAACCCGTCACCGCGATGAAGGGCAGCCACCACCAGAAATCGACCGGCAAAGCCAGAAGCACAGCCCCAATCTTAACGCGTCGCGCGATGGGAAAACTTCTGCGCACGAATCCCGGACGAAGATTGGAATCGGGTTAAGATTCCGGCCGAGGGTACGGGAGGCACATGAGTAAAGAACCGGACGTAGGGCTCGATCCGTCACTTTTCATCGACCGCCTGAGCTCCGCTTGCGCCATGCAACGCGAAGCGGCGGCGATGTCGCTCGGCTGCATGGGGCACCCCCGCGCCAACCGTCCGCTCGCCGGACTGTTGCTGCGTGAGATGCGGTCCGTGCAGCTGACCGGCGTCATCGAGAACGAGGACGTCGTACTCGCCGCGGTGGACTCCATTCGCCGCCTGCATGCGACCGAGTCGCTCTACGCCGTGGTGCGCGCGCTTTGCGACATGGCGTGCGGCTCGGAGATCCGGCGCGAGACCGTCGAAGCGATGGTGGAGTGCCTCGCGGAGGTCGGCGGCCTGGGCGTCGTGCGCGAAGCGGCCGACAAGGTCGTGCGCCACACGCGCGAGCACTGCGCCGACTGTCCCGGCATCGAAGTCGTCGCGATGGTCCTCTTCGAGGGCCTCTCGATGTGCGGCGACCCCGGCGTGCGCACGCTGACGCGTCTGGCGAACGCGGGCCCCGGCCCGCTGCAGCCGATCGCGGCCTACGCGCTCGCGATGGTCTAAGGAAGGCCAGGGGCTAGAGGCCCGGAGCTAGGAGCGACCAAGAGCTCCCTGCCCCTAGCCCCTGGCTCCTAGCCCCTAGCTCCCCCCCGCAATTCGCCGCAACCGATCCCAGCTATAGATCCCCGTGTCGTGTCCGTCGCTCCAACGGATCTTCACCGCGTAGTTGCCGACGCTGACGAGGTCGAGCGGTTTCACTTTGGGGTCGAGCGTGCCGGGGTCGAGCGTGCGGATGCCCGTCAGTTCGTCGACGCAATTCGCGCAGGGGCACTGCGCGCGCAGGTCGAAGACCTTGTAGTGCGACTCGGTCCCGTCGTTCCACGCGATGGCGAGCACGTCCTCGCCGTCCTGCCGAATGTCTGTCGGAAACACACTCATGGGCCTACCATTGGAACCGTGACCGCCTCCGACCTGGAGAAACTGCGCGCCGAGATCGCGACCATCTCCCCGCAGGACGCGAAGGACGGCCCCGGCCTGCTGGTCGACGTCCGCGAGCGGGAGGAGCACGCGGCCGGCATCTGCGCCGGCGCGATCGAACTCCCGCGCGGCTTCCTCGAGCTCGACGCGCCCGCCAAACTGCCGGACAAGAGCGCGCCGATCGTCTGCTACTGCCAGACCGGGATCCGCTCGCTCTACGCCGCCGAGACCCTCCAGCGCCTCGGCTACGAGAACGTCTCCTCGATGGACGGCGGCTACGAGGCGTGGACGCATCTCGGCTACCCGGTCACCGGCATCGACGACGCCTTCGAGCCGGAGGAGCTGCGCCGCTACGCGCGCCATCTCATCGTGCCGGAGGTCGGGCTGGAGGGGCAGAAGCGGCTCAAGGAAGCGCGCGTGCTGCTCGTCGGCGCGGGCGGACTCGGCTCGCCCTCCGCGCTCTACCTCGCGGCGGCGGGCGTCGGCACGATCGGCGTCATCGATCCCGACGTGGTCGACGAGTCGAACCTGCAGCGCCAGGTGCTGCACGCCACTTCGCGCATCGGCACGCCCAAGGTCGAGTCGGCGCGCGCGACCATCCACGAGATCAACCCGCACGTGGAGGTGATCACCTACGAGGAGCGCCTCGACGCGGACAACGCCGACCGGATCATCCCGGAGTACGACGTGATCCTCGACGGCGCGGACAACTTCCCGACGCGCTACCTCGTCAACGACGCCTGCGTGAAGCACGGCAAGCCCAACGTGCACGGCAGCGTGTTCCGCTTCGAAGGGCAGGTCTCGGTCTTTCAGCGCGGCCGCGGACCCTGCTACCGCTGCCTCTACCCCGAGCCGCCGCCTCCGGGCACGGTCCCGAGTTGCGCGGAGGTGGGTGTGCTCGGCGTCCTGCCCGGCGTCGTCGGTCTGTTGCAGGCGGTCGAAGCGGTCAAGCTCATCCTCGGCCAGGGCGATCCGCTCCACGGCCGTCTGCTCGTCTACGACGCGCTCGCCGCGAACTTCCGCGAACTCAAGGTGCGCGCCAACCCGAAGTGCGCCTACTGCGCCCCCGGTCGCGCGTTCCCCGGCTACGTCGACTACCAGGGCTTCTGCGGGCTGGGGTAGTCAGCGCAGCTTCGTCGGCTTGAGCGTCTTGTCGCGGAACCGCGGCATCGTTTTCTCCGCCAGCTCCGCGAGCGGGGCAAGGTGCGTGCGCGACGCGGCGGCCAGGTCCCCGGACTCCCCGAACTCCTTGAGGAAGTTCGCATACGCCTTGCGCGCGGCGCTCGGGCCGGCCCGGAACCAGGCCGCATAGAGCGCGGCCAGATCGAAACGCGCCCGGATGTTGCCGTGGTTCAGGCCCAGCACCTGATCGAGGGGCGGGTAGGACTCGGGCAGCCGGCGGAAGAGCGAGTCGCGAATCGTGGGCAGTCTCTTGCCCAAAGCGGCCTCCTGGGCGTGGAGGCGCGCGTCGCCATAGAAGATGAACGCCGGATCCGGCCGGCCGAACCGGACCATGTAGAGCAGCTGGAACGCCTGGATGGTGAAACTCGCGCGATCGACCGCCTCGTGCTCGGACTGCTCGATGGATGCGACGAGGGCGGCATCCGCCCAGCCGAGCGTGTACTTGCCCCGCGAGGACGCGGCCTCCTTCGACACGCGCGAGAAGTCCCCCTTGCTCTTCACGACCGCGACAAGCGGCCGCGTTCCGTCGGGCCGAGGGATCTTGCCGTACACCTTTTCGAACCGCTTCCGGGCCTGATCGAACCACTTCTCGATTCGCTTGACGTCCCGGCTTTTCACGCCGGGCTGCACGGCCCATCGAAAGCCCTTTTGCTCCTTCGACGCGAACCCGTCGGGCACCGGCGGCCAGATCGGCTGCTTGGTCGTCAGCGAGCGCCCGGCCGACCAGAACTCGAGGGCGAGTTTGTCCCAGTGCTCTTTCGCCCCGATGAACTGCACGAAGTAGCTGCGGCCGTTCGCGAACAGGGGCACGCTCACGAGCAGGCGGCCGTCGCGTTCATCGGCCCGCGTATGCGGCATCGGGTCGGCTCGATACACGGCGTTCTCGAAGCGGTCGTCCCCGGTGTTGAGGTGGTCCGCAAAGCGGCGCGCCGTCGCGACCGCCGTCCACGCCAGATCCGTCGAATGCACCTCGACCCAGGAGGGCGGCTCCGTCGCCCGAATCACGATCCGCAGCGGCGCGTCTTTCGACTCGCTCCGCTCCGCCTTCCAGCCGGCGGGCACCGTGAGCGAAATCGACCCGTCCCCCGTCGAGATCGTCGTCGTGTCCGCCCCGGCAAGCGGAGCGAGACAAAGCAGGCAGAGTATCCACTCCCTTTTCATGGCCCGAAGTCTACGCGACTCCCGCCGCCGCCTCCGAAGTGTGCGCAGTACGCTATGGGGCGGCTCTAAGTCTCTGTGGGGCATGGGTTTGGGGCCGACGAGTGCGCCTTTGGGGTGCGCAGTCAATGTCCGCACGGCCACGTCCGCACCGCCACGCGCGCACCACCACGCCGGGACGCGCTGGTGGGCGGGACGTGACGGCGGTTGTCGGGAGGGCGTTGATCCCGGGGTTAACTCCGGCCCGCGCAGGTACGTTGTCAGGAGCGTGCGGGTTTTCGGGGCGTTGCTTCTGCTTGTGGCTACGGCGGGGGCCGACTACGAGGAGACCGAGCATCGCCTGAAGGCGGCGGGCGTCGATGCGGCGCTGCGCAAGCGCATTCACACCGCGATCGACCGCGCGGTCGCCCACCTCGTCTCCAAGCAGCGCGCGAACGGCTCGTGGGCGCCGCAGCGGCCGGCCAACATGCGCACCTGGCACCCGCCGGAGGCCGAGACGGTTTACGCATCCCTCGCCCTGCGTCATGCGGGCACACCCCACGCCCGCGCCGCCGTCCGCCGCGGATTGAAGTGGCTCGTGCCCCCGGACTCCCTGGGTCGCAAGAATCTGCATCGGCACCTCTACATCGCGGGGCCGATGCTGATGCTGCTGCAGATCGAGCGCAGCCACCGCGACGTCGCGCTCGCGATCACCGAGGCGATCGAAGAGTCGCAGCGCAAGAAGTCGGGCTGGTGGGGCTACCTCACATTCAAGAAGTTCGGCGTCGAGACGGAGTTCCAGGCGAAGGACGCGGCGAACCTGTCGACGACGCAGTTCGCCGCGCTCGGCCTGTGGGCCGACGATCGCATGCGCGGCCGCTCGCACGTCGGCGTCTGGTCGAAGCACCTCGAGAGCCTCGTCGCTCGCCAGCAGAGCGACGGCTCCTGGGCCTACGCGCCGTTCGGTCCGGGGCGCTCCTATCCGTGCGGGACCTTCATGGGCACGGCCAACCTTCTGCTCGCGATGCAGGGCAGCGGTCGCGCGCTGCAGCTGCAGCCCGATCTCGCGGCACGCGCGAATGCGGCGAAGCGTCGCGCGATCGAGGCGCTGCAGCGCGACGGCGCCGCGTACGTGCGTCGTTTCGCCGGCGCGGGCGACGCCGACGGCCGGGTCGCGGGCGCCGCGCGCTCCTACTACACGCTCTACGCGCTCGAGAAGGCGTGCCTTTTCGCCGATCTCGAAACGCTCGGCGACGTGCGTTGGTACGTCGAGGGTGCCGAAGCGCTCTGCGCCACGCAGCGCGAGAACGGCAGCTGGAAGCCGGCGATGCCGAACGAGGTGCGCAGCGGGTCGACCATCGACACCTGCTTCGCGCTGCTCTTCCTCCTGCGGGCCTCGCAGGCCTATCACCCCACGACCCCACGCGACGTCGACTTCGAGAAGACCCCGGTCAGCGGCGGCACGAAGAAGGTGGAGGACGAGAAGCCGGTCGAAGAGAAGCCCGAGCTCCGGGACTCGCCGCGGCGCACCTCCGTCGCCGACGCGTTCGCCACGCTCGATGCGCTCCGGAAGAGGCTCGGCTCGAAGAGCCCGAAGGGACTTCCGAAGAGCGCGGAAATCCTCGCGCTCCGTGGCCTGTGGGAGGAGGTGCAGGGGACGGCGGACGACGTCGAGCGTTGGCGGGAGGCCGCGACCGAGTTCGCGCTCACCCTCGCCGTCCACCCGCCGCGCAAGCACGAGAGCTTCACCGCGCCGTGGGACGCCTTGCAGATCGCGGCGCTGCAGTTCCTCAACGTGACGCGACGCCTCCGCGCGGACGACCTCTGGTTTCGCGTCGAGCGCGGCCCTTTGAAGGCGCGGAAGTGGGAACCCAGCGACGCCTACTGGCACACGCTTATCTTCGGCCTCTTTCCCGTCCTCGGCGGCGACCAGTCCGCGCATCGGCTGCTCGACACCTTCCTGGACCTGCGCGAGTCCAGGACGAGCCAGGCGATCTCCGTGCTCCGCGGCCTGCGGGAGTACCGAGGCCTGAAGCCGCGCACCCGCTACGAACTGACGCGCGAGATCATCACGCGCTTCGAGGGCATGGAGAGCAAAGCGGGAGCGCTCCGCTTCAACAGCAGCGAGTCGCGTCGCTGGCGCGTGGTCGGGGCGGATGTCCTGGCGACGTTGGCCCACTTCACGCGCGACGGGAAAACGGGCATGGCCGCGCGCACCCGCAAGGGCAAGCCGCTCACCACGGTGGCGCAGTACCGCATCTGGATCGGGCGGCGCTGGAACGTGAAGCAGCCGCCCTGGGTGAGCGATTAGGGTCTGTCTGAGAGAACGCCGTCGGCCCGAGACGGAGTCCAGAGTGAATTCTGGCAAGCGTCGCGAGCCCCGCCGACGCCGCTGTACCACGCCGATACCGCCAGGAAGGCGGGGTGACGCGACGCGCCGCCGCAGCCCGTCGAAGCCAGGCGTTCTCTCAGACAGACC
>JBCDBY010000172.1:0-9656 GCA_039182715.1 Planctomycetota bacterium
ATCGCTTCGCGCGAAGGCCGCGCCCGATTCCAGCGCGAAGCGCGCACGCTCGCGCGGCTCGAGCATCCCGGCATCGCGCAGATTCTCGATACCGGGGAGTGCGCGACGCCGATCGGCCGCGCGCCCGATCTCGTCATGGAGTTCGTCGACGGCGTACCGGTGCACGAGTACGCCCAGGCGCTCGACCGCGAGGAGCGCATTCGCCTGCTCGCCGAGATCTGCGAGGCGGTCGCGCACGCGCACGAGCGCGGCATCATCCATCGCGATCTGAAGCCGGCGAACATCCTCGTGACGCGCGACGGGCACGCCAAGGTGCTCGACTTCGGTCTCGCGCTCGACCACGAGACCGACGTGTCGCGCCAGACGCGCACGGGTCACCTGATCGGCACGCTCTCCTACATGAGCCCCGAGCAGGCGCGCGGCGACGCCGACGCGATCGACGCGCGGACGGACATCTACTCGCTCGGCGTGGTGGCCTACGAACTGCTCACCGGGCGACTCCCCCACGAGCTGGACAACGCACCGCTCATGGACGCGCTGCGCACGATCATGCTGTTCGATCCGCCGCAGCCCGCGGAGCTGCGCGGCGACCTGTGGATCATCGTGCGCCGCGCGCTCGAGAAGGACCCGGACCAGCGCTATCCGAGTTGCCGCGCGCTCGCGGCCGATCTGCAGCACTTCCTGCGCAACGAGCCGATCGAGGCGCGGGCGCCGTCGACCTTCTATCAGATTCAGAAGTTCGTACGGCGGCATCGCGCGCCGGTCGCGGGCGCGACGGCGACGCTGCTCGTGCTGGTCGTCGGGCTGGTCCTGGCACTCCGCGCAGCGCGGCGGGAAGAGACGCAGCGCAAGCGGGCGGATCAGGAGGCGTCGACGGCGCGGGCGGTCGCATCGGACGCGTTCCTGACGGCGGCCGCGGCGCATCTGCGCAACCAGGGCATCGCGAACGCCGCGCGTGCGCTCGCCCGCGTTCCCGCCGAACGCCGCGCCTGGGAGTGGCGCTACCTGCATCGGCAGCTCGACCGCAGCCGGCCGCCGCGCAGCGAGGCGATCACACGCCACCGCGCCTTCTTCGGGCACGACTACACACTCGAGGACGGCGTGCTGGTCGCCCATCCCGGATCGGAAGCGACGCCGATCCCGCTGGAACTGACGTCGTTGCCGAAGGGTCGCGTCTGCATCGGGGGCGACGTCATCGCCGTGATCGACATGTTCACCAACCAGAGCATTCAGCACGTCCACGTCTATCCGCGCGCGGGCGGCCCGGTTCTCTGGTCGTCAAGCACCAAGGCGGTCGGCGCGCGCGGGGACATCGCGCTGTCGCGGGATGGCCGCACGATCGCGGCGGTCACGTCGCGCGGCACGCTGCTTCTGTACGACTCCGCGCGGCCGGAGCCGCGGCTCGAGATCAAGGCGCACCACGACACGGCGTTTGTCTGCCAGCTGCGTCCCGACGCCCGGGAGGTCGCCACCGCCGGCGCGGGCCGCGTCATCCGTATCTGGGATACGGAGACCGGCGCGCGGCGACTCGAGCTTCACGGCCATACCGGCCCGATCAACGCGCTCGCCTACTCGAAGGACGGCTCGCTGCTGGCGAGCGGAGGCAATGATCACGTGATTCGTATCTGGAACACGGATACGGGCGCTGTGGTCGACGTGCTTCCGGGGCACACGCAGCCGATTCGGGAGCTCGCCTTCGGCGAGGGGATCTTGTACTCACGCGATGCGAACGGCGATCGGGAGTGGGATCTCACGGAACTGGGTCGCGGCGTGCTCGAGCCGCATCGGAGTGCGGCGGAAGGCAACCCGCTTCCGTTCATCTACGCCGTGGCGTACGCGCCCGACGGTGGACGGCTCGCCAGCGGTGCGCTGGACCACACCGCACGCCTGATCTCGCTTCGTTCGGGCGAGGTCGAGCACACCGAGGCGCGTCTCCGCTGGGCGGAGCGCGTCGCCTTCGTGACCAACGAGAGTGTCGTCACGTCGTTTGCGGACGGGCTGGTGCGGTGGACGCCCGGGAAAGAGACGTTGCGCTTCGAACCGGGCGACACGAACGATGGGAGATGGGGTCGGCGACCGCCCATCGCGCTCACGCCGGATCGGCGCGTGCTCTTCGCGCCCGCCGGGCCGACGGTCCTCGCGTTCGACGCCGACACCGGTCGGCGGATGCGGCGATACGAGTCCCCCAAGCCGTTGCTCACGGCCGTCGCGACGAACGGTCGCTACCTGGCCGCGGCGAGCAACCAGTGGATCGGCGTTTGGCGTGTCGAGAGCGGAGAGCTCGTCTGGCAAGCCGAAACGAACCATCAAAGGGTTCGCACGCTGGCATTCCAGCCCGGCGGAACGTTGCTGGCCTCCGGCGGATACGACGGCGTCATCCGGCTCTGGGACGCCGACAGCGGCGACCGGCGCGGCGAGCTCAAGGGCCACATCGACCGCGTGTACGCGCTCGCGTTTCATCCCGACGGCACGCGCCTGGCATCGGGGAGCAACGACACCACCATTCGCATCTGGGACCCGGCCCGGCGCATGGAGGTGCTGGAGCTGCGCGGACACCGCTCCTACATCTACGCGCTCGACTTCCATCCCGAAGGTCACACGCTCGCGTCCGCTTCGGGTGACAACACGATCCGCCTGTGGAGAACGCGTTGAGCCGCGAGCAGATCAGCGCCATCCTGCGGCGCGGCGAGCCCGACGCGATGATGGAACTGATGCCTCTCGTCTACGACGAGGTAAAGCAGATCGCGGCGGCGCAGCTCTACCGCGAGCGCAAGGAGCACACGCTGCAGCCGACGGCGCTGGTCAACGAGGTCTACCTGCGGCTGGTCGACGAGGACAGCCGCAACTGGCAGAGCCGCGCGCACTTCTTCGGCATCGTCGGGCGCGCCATGCGCCAGATCCTCGTTGACCACGCGCGCGCGAAGCAGGCGGCGAAGCGCGGGGGCGATCGCGAGCGCATCAGCTTCAGCGTCGCGGCGCAGGTCGGGGCGGAGCCCGGGCTCGACATTCTCGATCTCGACGCGGCGCTCACGGAGCTGACCGCGCTCGACGAACGCAAGGCGCAGGTTCTCGAACTGCGCTACTTCGCCGGCCTGAACAAGGCGGAGGCCGCCGAGGTCCTCGGCGTCTCCCCCACGACGGTGCAGAACGAGTGGCTTATGGCTCGCGCGTGGTTGCGGAGCAGGCTCGGTTAGCGCAGCCGCAGCGCAGGTTGCCGGCGTGCGCCGAGACGAGGGCGATGCCGCCCAGCATCGTCACGATGCTGGCGAGGGGAATGTTGAAGTCCCAATCCCCCGTCGCCTCGTCGACCTGCACCGTCGGGCAGCAGCTCTGGCAGATCGAGTGGCCTTCGGCCTCGATCGGCTCCGGCGCGGGATGCGTGTAGGGCAAGACGACGCCGACCGAAACCAGCAGCATGCCGACCCCGCCGGCAATGAGGATCCAGTGACGACGGTGCACCTTGAACCCGCGATAGAGCGCGATCATGGCCACCGGCAGGACGACGAGCGCGATGAGGAGGTGCGTCATCGGGTGCACCCACCATCCCCCGAGGGCCGGCGCGGCGAGGATGAGAATCGGCGCGATCATGCAGTGAATCGCGCAGCCGACCGAGGCGATCACCCCCGTGCGGTCCAGAACCGTGTGGCCCTCCGCTGCCTTCGATTGCGCGCTCATCGAGCCCCTCCGCTATTGATATCCATCTCTCATTAGCGTAGCGCGTTCGGAGCGAACGGGAAAGAAATGGCAGGTGCGGTGGCCCGTTTGCGATCTTCGATTGGAGTTCCCACATGCGCCCCCGTCGAATCCCGCTCATTCTCGTCCTCTGCGCCACCGGCTGTTTTCCGAAGTGCAAGTCATCCATCCGTTCGAGCAGTGTCGAGGCCACCGACATTCAGGAGTTCTATCGGATCGATCTGAATGCCGAACGGGACACGACCTACGTCCGCGCGTGGTTCGCGGCCCTGTATCCCGACGATCCGTCGCGCGGCTATCGCAACGTGGTTCTCGTGAGTCCCTCCCGCATCGAACACGACGGCATCCCGCTTCGGATCCGCGACGAGTTCGAGCCCGATGCCTACTACGACGGCGACGATTCGACCTACGTCGCCTCCCACGTCTGGCGGTGGACCGTCAACGAGCAGATCAGCCACAGCTATCGCGTGGACATGCCGCGCCACCGTTTCCTCGAGGTCCCCGGTCGAATCTCCCGGTCCAAGCCGATCGCGATTCGGTTCGAGCCCCCGGTCCAGGAGGACGAAGCCGTCGCGTTCTACGTCACCAACGACGGCCGTACCGTTCTGATCGGCAGGGAATCGCGCGAGGGCGCGGACCGGTTCGTTCCGGACTTCGAAGACGCAGAGAGGTTGGTCGTCGGCGACCAGGAACTCTGGGCCGTGCGCGAGATCCGCCGCAAGCCGCGCAAGCGGACCTCGCTCTGGGCCGACGCGATCTCCGAACCCGTGCCGATCTTCGTCGACGAGTAGCTCAGCGCGTCGCCGGTCGAAAGGTCCCGCCGGGGCGCGCGTCGGGGTCGCGCATCGCTTCGCGCAGGTTGACGTCGAGTTCGATGCGGCGCCGGCCGCGCAGGAGGTTGAGCGTCACCTCGCCCTTCATCATGGCGCCGCCGAGCAGCATCTGCATCTGACGCATGCCGGTGAACTCGACGCCGTCGACGCCGACGATCAGATCCCCGTCGGCGAGTCCCGCCTTGGCCATCGTGCCCTCGGCGTCGCGGATGGAGACCCGCATGGCGTTGTACTCGGTCGCCTTGAAGGTCACCTCGCCGGCCGGCACGGATACGGTCATCGGTCCGGCATCGCCCTGGCGCGACAGCTCGTACTCACCCGCAGGCAGCGGTCCGAACACGGCGCGACCGTCCTCGCCGCAGCGCTTGTTGTCCCAGAACCGGATCGCTTCGCTCTTTGCGGCGCGCAGCGTGTAGCGCTCGCCCTGCTTGCCTCGGACCACGAGTTCGTGGAGCGCCGGGATGGCGATGCTCGCTTCGTTGTTGCCGGCCGCCAGCGTGACCGGCCGGCTCGCCGCGGTAACTCCGCTGTGTCGACCCGCCTGGGCAACCAGGATGAGTTCGTACGCGCCAACCTCGACGGGACCGAGTGTGACCTTGCCTTCGGCATCGAGTGGTTTCTGATCGGTCGACGTTTCCGTCGTACCGGGCAGCGTTCGACGCAGTCCAACCCGAATCCGATCGGCGTACTTCGAGCCGGTGTAGTTGCTGACGACGACCTCGAGGCGTGCCGCCGCCGCAAAGCGGATCTCGAGTTCGCGCTTGCCGCCCCGCTTGTACTCGACCTTGCGCCGGCCGAAGTCGGGCGAGGTCACCGTGATGCCGAACGTGCCGCCGTCTTCGTAGTCGTGCTCGTGGTAGAAGACGATGTAGCTTCCGTCGAGCCGGCGCGCCCAGGCGCCGCCACCGGAACTGGAGCTGTTCTCGGTCTTGTACGACGTCATGAGTTGGCCCACCGGGACTGGATTCCCGTCGGGACCGGCGATGCGCAGGACGACATAGAGGGACGGATCGATCTGATCGACCACGAGATCGGCCTGGGTCGTCTGTTGCGCGACGTCGACCGTCGTCTTCGCGAAGATCGCGCCCTTGCGCGCGCCGACGCCGACGAGGTACCGACCCGGTAGCAGATCCAGAAAGCTGTACCCGAACTGGTTGTGCTCCGAGACCCAGCTCTCCTTGCCCTTGGAGCTCAAGGTCGAAATCTTCGGCGTCTCGTCACCGGTGAACCGCAGGGCGTACACGCGCAGATTGGAAAACTGTTCCCCGCGGGGGAAGACCACCTTGCCGCGGATGCCGGGTCGCCCCTTGAGCCGGAACGCGATGGGGTCGTTGGCATCGTTGGGCTGCAAGTTCACCTGGATCGGATCCGCCTTGAGGTCGTCCTGTCCTGCGATCGAAACCGAGAGCGTGTAGGCGCCGGGCGGGAGGCGGAGCTGCCGGTGCTTCGGGCTCCATCGCTCGCTGAAGGCGCGCTGGCCCTCGCGACACAGAATCCACGCGGTTTCGGGACGCGAGCCATCGGGCAGGAAGACATCGACGGGCACGCTCGTGATGGCGCGCGCGGTCCAGTCGACGGTGCCGCCCGGCTTGACGTTTCGTTGCTGGCGGCGGTCCGTCGGCTCCAGCGTGTAGCCGGCGAGGTAGGCGCGCAGGTTGTAGCCGCGGTCGGCAAGGCCCTCGAGTCGGTAGGCACCGTTCTCGTCCGAGACCGCTTCGACCGTGGTCTGGTTGCGCCAGTGGTATCGCTTGACCGCCTTGCGCACCGTCTCCTCGAGCGAGTCGACGGCGGGCGGCGGATCGCCCTTGCGCCACGAGCGTGAGGACTGGCCGACCTGGTCGGCACGAATGGTCACGCCGGCGAGACCGTTGCCCTCCGCGTCGAGCACCGTTCCGATGATGCTGCCGGTGCCCGCGGTGTAGCTCGGGATCGGGAGCTCGTGCAGCGCCCGCGAGAGCGGCGAGTTGCTCTCCGGCGCGGGCGCGGGGCGAGTGCGCTCGGGCACGCGTTCGCGTTCGCCCCCACCGGTGCGCGTGGGCGCGGTGCCGGAGCTGCCTGCCAGGTAGCCGACGCTCCCCCCGAGCGCCAGCGCGATCACGATTCCCCAGATGTTCCGCATCGGGTCCCAAGCATACGGGAGGACGTCCGGGGTAGAGTTTCGCGTTCGTCATGTGCGGGGTGGCCGGGATCTTTCGACTCGACGGGGCATCCGTCGACGATGCGCCGCTCGACGACATGCTCGATGGGATCGCGCATCGCGGGCCCGACGGGCGCGGACGCTGGCGCGACCGCCCGCTCGCGCTCGGGCACGTTCGGCTCGGCGTGATCGACCCGAGCGAGCGCGCGCACCAGCCGATGGTGACGGCCGACGGCATGGGCGTGCTCGCCTACAACGGCGAGGTCTACAACTTTGCCGCGCTGCGGGGGGAGCTGGAGGCGGAGGGCGCTCGATTCGAAAGCCACGGGGACAGCGCCGTGGTGCTCGAAGCGCTGCACCGCTGGGGCCCCGAAGCCGCGCTGCCGCGCTTCGACGGCATGTTCGCGTTCGCCTACTTCGACCGGCGCGACGGGACGCTCTGGCTGGGGCGCGATCGCTTCGGCATCAAGCCGATGCACGTTGCGCGGCGCAACGGCGCGCTGATCTTCGCATCGGAGATCAAGGCGCTCTTCGCGCACCCGGCGGTCGAGCCGGCCGCCGCACCCGGCGCGCTGAGCGGCTACCTGGTCTATCGCATGCTGCTGCCGGAGACGCCGGTCTTCGAGGGCATCGAAGCGATTCTGCCGGGCACCTGCCGACGCATCGACCGAGACCGCGAGGAGACGATCGCGTACCGGACCACGCTCGCGCTCGTCGACCCGGGCCGCGTGGGCCAGGCCGGCAACGTCGACGAGATCGAAGCCGCGTTGCGCACCAGCGTGCACTCGCACCTGGTCAGCGATGCGCCGCTCGCCGCCATGTGCAGCGGCGGCGTCGACTCGAGCCTGCTGACGGCGTTCGCGCGCGACGAACGACCGGACCTCGAGGGGTTCGTTGCGGACGTCGGCGGCACGGTCAGCGAATGGTCGCAGGCGCAGCGCGTCGCGGAACACCTCGGTATGCCGCTGCATCGCGTTGCCGTCGATCGCGAGACGTTCCTGCGCATGTGGCCGACGTCGATCCATCACCGCGACGCGCCGAGCGTGCATGCGAGCGACGTCGCGATGCTTGCCGTGACGCGGGCCTGTCACGACGCGGGCTTCAAGGTGCTGCTGACCGGCGAGGGAGCGGACGAGGTCTTCGGCGGCTACGCGTGGCACGCCTCGGCCTACCGCCGGGTTCGCCGGCTGCGACGCGCGGCGCGATTCCCGTGGCTCTTTCCGCGTGCCACCCGTCGCTGGCAGCGCGAGGGCTCCTGGCCGTGGACGCAGGGCGACCTCGACCTGCACGCACGACTCGGCGCCGCGGTGGCACCGGCGATCGATCGCTTCCGCGGCGACGTGCAGGCACACGTTGCGGCGCTCGAACCGGGCGAGGATCGCGCGCTGTTGGCGATGCAGCTGAGCGATCTGCGCTTTCATCTCGCCTGGCTGCTGCACCGGCACGACGCGATCGGCATGGCCGCATCGATCGAGAGTCGCGTTCCTTTCCTCGCGCACGCGGTGGCCGATCTGGGACTCCACCTGGCGCCCGAGCAGAAGATCCGCAACGGCGTGTCGAAGTGGGCGCTCAAGGAGGTGGCCGCGCGGCGGCTGCCCCCTGAGGTCGTGCACGCGCCCAAGAAGGGATTCATCGTGTCGCCGCACCTGTTCGCGGGCACGACGGCGCTGCTCGAGGGCGGGCACGCCGCGCGGGTCATGGGCTGGACGCGGCGCGACGTGCAGCACATCGTGCAAACCACCCGACCGGACGGCGCGCTCGCCTATCAGCTGGTCTGCCTCGAGATCTGGGCGCGGCTCTGCTTTGGGGACGAATCGTGTGAACAGATCGGCGAGCGACTGACCACGCTGTAGCTCAGTCGACGAAGCGCGCGCCTTTCCACGTGCGCTCGGTTTCGGCCGGTTGCTGGCCGAGTCGCGCGCCGAGTCGATCGACGAACACGGGCCAGTCCGCGTACATGGTGAGCTTGATGGTCCGGCGCTCGTCGTCCGTGAGATCCAGCAGGAGGATGTGGTCGCGGCCCTGGCGCGAGTGCTCGACGCCGACGCCGAAGCGACGGATGCGGGCGAGCGGCACGACGCCCATGCCACAGATCGGTCCGAATCGCAGATGGCGCAGTTCGCCCGCGTCGAGCTCGAGGCGCGCATGCCGCAGAGCGGTGAGCGAGAAGACCGGCAGCCAGAGCCCGACGACGAGCGCCACGACCAGCTCGGGCGTGGCGGCCGGAGACTCGGAGAAGGTCGGTACGTCCCACTCGAAGAAGTCGACGAGGACGTAGAAGACCGCCATCAGCCCGAGCGGAATCAGGAAGGCGAAGGTCGCGCGGTAGATCCCACGCATCGGCCAAGTGCTCGGGGCGTCCATACCCCTAGCCTGCATCATTCATGACCCCGCGGGTTCTCGCCGGTCCGGATCGCCGAGTTCGGGAATGCCTTCTGGGTCATCCCTCGTCGCCGTGACTCCTGCCACGGCTTCCTCGGGATTCCTCGATCTCGACGATCCGTCCTCGCCCAGAAGAGCGCCTCGAGAAGGCGAGAGCGCGTCGAGAAGGCGAGAGCGCGTGGCGTCGCCTTGCACGGCAATGCAGCGGCGATTCTCCTCCGTAGCTCCCGCGCGGTCATGAATCATGCAGGCTAGTACGCGCGGCGGCGCCGCCCTATTCGCCTTGGGGATCGTGCCGGTGCATCACCTCGTGAAAGCGCGCCTTGAACGCCTCCCAGCTTGAAGCGATGCCGCCTTTGGTTGCCGCCCACTCGTCCTCGGTCTGGTCTCGCAACGCGACGAGCCGGTCGTGGAGGTGGTCGTACTCGTCGATCAGCTCCTTCTTGACGTCGCCCAGCTCCAGCTTGGCCAGGCTCGCCTTGACCTCGAGCTCCCCCATGGCGCGCTGCATCGATTCGATGAAGGTCTGCTTCTCTTCCATGGCCCCACTCTACGATCTTGGACGCAATCAGTCGCCGAGGCGCGCGTCGGGGCCGTAGACCGCGAGCAGA
>JBCDBY010000173.1:0-9655 GCA_039182715.1 Planctomycetota bacterium
AAGGGTTTTCTCATCTGGAAGAAGGTGGCCGACGCGAAAGAGGAGAAGATCCGCGCCACCGTGCTGGAACTGCACGCCAAGCTCAACGAGGTCGCGACGCGTTCCCTCGAGTCCCGCGGGCGCGGATTCGGTGCGGCCGCGGAAGCGAACGAGAACAACCCCGACTGGTATCGGAAGAATTGCGCCGAGACGCGCGTCATCCTGCGGCAGCTGTACGACTGGGTCATCGCACCGATCGCCGATCAGATCGACGACGCGGAACCGCTGCTGCTCATGCCGTACGCCTCCCTGTGTTATCTGCCGTTCGAGGCGGTCCTGTCACAGGATGGTCAATTCCTTGGCGAGCGTCACACGGTCGCCTATTTGCTTCATCGCGATCACATGGACGCGACCTTCGACGCCCTCGCGGACCCGCCGCGCACCGGACCCGACTTCTGGGTTGCGTTCGGGGATCCGGTCGGCAACTTGAAGTCCGCGCGCAGCGAAGTCGCCGAAATCCGCGCGCTCTTTCCCAAGCACGCGGTGCATACGGTGAAGACGAACACGGCGACGGAGGCGGAGCTGCTGCGCATTCCGAAGGGCACGACCATTCTCCACTTCGCGACACATGGTTTCCTGAACGGGACGGAACCGTCCAAGACCTATCTCGAGCTCGCGCCCGAGGATCCGTTCGACGGCAAGCTCGAACAGGGCGAGGTCTGGCCGCAGCTGCGCGACGAGTTGGCGTGCATGGAGAGCGAGACGTTGCGTCTCGTCGTCATGTCCGCCTGCGACACCGCGCGCGGGGCGAAGGATCCGCGCGCCGAGGTGCTCGGGCTGCCCGACAACTTCACCGCCGCCGGCGCGCCGGCGGTGCTCGCGAGCCTGTGGAAGGTCAACACCTGGTCCACCGGCATGCTGATGGCCGAGTTCTACGAGCGGCTGGCCGCGGGCAAGACCGGCATCGGCGTCAGCCTGCGCGACGCGCGGCGCGCGATGCTCGAAGACAAGGCGAACGGGCGCTACGCGCACCCGTACTACTGGTCCCCCTTCATCCTCTTTGGCGATTGGCGATGAACATGCGCACGACACTCCTCTCGATCCTTCTCCTCTGCGGTCTCGTTCACGCGCGCCCCGAACTGAAGTACAAGCTCTGCCAGGGCTGGGACAAGAACCTGATGCCGCTGGGGGCGACCGAGCAGTTCTTCCAGGACAGCGCGTCGGTGCGCCTCGTGCTCTCCGCCGGGAAGGCGATTCCGGAAGGGCACGTGCTGCGGACGGATCTCGTGCAGATCACCGCCGCCGGCAAGGTGCCGCTCCTGCGCGGCAACCTGCAGAAGACCAACGGGAAGGGAAACCGTTACGGGAGCGGTTTTCGGCTGGCGGGGTTGCCGTGGGCGGCGAACGGCGGACGCTTCGCGCTCGAGGTCTATTGGGACGACGAGACCGAGCCGTTCGTCAGCGCGCCGTTCACGGTGCAGCAGGCGCAGCGCCGCGCACTGCTCGTCGGCATCTCCGACTACCCGCCCAAGGGCCCGGGTGGCGGCGATCTGCCTTCGCCGGCCGAGGACGCCGAACGCATGAGCCAGCTGCTGCAGCAGTCGTTCGGCTTCGCGCCCGGGAACATCACGGTCGTGCAGGATCTCGATGCCACCGCGGATCGTCTGCGCAAGGAGATCCGGCGGCTCGCGCAGGAGTCGGGGCCCAACGACGCGGTCTTCATCTACTACTGCGGCCACGGCACGCAGGTACCGGATCTCGACGGCGACGAGCCGGACGGCTGGGACGAGGCGCTCGCCACCGCCGACGTGAAGCCCGACATCCTGACCAAGCCGGGCGATCTCAAGCACGTGCTGACCGATGACGAGATCTCGGAGCTGCTCAAGCTGTTCAAGACGAAGAACGTCACCGTCATCTTCGACTCCTGTCACTCCGGCACCGCCGTGCGAGCGGGCGACGAGGAGTCGTTCGATGCCGAAGGGCTGCCGATCACGATGAGCCGCGAGACGCCGGTCGGCCGCAAGCTGGTTGAGAAGGCGCAGGACGCGCAACGCGCGAAGAAGGCGCCGCCGGTGGCCAGCGGCATCGACGTCGACCAAGGGTACGTCTTCCTGTCGGGCGCCCGCTCCTGGGAGACCGGGCAGACCAACAAGTACGGCTGCTTCTTCAGCCGCGCGCTGCGCGACGAGATGCGCCGCGCCGACGGCAAGACGTGGGAAGAGATCATCCAGTCGCTGCGCCCTCGTGTGCATCGACTCAACGTCGGGCAGACGCCGCAGGCGGAAGGGGCGATTCGTCGCTATCCCTTCTCGCTCGCGGAGGCGCCGCGCGACTCCATCTTCGACCGGCCGAGCTACGCGGTCGTGGGCGCCGTCGATCCGAAGAACCCCAAGCAGCGCCACCTGACGAGCAAGCCCGGCATGGTCGTGCTCGTCTCCGGCCTCAATCGCTTCGCCGAGGACAACGCGGGCGTCGTTTGCGACGTGCACGCCGGCGGTTCCCTCGGTTCGCTCTCCAAGCCGCACGGGCAGGTCCGCATCACCGGCAAGCAGCAGGCGTGGCAGCCGCGTCCGGACGTGCGTCGTTCCTACGCCGCCGCGCAGATCCTGAGCGGCACCGTGCGCCGCGGCGACCGGCTCGTGCCGCGCACGATGCGCGTGCCCGACGCGGTGCCGAACGTGACCTTCAGCTTCTTCCGCCGCACGTCGAAGCAGCAGATTCAGGGCATGCAGCGCGCGCTGCAGGCGATGGTGAAGGGACTCCAGGCGAACCGGGCGCTCCGCGTGCACCTCAAGATCCCCCGCAATCCCGACTACTTCGTCATCCCCGAGCCGAAGAGCGGCAAGATCCGCGCGACGGTGCTGACCGGCGAGAGCGAGTTCATCGGCAAGGTCGAGGGCGACGGCGCGTCGCTCGCGCGTCAGGTGAGCGATCTCGTCGGCGCGCGCCACGACCAGTTCGCGCGCTTCAACCGCATCTCGAACCCCAGCCCCGCGTTCCGCCTGCGCGTGAACGTGGTGGGGGGCGACCGGGTGCACCCGTCCGGGTCGCCGGTGCGCATCCGCGCCTACGCGGAGAAGCCGGTCTGGGTCTACGTGCTGCTCGCCGGCGACGGCAAGGCGCCGTACTTCTTCACGCAGTCGCAGTCGGCGCTGGCCGCGAACAAGGAGTTCGGCTTCAAGATGACGCCGACCAAGGGGCGCCGCGGCACGCTCGCGGCCAAGGTCATCGCCAGCGAGAAGCCGCTGAACCTCAAGAACGTGCGCGGCGCCGATACGCTGCTGCGGGAGCTGCGGCGCGTCCACCCGCCCAAGCAGGGCGGAAACGACTTCCTCTCCACCGAGGGCTGGGCGGACGCGACCGTGTGGGTCGACTACCGATAGGGCCGATATCGCGGCGGCGGGCAGCGATGCCGTCGCCGCGGGGGGCGATCGTAGCGGCGCCGGCCCTTGTCGTACGCCTTGCGGTAGGCCGCCTCGACCGCCACCTCGGCGACCTGGCTCAGGAACGTGGCGCAGCCGCCGATCGGCCCGAACGCCAGCAGGATCACAATCACTCGCTTCATGAAAAACGCCTCCCCGGGACCATGCTCGTTCGGACGAGATCGAGCGGGCTCCGGGGAGGCGTTCGTGTGAATCGAGGCGATTCGTCTGGCGAATCGATCTACTTGCCCTCGTAGACCTTGTGGAAGGCGAGGATGGCGTCGCGGAGCGCGTCCGCCTGCTCGGTCTTGACGGTCTGCTTCGACTTCATCGCGGCCACCATGACGGCGTGCGCGGCGGTCAGCTTCTCGACGTACTTGGGATCGTTCGTCTTGATGCGCTGCGCCATGAAGTAGCGCGCGATGATCTCCTGGATCTTCTCGGCGTGCTTCTCCTTCTGGTAGACCCAGCGCGACGCCTGGTTGAACGACTGCGCGTCGCTCTTGCCGGCGAGCTCGCCGGTCTGGACCATCGCCTTGTGGATCGTCTTGGTGTCCTCGAGCATCGACTCGAAACGCGCCTGGTCGGTGAAGATGCCGCAGGGCACCTCGCAGTGCGCGCCGGCGTACTGCTGGAAACCGATGGAAAGGATCACGGCGGCGAGAGCGGTCAGGGCAATCTTGTTCATCTTCTCCTCGAACGGGTAGGGGTAGGGGAACGAGCCCTCATTGTAGAGGAGGGGTGAGCCGGATCGGACCTCTCGCGCGGTCGGGATCGACGACGCGTCCGCCCTGGGTGATGCGCAGCCGGCCGTCGTGCGCGAGACGTCGCGCGGCGGCGCGCACCGGCTCCATGAGCGGGCGCCAGTCCTCGCCGCCGACCGCGCGCGCAACCTCGCTCGGGCAGATGCTCCGGCGCCCTTCGATCGAGGCAAGGATGGCCGTTTCGAGATCCTGGAGTTCCGTCCCCTTCCGGCTACGGCAGCGCTCGCTGCAGTAGCGCACGCTGCTCCACGAGCGTGCCCACTTCTTGCGCCACGCGAAGCGACGGCCGCAGACGGGGCAGACCTTGGACTCGTTCATACCTCGATCACCGCGTCCGGGCCCACCACGAAGAGCCGTCGCCCGGGCGCGCGCGACACCTCCGCGTGTCCGGTGAAGGCGCCGAACGCCGGCAGCAGGAGCTGCCGTTCGTCGAGGACGAAGCAGGGCGCTCGTACGTTGCCGTGCGCCCGGTCCCGCAGCTTGAAGCAGGGGTGCAGGTGGCCGGCGATCGACGGCGCGTCGCTCGAAGCCGGCGTGTGGCGCAACATCACGCCTTCCGCCGTCCACGGTTCGGAGACGCAGGTGAAGCGGAGGGAGTCATCCGGATCGCCCGCGTGCCGGTCGTGGTTCCCGCGCACGAGCAGCAGCTCCATCTCCGCGTGGCGTTCCCGCCACGCGGCGAGCTGCGCCCCGAGTTCCGGCGTGCGCGATGCGCGCGCGTGGAAGAGGTCGCCCAGCACGAAGAGTCGCCGCGCCTCGCTGCGCCGGAGCACATGCGTGAGGCGGTCCAGCGTCTCTCGGCTCGGGCCGTCCGGCATCGGCAGCCCCTGCGCGCGAAACACGGCGCTCTTGCCGAGGTGCAGATCGGCCACCAGCAGTGTGCGGTCGCGCTCCCGCAGCAGCGCGCGCTCCGACAGCAGGCGCCACGACTCACCCGACCAGTTGACCCGCATGGTTCTCCAGCTGCGCGACCATCTTGCGGACGCGTGCCTCCCAGCTCTCGGACGTCACATGCGCGCGCACCCGCTCCGCCCAGATCGGGAAGGCGAACGGGGTCAGCCGGTCGGTCTCGCGCAGCACCAGCTTCGCCTCCCCGGCGCGCGCCAGCACCGCCGAGACCCGCGGCAGATCCAGTTCCGCCTCCATCACCTCGCGCCGCGCCTGCGCCAGCAGCAGGTTCTGGTCGTCGTACTCGGCGAGAACGTCGAACAGCAGGTTGGTCGAGGCCTGCACCTGCCGCGCGCTCTTCGCCTGGCCGGGATAGCCCTCGAACACGAGGCCCGCCACGCGCGCGATCTGCCGGAAGCGGCGCCGCGCCAGCTCCGTTGCGTTGAGCGCCCCGACGAGGTCGTCGCGCACGCCGTCGACGGCCAGGAGCGCGCGCCAGTCGGGATCGAGCGCTTCGTCGCTCAGGAGCTCCAGCCCATAGTCCGTCACCGCGTAGGTCACGGTGCTCGCCCGGTCGCGGGTGAGGCGGTAGGCAAGCAGCGTGGCGAGTCCTTCGTGCGCGAGCCGACCGGCGAAGGGATAGAGAAAGAGATGATGTCCGTCCCGCGTCCGCGTGCGCTCCACGAGCAGCTCCTCGGGACCCGCAAGCACCGACCAGGTGCGCTGCAGATCGAGCAGCGGCCGCACCGCGTCGGTCTCGGGACCCGTCGAGGGATCGGCCAGCTCGCGTCGCACCGCGTCGGCCAGCTGGGACGAGAGCGGCATGCGGCCGCCGAACCAGACCGGCACCGCGCGGCCCGCGCCCTTCGCCTTGCGCACGACCGCGCGTCCTTCGCGCAGCGAGAGCAGCTCGAGCGTGCGCCCACCGAAGACGAAGGTGTCGCCCGGTCGCAGCCGCGCCACGAAGGACTCCTCGACCGATCCCAGGCTCTGCCCGCGCCGCACCTTCACCTCGAGCTGCCGGTCGCTCGTGATCGTGCCAATCATCATGCGGTGGTGCCGCTGCACGGTGCGATCGGGCACGACGAAGCGCCCTTCGCGCTCCTCGAGGCGGCGGTAGCGCGGGTAGGCCTCCAGCGCGGTGCCCCCGGTGCGCGCGAACGCGAGCGCCCACGCCCAGTCAGCGTCGGTCAACGCACGGAAGGCGTGCGTGCCGCGCACCTCGTCGCGCAGCGCCTCCGCCTCGAACCCGCCGCCCAACGCCACCGTCACGAGATGCTGCACGAGCACGTCGAGCGGCCGCTCGAGCGGCGGACGGCTCTCGATCTCGCCCGCTTCCAGCGCGCGTCGCGCGGCGGCGTACTCGACCAGTTCAAAGGCATGCGACGGCACGCAGAGCACGCGGCTCAGCGCGCCCGGCTGATGACCGCTCCGGCCGGCGCGCTGGAGCAGTCGCGCGACGCCCTTGGGGCTGCCGACCTGCAGCACCTGCTCGACCGGCGCGAAGTCGATGCCGAGGTCGAGACTCGACGTGCAGACGACGCAGCGCAGCGCGCCGCCGCCGAGCGCCGCCTCGACCTTGCCACGGACCTCGCGCGCGACGCTGCCGTGGTGGATCGCGACCTGTCCGAGCCAGTCGGGGCGCGCGTCGAGAATCGCGCGGAACCAGCGCTCCGCCTGGTTGCGGGTGTTGGTGAAGAGCAGCGACGTGCGCGCCCCCTCCAGCGCGGTCAGGACGGACGGCAGCAGCTTGAGGCCAAGATGGCCCGCCCAGGGGAAGCGATCCATGTCGGGCGGAATCAGCGTTTCGATGGCGATCCGCTTGTCGATCCCGCCGCGCACGAGGCGGCCGGGCGCACCGGCGAGCAGCACGTCGCGCGCCTCCTCGAGATTCCCGAGCGTGGCGGAGATGCCCCAGGTGCGCAGCTCCGGGCGCCAGCGGCGCAGGCGCGCGAGTGCGAGCTCGACCTGCACGCCGCGCTTGGTGCCGAGAAGCTCGTGCCATTCGTCGACGACGACCGCCTGCAGCCCTGCGAACTGCTTGCGCGCGTCGGCATACGAGAGCAGCAGCGAGAGACTCTCCGGCGTGGTCACCAGCGCGTGGGGAAGCTTCCGGCGCTGACGCTGCTTGACGTGCGAAGGCGTGTCGCCGGTACGGCCGGCGACCGTCCACGGCAGGCCGAGCTCCTCGACGGGAGCCTGCAACGCCTGCACGGTGTCCTGCGCGAGCGCGCGCAGCGGCGTGATCCAGAGCACGCGCAGGCCGACCGGCTTCGGATCGGTCCGCAGCGCGCCGCCCCAGACCGCGTACGTCTTGCCCGTGCCGGTCGCGGCGTGCACGAGTCCGCTCTCGCCGTCGGCGAACGCGCGCCACGCCTCTTCCTGATAGGGGAACGGAGTCCAGCCCCGCTGCGCGAACCACTCCCTCACAGCAGGCTCCGGACCGTGTCCAACGAGTCGGCGTCGGGCGGCTTCTTGTCGCGCCGCCAGCGGGCGATGCGCGGGAAGCGGAGCGCGAGGCCGACCTTGCGGCGCGTCGACTCCTGGATGCCGTCGAACGCAAGCTCGAAGACGAGCTCCGGCGTGACCTGGCGCACGGGGCCGAAGCGGTCGGTCGTGTGGCGTCGCACGAAACGGTCGACCTCGCGGATCTCCGCATCGGTCAGTCCGGAGTACGCCTTGGCGACCGTCACCAGCGCGCCGTCGTCCCAGATGCCGAAGGTGTAGTCGGTGTAGAGGTTGGCGCGTCGTCCGTGGCCGCGTTGCGCATAGGTCAGCACCGCGTCGACGGTGAAGGGATCGACCTTCCACTTCCACCAGTCGCCGCGCCGCCGGCCGACGCCGTAGGGCGCGTCGCGGCGCTTGAGCATGAAGCCCTCCACGCCGCGCGCGCGTGCCTCGGTGCGCAGGCGCGTGACCTCGTCCCAGTCGGCGGCTTCGACCGGCGGCGATCGGCGGACCGGCAGCGTCTCGAGCAGGCGGCGCCGTTCGTGCAGCGGCTGCGCCCGCAGGTCTTCGCCCCCGTGCTCCAGCAGGTCGTAGGCGAGAAACGTCACCGGCGCCTCGCGCAGCAGCCGTTCCGTCACCTTCTTGCGCGTGATGCGCGTCTGCAGGATGCCGAACGGCAGCGGCGCCTCGTCGCGCCACGCGAGGATCTCGCCATCGACCACCGTGCCGTCGGGCAGCGCTTCGGCCGCGGCGCAGACCTCGGGGAAGCGGTCGGTCAGCAGCTCTTCGCCGCGCGACCAGACCAGCGTCTCGCCGCGGCGTCGCACGACCTGCGCGCGGATGCCGTCCCACTTCCACTCGAGCTGCCATGCGTCCGTGTCGCCGAGCGTCGCCGGCTCGTCCTCGAGCGCGTAGGCGAGGTGGAACGGGTAGGGGCGGCCGACGTCCGCGTCGGTGGTTTCGGCCAGCAGCCGCTCGTAGTTCGCGGGCGTTGGCTTCCAGGAGCCCATGAGGCGGTGTGCGATGACGGCGGGGTCGAGGCCGGCGACGCGGCCGAGCGCGCGCGTGACGAGCGCCCGACTGACGCCGACGCGGAAGCCGCCGGTCAGGAGCTTGTTGCAGAGCAGGCGCTGCGTCGCGTCGAGCCCGCTCCACAGCTCGCGCACGCGGGCGCGCCGGTCCTCCTCCTCCATGGTGCGCATGGGGATCAGCTTCTGCTCGACCAGCACGTGCAGCGGCATGTCGTCGTCGCGCACCGGCGGCGGCGCGAGCAGCGCGCAGGTCTCCGCGAGATCGCCGACGACGTCGTAGCACTCCTCGACCATCCAGAGGGGGAGTTCCGCGTCCTCGGCCAGCCACTCGCGCAGGCGAGGGCCGGCGACGAGCCGCGACACCTTGTTGCCCGCCAGGTAATAGAGGGTCCACGCCGCGTCGGCCGGCGGGGCGGAGCGGAAGTACCGCTCCAGCGCGTCGACCTTCGCGTTCGTTCTCGTCGTCGCGTCGAGCGCCGCGTAGAGCTCGGCGAACCGCTTCACTCCTCGACCTCGCCCTCGAATCGCGTCGGCAACGCGTAGGCGCGCTTGCCGCGCTCGGTCAGCCAGCGCACGAGCGGGCCGGTGTAGCCGTGCGTCACGCCGATCTCGTCGGCTTCCGTCGCCTCGATCGTGCGCAGCAACCCGTCCCAGTCGGCGTGGTCGGAGAGCGCGAAGCCGCGGTCGACGCCGCGCCGCCGCCGCGGACCGCGGACCGTCATCCAGCCCGACGCGAAAGCGGTCGCGCACGGCTTGAACTTGCGCAGCCACGTCGTGCCGAAGGCGGACGGCGGCGCAATCACGAGCGCTTCGCCGCGTGTCTCTTTCGCCGCGTCGAGATCGGCGGGGCGCGTGGCCGGCATTTCGATGCCGGCCGCCGCGTAGTGGGGAAGGAAGCGGGCGACCGCGCCATGCACGAGCACCGGCGCCTCGCACGGCACGAGACCGGCCAGGATGCGCTGCGCCTTGCCGAGCGCATAGGCGAAGAGCACGCTTGTCTTGCCCGCCGCTCGGTTGGCGTCCCACCAGGCGCGTATGTCGGCGACGATGTCTCGTTCCGGACGCCAGCGGTAGATCGGCAGGCCGAAGGTCGACTCGCTGATGAAGGTGTGGCAGCGCACCG
>JBCDBY010000174.1:0-9611 GCA_039182715.1 Planctomycetota bacterium
GGGCGTCGAAAACGAGCGCCCCCTCGCGCGGACCGCTGCGGATCATGGTGGCTTGCGTGGAGAGGACCATCGACTCGTCCGTGGTTCTCCCGTCGACCTGCGCCAGGAGGCGCACCTCGAACCGATCGCCCACACACATGCGGTGTGGTTCCCGACTCTCAAAACTCAAACCCGTCGCGCTGACGTTTCGCGTCGTCAGGTCACTCCATACCTTCCGATCCTGTTCTTCGGTGAGGGTCAGCTCGTAGCAGAGGCCAATCCGGTAATCCCGCCGGCGTTCCATGGAAGCTCGGAACGCAACCGGGGGACCATTCGCGAAACTTCCCCCGGCAGGCGGGTTTTCGAAAACGGTGTTCAGAATTCGCAGCGCTACGCGCCGTAGAAAGCGCGAATCTCGTCAACGACCCGCTCGCGCGCGCCGGATGCGAGGTGCGGCTGGACCGGCAGCGAGAGCGCTTCCGCCGCCGCCTTCTCGGCCACGGGGAACTGCCCCTTGCGCCCCCCCAGCTCCGCCAGCGCGGGCGCGAGGTGGAGCGGCTCGGGATAGAACACCCGCGTCTCGATGCCGCGTTCCTGCAGGTGCGCCGAGAGTTCGTCGCGTCGCTGCGCCCGGATCACGTACTGGTGGTAGACGTGTTTGCCTTCGGCCGGAGCCGGCGGTGTCACACAGCCGTCGATGCCGGCGAGCGCCTCGTCGTAGAAGCGCGCGTTGGCGACCCGCATATCGTGCCAGTCCGGCAGCTTGCGCAGCTTGATGCGCAGCACCGCCGCCTGGAACCCGTCCATGCGCGAGTTGCGGCCGACGCGTTCGTAGTGATAGGTGCGCGCTCCCTCGGACTTCTGCTCGCCGTGGGCCCGGAAGCTCCGGGCGAGTGCCGCAAACCCGTCGTCGTTGGTCGTCAGCGCGCCCGCGTCCCCCATCGCCGAGAGGTTCTTGGTCGGATAGAACGAGAAGCCGCCGATGTGGCCGAGGCCACCCGCCGCCCGACCCTTGTAGGTGGCGCCCACCGCCTGCGCCGCGTCCTCCAGGATCACCTTGTTCGGCGCCGCGGCCTTGATGGCGTCGATGTCGGCGCAGCGTCCGTACAGGTGCACCGGCACCACCGCGACCGTCTCCGGCGTCAGCGCCGCCGCCACCGCCTGCGGATCGAGGTTGAAGGAGTCCTCCTCGATGTCGGCGAAGACCACCTCGTGGCCGGACTGCAGCAGCGACTCGGCGGTGGCGAAGAAGGTGAACGGAGAGGTGATCGCCTCACCCGCGCCAACCGATTCCTTCACGATGTCGCCCGCGATCAGCAGCGCGTCCGTGCCGCTGTTGCAGGTGATCGTGTGCTGGACGTCGAGGTAGCGCGCGAACTCCTCCTCGAAGGAGGCGGCCATCGGTCCGAGGATGAACGCGCCGAGGTCGACGACCTCCTTCAGGGCGGCATCGACCTCGGCCCGCACCTGGGCGTTTTGGGCGTGCAGGTCGACGAGACGGATCGGGTCGCTCATGGCGCGCACCCTATCAGAAGGAAAGGTCGATCGGCGTTCCGCCGTCGCGGATGGAACGCTGCGCGGCGTGCAGGATTTCGGTCACCGCAATGCCTTCCGCCGGACCGACGCGCGGCGCCCGCGCCTCCGCGATGCAGGCGACGAAATCGGCGATCTCGACGGCGAGCGGTTCGGTCGGCGGGAAGGGCGGAATGCGAATCCCGCCGGTGCGATGCGCGAGGTTCTCGCCGTACACGCCGGAGTTCCCGTTCGTATCGAATCCCTGGTCGTACACGCGCACCTTTTCGCGCGGCTGCATGTCGTCGAAGACCGCCATCTTCTGCTCGCCCACGACCGTCATGCGTCGCACCTTGTGCGGGTCGAGCCAGGAGAGATGCATCTGCCCGATGCCGCCGTTGGGGAAGCGCAGCGTGACGAAGCAGAGGTCCTCGATCCCCTCCCGCACGAACGCGGCGCCCTGCGCGGCGACCGTCGTCGGCCGCGCATCGAAGAGCTGCAGCATGATCGACAGGTCGTGCGGGCCGAGACTGAAGAGCACGTTCTCGTCCGTGCGCACCCGCCCGAAGTTGAGGCGCTGCGACGCGACGCTGCGAATCGAACCGAGCTCCTCGCGCGCGACTTCGCAGAACACCTGCGCCGCCGGGTGATAGCGCAGCAGGTGGCCGACCTGCAGCAGCACGCCGTTCGTCTCGGCCGCCGCGGCCACGCGGTGTGCCCCCTCGGGATCGAGCGCGAGCGGCTTCTCGACCAGCAGGTGTTTGCCCGCGTTCGCCGCGTGCACGGCGACCTCGGGATGCGTCGGCGCGCTCGTCGCGATCAACACGGCGTCGACGTCCCGCCGCGCCAGCAGCTTCTCGAACTCGACGTGCAGATCGACGTGCGGATGCCGCGTCTGCGCCCGCGCCAGTCGCGCGGAGTCCGTGTCGGCGATGGCGACGAGACGCGCGCCCTCGACCGAAGCGGCGACGCGCGCGACGTTGCGCCCCCACGCGCCGTATCCAAGGACTCCGAGCCGGATCATGAGCCGATCAGGGTCGCCCGCGGCGGTCATCGCCCTGTCACTCCCTTACACTCCGAGAGATGAGCGAGCGGCGATCGCGGCCCGGCATCCTCGACGTGTTCTGGCCGGCGTTCATGGCATGGGGCTCGTCCGTGGGATTCGTCCCGCTCAATAGGCCGTTGAGTAGCTGGTCGCCGATCTCGATCGTCCAAACCGAACTCGTGTGGACATTCGCGGTTCTCATCATGGCTTCGCCGCTCGCCGTGCTGCTGGTCATGCTGCGATTCCGTGAGGCCCGGTCGCCCGTCGCGATCCTCATCCATCTCACGACGCTGCCGCTCGCTCACGCGGTCGCCTCGGAGATCTGGTAGGCGAACCTGCAACGTCGGACGTCAAACGTCCGACGTCGAACCTACTTGTTCTTGCGGTACCACTCGATGGTCGACGAGAGGCCGTCCATCAGCGACACGCGCGGGCGGAAGCCGAGCATCTCCTGCGCCTTGGTGATGTCCGCCAGCGAATGGCGAATGTCGCCGGGGCGCGCCTCCTCGTACTTCGGCTGGATCTCCTTGCCGAGCAGTCCGTTGAGGAGATTGACCAGGCCGTTCACGGTGATGCGGCTGCCGGTGCCGATGTTGAAGAGCTCGCCCTCGGCTTTCGGCGCGATGCACGCGCTCTTGATCGCCTCGATGAGATCGTCGACGTGCATGAAGTCGCGGCTCTGCTTGCCGTCACCGCAGACGATCGGCGGCTTCGAGTCGAGCAGCTGGTGGATGAACTTCGCCACCACCGCCGCGTACTGGCCGGTGTAGTCCTGGAAGGGACCGAAGCAGTTGAACGTGCGCAGGATGACCGTCTGCAGCCCGTAGGTGTTGAAGAAGACGCGGCACTGGTTCTCGGCCGCGATCGTGCTCACCGCATAGGGCGACAGCGGCGTGTCGTTCATCGTCTCGACCTTGGGCAGCGAGGGGCTCTCGCCGAACGCCGCCGCCGACCCGACGTAAATGAAGCGCTTCACCTTCGCGTCGCGCGCGGCGATCAGCGCCTGCAGCGTCCCCATCCCGTTGGTCTGGAGCGAACCGGCGGGATCCTTCACCGACAGAAGCGCCGACGGCTGGCCGGCGAGGTGCACCACGTAATCGCAGGTGCGCGCCGCCTTCTTCAGCTCCTTGAGGTCCTGGATGTCGCCTTCGACCAGTTTCACGTCCTTGCCGAACTCACGCGTCCACTTCTTCTTCCCGGTCGAGAAGTTGTCGTAGACAACGACCTTGTCTCCCTGCCCCGTGAGGTGGTAGACGAGGTTGAGTCCGATGAACCCGGCTCCGCCGGTGACGAGATACTTGGCCATGCGCGCACCCCTTGGGCCGGGGGGCTGAGCCCGGCCGAATGCGGCCTTCTACGGAAAAGGGGCGCGAACTGTCAAGGAATGGCGGGTGCGGCTAGGGGCCAGGGGCTAGGGGCCAGGGGCACGAGCAGGCGGATTTTGAAACCGGCTTCCGTCTATTTGGGGTGGATGCCGAACTTTCGCAAACTCCGGGTCTGGCACTCGGCCAAGCGGCTTGCCCATGTCGCTTTCGATCTCCGCGACGAGCTGCCGGCCGTCGATCGATACGACCTCGGGCGTCAGATGTGCCGGTCCGCCGTCTCGATTGCGGCCAACATCGCGGAAGGGGCCCGTCGCGGATCCGATGCCGAGTTTGCCCGCTTCCTCCGCATCGCGCACGGCGCGCGCGCCGAACACGAGACCGACCTCGAACTGGGCTTCGAACGAGGATGGTGGAGCAAGTCTTCCTACCAACGCGCGCAGGCACAGTCGGACTCCACGCGCAAACAGCTCCTCGCCCTCATCATCCGCCTGAGGCCGCCAGCCCCTGGCTCCTAGCCCCTGGCCCCTGGCCTACAGGGAGAAAAACTCCGCCAAGAAACCCGTGTCGTACTCACCCTTCCGGAAGAACGAGTTCCGCATGATCTCGGCATGCAGCGGCAGCGTCGTCTTGATGCCGTCGATGTGGAACTCGGCCAGCGCGCGCTCGACGCGATCGATGCACGATTGGCGGTCCTCGCCGTGCACGATCAGCTTGCCCACCAGCGAGTCGTAGGTCGGGGGCACGCGGTAGCCCGCGTGCGCGTGGGTGTCGAGGCGGATGCCGGGGCCGCCCGGCGCGCGGTAGCCGGTGATCAGGCCGGGGCTCGGCATGAAGTTCTTGCTGGGGTCCTCGGCGTTCACGCGCAGCTCGATGGCGTGACCGTCGATGCGGATGTGCTTCTGCTCGACGGAGAGCTTCTCGCCGGCGGCGACGCGGATCTGCTCCTTCACGATGTCGACGCCGGTGATCATCTCGGTCACCGGGTGCTCGACCTGCACGCGGCAGTTGACCTCGATGAAGTAGAAGTCCTTGCCCGAGACGATGAACTCGACCGTGCCGGCGCCCTTATAGCCGACCGCCTTCGCGAGCCGCTGGGCGGCCTTGCCCATCGCGCGGCGCATCGAGTCGTTCAACGCGGGGCTGGGCGCCTCCTCCACCAGCTTCTGGTGGCGGCGCTGCACCGAGCACTCGCGCTCGTGCAGGTGCACGACGTTGCCGTGCTTGTCCGCGAGGATCTGAATCTCGACGTGGCGCGGCCGCTCGACGTACTTCTCCGCGTAGACGCCGCCCTCGCCGAACGCCTGCAGCGCCTCGGAGCTCGCCTGGTGATAGGCGGTTCGCAGCGACATCTTGTTGTTGGCGACGCGCATACCGCGGCCACCGCCGCCCGCGGTCGCCTTGATCAGCACCGGATAGCCGATCCCGTCGGCCACCTTGACGGCTTCTTCCTCGTCCGCGAGCAGGCCATCCGAGCCAGGCACGCAGGGCACCTTGGCACCCATGGCCACCTCGCGCGCGGTCGCCTTGTCGCCCAGCTGGCGAATGGTGTCGCCTTCGGGCCCGATGAACTCGATGCCGTGATCGCGGCAGGTGTCGGCGAAGTCGGCGTTCTCGCTGAGGAAACCGTAGCCCGGGTGGATCGCGTCGACGTCCGTCACCTCGGCCGCCGCGATGATGCGCGGGATGGAGAGGTAGGACTGCGCGCTCGGGCCGGGGCCGATGCAGATCTTTTCGTCCGCGAGCTCGAGGTAGCTCGCGTCGCGATCCGCCTCGGAGTAGACGGCGACGGTATCGATGTCCATCTCGCGCGCGGCGCGCAGGACACGCAGGGCGATCTCGCCCCGGTTGGCGACAAGGATGCGCTGGAACACGAGTTAGCCGGGCTTCACCATGTAGAGCGGCTGGCCGTACTCGACCGCCTCGGCGTTCTGCACGCAGACCTTGACGATCTCGCCGCTGCACTCCGCCTTGATCTCGTTCATGACCTTCATCGCCTCGAGGATGCAGACTACCGACTCCGGGCCGACCTTCGCACCGACCTGGACGTACGCGTCCGCTTCGGGCGAGGGTGCCGAGTAGAAGGTGCCCACCATCGGGGCGGTGATCGTGTGGAGTCCCGCGTCCTCGGCCGGCGCAGCAGCCGGGGCCCCCGCGGCGGGCGCCGCCGGCGCCGGTGCGGCGGCCGGAGCTGCCGCGGGTGCAACGGCGGGGACGGTCGTGACCACGGGAGCGGCACTGCCGTCCGGCTTGCGCAGGCGAAGGCGCTTGCCCTCCTCCTCGATCTCGATCTCGACCAGGTCGTTGTCGTTCATGATCTGGACGATCTTCTTGAGATCTCTGACGTCCATTGAATCCTCCGTCCCACTAGGCGCGCGTCTGCACGCCCAGTGCCCTTTCCGCGATCTGAATCGCGTTGAGCGCCGCGCCCTTGCGCAGCTGATCCATGACGCACCACAACGCGAGCCCCGGTTGGAAAGCCCGGTCGCGGCGGATTCTACCGATATGCACGCGGTCCTTCCCAGCCACATCCCGCGGCGTGGGAAGTTCGCCGTCGTGGACGACGACGCCCTCGGAGTCCCGCATGCGGGTGGCCGCCTCGTCCGGGCTCACCTCGCGCTCCAACTCCAGATGGACCGCCTCAGCGTGCGCCCGCCAGACCGGCACGCGCACGCAGGTGGCCGTGACGGGCAGTTCGGGGCGATCCAGGATGCGGCGCAGCTCGTCGCGCACCTTGGTCTCCTCCGTCGAGAAGCCGTCCTCCCCGATCGCCTGCACCCACGGAATCACGTTGTGGGCGATCGGCTTGGGGAAGACCCGCGTCTCGATCGGCTCGCCCGCGGCATCGGCCGCCTCCTGGGCGCGCAGCTCCTCGATGGCGGGGGCGCCGGCGCCGGAAACCGCCTGATAGCTGCACATCACCACCCGCCGCACCTCCGGGAGGCGATGGATCGCCATGGCCAGGAGGATCGTCGAGCAGTTCGGGTTGGCGATCAGCCGGGCGCCGCCATCCAGCTCCGCGCCGTTGATTTCCGGCACGACCAACGGGCAGGCCGGGTCCATTCGGAACGCGCTGGAGTTGTCGACGACCAGCGCGCCGCCATCCCGGGCCGGGGGGCCGAACTCCCGCGCGACCTCGGAGCTCGCTGCGAAGAGGGCGACATCGACCCCTTCCAGCGCTGCGTGCGTGGTCGCCGTGAACTCGCCGCGCGTGGAGCTGGCCAAAAGCCGCAGCTCCGTCACCGGGAAGGCGCGCTCCTCGAGGATCGCGCGCATTTCCTGGCCGACGGCGCCGCTCGCGCCCACGATTGCGATCTTCATCGCGTCCACTCCCCGCTCTTGCCGCCGCTCTTCTCGAGCAGGGAGAGGTTGGTGATGGCGATGCGCTTCTCGACCGCCTTGAGCATGTCGTAGACGGTCAGCGCCGCGGTCGAGGCCGCCACCATCGCCTCCATCTCGAAGCCGGTGCGGTCCACGCCGGTGACCGTGGCGTCGATGCGCAGCGTCTCCTCGTCCTCGAAGGTGAATTCGACGGCGACCGAACTGGTGCGCAAGGGGTGGCAGAGCGGAATCAGCTCGGCCGTCCGCTTGGCCGCCTGGATGCCGGCAATACGCGCCGCCGCCTCGACGTCTCCCTTGGAGGCACGGCCAGCCCGCATCTGCGCCCCGGCCTCGGCGCCCAGCTCGACACGGCACGACGCGACCGCCCGGCGAGCGGTTTCCGGCTTGGAGGCGACGTCGACCATGCGGGCGCGACCCGCGGCATCGAGGTGTGAAGGTTCCGGCATGGGCGGAAAAGGCGAAGTGTACGGCTCGAATCGTCCCAAGTCCAAAGCTCCGCCCGAGTTGGGAGCAACCACCCGTGGGATCGCGCACGTATACTGACTTGGTTATTCCTCAGCCCGGAGAACTCACCATGCAGGCTCGATTCGCCCGGTACGTGGCGCTCTTTTCGCTCTTGCTGCTCGTCGCGCCCACCGCGCACGCGCAGGAGCAACCCGGCTCGGTTCGCGAGCTCAAGGTCCGCGAAATCATGGTCGCGGCCGCCGACGCAAAGCCGGACGAGATCGCCCGCGCGGCGGAGAAGCTGGTCGCGCTCGGCAAGCCCGCCAAGCGCGCGATCATCAAGTCGCTGGGCGATTCCCCGGTGCCGGCGCAGCTCGCCGCCCTGCGGGCGCTGATCGAGCTCGGCAGCCCCACCCTGGCGGCCGAGAAGCTGATCACGCTCGCGGAGGACGAAAAGCAGAGCATTGCGTATCGCGAGATCGCGCTGGAGCTGGTCGGCATTTCCGAGGAGCTCGACGCCGAGGAGGGCCTGCTCGACCTCGTCACCGAACTCAACCCGCGCATCCGCATCGCGGCGGCGCGCGCGCTCTGGCGGCTCGATGCCCCCGAGAGCCACCGCGCCAAGGTCGTGCTGCGCGAGTATCTCGGCTCGACCGACCCCGAGCTGCGGGCGCAGGGTGCGCTAGCGCTCGCGGAGATGGGCGACGGCGAAACGCCGGGCGTGACGCGCGAGTTGCGACGCCTCCGACGCGAGCCGGGCCAGCGCGGCCAGCTCGCCCGTGCGCTTTACGACAAGCTCACCATGCAGAAGTCGCTCAGCCGTCTCGAGGCGGAGGGCGATCGGCGCGGCGCGCGGCAGAATGCGCGCTGGCTGCCGCTCGACGAGATCCGCGAGATGCTGCGTCGCCTCTACGACCGCGACGGCGAGATCGACGATGAGCAGCTGCGTATCGGCGCGGCGCGCGGCATGGTCAACTTCCCGGAGGACCCGTACACGGTCTTCATGAGCCCGGCGCAGTATCAGGAATTCCTGCACGGCTCCGATGGCGTCGACCCCAGCTACGGCGGCATCGGCGCGTTCATCGACACCAATGTCACCGATCGGCTGCGCATTCTGCGGCCGATGTTCGGCGGTCCCGCGTGGGACGCCGATATCCGCGGCGGCGACGAGATCGTCGCGGTGAACGGCAAGACGACCGTCGGCCGATCGATCACCGAGATCATTCGCCAGGTCAAGGGCCCGCCGGGTACGACGGTCACGCTGAGCGTGATGCGTCGCGGCTGGCTCGAGCCGCGCGACGTCGACGTCATTCGCGCGCGCATCGTCATTCCTTCGGTCTACAGCCGCATGCTGCCGGGCAAGATCGGGCTCATCCAGATCGCCCAGTTCGCGGCCGGCACGCCGGAAGAGATGCAGGAGGCGCTCAAGACGCTCGAGGCCGACGGCATGCGCGGCCTCGTGATCGACCTGCGCGACAACCCGGGCGGCCTGCTCGGCAGCGTCGTCGGCGCGCTGACCCCGTTCCTCAACCGGGGCGACAACATCTGCACCGTGCGCGGTCGCATCTATCGCCCCGAGAAGCACAACGCGGGCGTGCCCGACCGCAAGCGCCGCTACCCGATCAGCGTGCTCATCAACCGGCGCAGCGCGTCGGGCTCGGAGCTGATGTCGGGCGTGCTGCAGCACTACTCCAAGACGTCGAAGCGCAGCTCCGCCGAGGGCGCGTTCGTCGACGGTCTCGTCTTCGGCGAATCGAGCTTCGGCAAGGGCACCGTGCAGCACACGCTGCCGCTGCGGACCTGGCCGGGCGAGGAGTTCACCGACGCGCCGCGCAAGAACGGCTTCTGGGATCGCGGCGAGCAGTACGAGGACAAGAACGGCAATGGACGCTGGGATCCCGGCGAGCCGTTCACCGACACGCCGCGCCTCAACCGCCGCTGGAACGACGCCGAGCCGTGGAAGGACA
>JBCDBY010000175.1:0-9575 GCA_039182715.1 Planctomycetota bacterium
CGTTGTCGAACAGCGCGTCGACCGACTGCTGCAGCATCCGCTTCTCGTTGCGGATGATGACCTCGGGGGCGTTGAGGTCGAGCAGCTTCTTCAGGCGGTTGTTGCGGTTGATCAGGCGGCGGTAGAGGTCGTTGAGGTCCGACGTCGCGAAGTTGCCGCTCTCCAGCAGGACCAGCGGGCGCAGGTCCGGCGGGATGACCGGGATCACGTCGAGGACGAGCCACTCCGGCTTGTTGTCCGACTCGCGCAGCGCGTCGACCAGCTTGAGCCGCTTGATGATGTCCTTCTGGCGCTGGCGGGACTTGGTCGTCCGCAGCTCCTGCTTGAGCTCCTCGCTGACCTCGTCGAGGTCGAGCACCTTGAGCAGGTCGCGCACCGCCTCCGCGCCCATGTTGGCGCGGAACGCGTCGCCGTACTTGAGACGGCACTCGCGATACTGGTCCTCGGTCAGGAGCTGGAACGCCTGCAGCGGCGTGTCGCCCGGATCGGTGACCACGTAGTCCTGGAAGTAGACGACGCGCTCGAGCGCGTTCGTCTTCATGCCCAGCAGCGTGCCGAGACGGCTCGGCATCGCCTTGAAGAACCAGATGTGCACGATGGGCGCCGCGAGGCTGATGTGCCCCATGCGCTTGCGGCGCACGCGGCTGTGCGTCACCTTGACGCCGCAGCGATCGCAGATGATGCCCTTGTGCTTGATGCCCTTGTACTTGCCGCACGCGCACTCCCAGTCCCGTTCCGGGCCGAAGATGCGCTCGCAGAACAGACCGTCCTTCTCCGAACGGTAGGTGCGGTAGTTGATCGTCTCGGGCTTCTTGACCTCGCCGTACGACCACGACCGGATGTCCTCGGGGGACGCCAGTCGGATCTTGACGGCGGAGTAGTCGTTGATGCGGTTGTAGAGAGTGTCCACCATGTGATTGCCTCTCCTAGAACGCCTGCTTGACGAGCTCGAGGTTGAGCGCCAAGCCCTTGATTTCGTTCGTCAACACTTCGAAGGAGACGGGCGTACCGGCCTCCAGGATGTTCTCGCCCTTGACCATCGACTCGTAGATCTTCATGCGACCGTCGACGTCGTCGGACTTCACCGTCAGCAGCTCCTGGAGGATGTGCGCGGCGCCGTACGCCTCGAGCGCCCAGACCTCCATCTCGCCGAATCGCTGGCCGCCGAATCGCGCCTTGCCGCCCAGCGGCTGCTGGGTGATGAGCGAGTAGGGGCCGGTCGCACGCGCGTGGACCTTGTCGTCCACGAGGTGGTGCAGCTTCAGCATGTACATGAAGCCGACGGTGACCTTCTGCTCGAGCGGCGCGCCGGTGCGGCCGTCGAAGAGCGTGGACTTGCCGTCGCGCGGCAGGCCCGCACGCTCCAGCAGGTCCTCCACGTCGGTCTCGGTGGCGCCGTCGAAGACGGGCGTGACCACCTGGTACCCGAGCGCGCGGGCCGCGAAGCCCATGTGCGTCTCGAGAATCTGGCCGACGTTCATGCGGCTCGGCACGCCGAGCGGGTTAAGCATCATCTGGACCGGGGTGCCGTCCTCGAGGTACGGCATGTCCTCCAACGGCACGATGCGGCTGATGACGCCCTTGTTGCCGTGGCGGCCGGCGACCTTGTCGCCCACCGACATCTTCCGCTTGGCGGCGATGTAGACCTTGACCATTTCGAGCACGCCGGTCGGCAGCTCGTCGCCGCGCGACAGGCGGTTGACCTGCTTGTTCTTCTCCGCCTCGAGCACGTCGATCTCGTCGAAGCGCGCCTTGAGGAAGCGCAGGCGGTTCTCCCGCGCCCGGCTCTTGGACTCCTTGAGCACCTCGGCGCGCAGACGGTCGCGGATCTTCTTGAACTCGGTGGCCGAGAGCACGGCGCCGACGCTGAACGCGCGACGCGTCTCCGGGTCCTTGAGCGCCTTCTCGCGGTCCTTCTCCATCTCCTGGATCGAGACCTCGAGGATGTTCTGGTAGCTGGTCAGGAACTCGCGCTCGAGGCGCTTGATCTCCTGCAGGTTCCGCTGGCGCTCCTCCTCGGTGAGGTTGACCTTGCGGCTGAACTTCTCCGCGTCGATGACGATGCCCTCGACGCCGCTCGGCACCTCCAGCGAGTCGTTCTTCACGTCCTCGCCGGCGCGGCCGAAGATCGCGTGGAGCAGCTTCTCCTCGGGGGAGAGTTCGCTCTTGGACTTCGGCGAGACCTTGCCGACCAGGATGTCGCCGGGACGCACGTGCGTGCCGACGCGGACGATGCCCTCCTCGTCCAGGTTGCGCAGGGCGCGCTCCGAGACGTTCGGGATGTCGTTCGTGAACTCCTCGCGGCCCAGCTTGGTCTCGCGGATCTCGATCTCGAACTCCTCGATGTGGATCGAGGTGTAGGTGTCCTCGCGGAGCAGCTCCTCGGAGATCAGGACCGCGTCCTCGAAGTTGTAGCCGTCGAAGGGCATGAACGCGACGAGCACGTTCTTGCCGAGCGCGAGCTCGGCGTTGTCGGTCGCCGCCGAATCGGCGAGGACCTGCCCCTCGGTGACGGCGTCGCCCTCGCGGACGAGCGGGGTCTGGTTGAGGCAGGTGCGCTCGTTGAGACCGACGAACTTCCGCAGCGGGAAGGTGTCGGCGCCGAGCTTGCCCTCCACCACGATCTCGGTCGAGGTGGCGCGGATGACCGTGCCGTCCTGCTTCGAGCGCGGCACCATGCCGCTGTTGGCGACCACGGCGCGCTCCATGCCGGTCGCGACGACCGGGGCCTCGGTCTTGATCAACGGGACCGCCTGCCGCTGCATGTTCGAGCCCATGAGCGCGCGGTTCGCGTCATCGTGCTCGAGGAACGGGATGAGCGCCGCGGACACGCCGACCAGCTGCATGGGACTGATGTCCATGTAGTCGACCTGCTTGGGCGCCACCATCAGGAAGTCGTCGTTCTTGCGGACGAGCACCTGGGAGTCGGCGATCTTGTTGCTCTTGTCGAGCTTGGTATCGGCCGGCGCGCAGATCATGTCGCGCTCCTGGTCCGCCCGCAGGTACGTCACCTTCTCGGCGACCTTGCCGTTGTCGACCTTGCGGTACGGCGTCACGAGGAAGCCGTACGGGTCGCACTTGGCGTAGAGGCCGAGCGAGCTGATCAGGCCGATGTTCGTGCCTTCCGGCGTCTCGATCGGGCAGATGCGGCCGTAGTGCGAGATGTGCACGTCGCGCACCTCGAAGCCGGCGCGCTTGCGGTTGAGGCCGCCGGGGCCCAGCGCCGAGAGGCGCCGCTCGTGCGTGAGCTGACTGAGCGGGTTGGTCTGGTCGACCACCTGGCTCAGCTCGCCGCGACCGAAGAAGTAGTCGATCGCGCTGCTGATCGTCTTGGAGTTGATGATCGAGCGCGGCGTGATCGTCTCGCGGTTCTCGATGTTCATCCGCTCCTGCGCGGTGCGACGAAGCTTGAGGAAACCCTTGCGGATCTCGTCGCCCGCGAGCTCGGCGATCGAGCGCACGCGGCGGTTGCCGAGGTGGTCGATGTCGTCCACCTCGCCGTCGCCGTTGCGCAGGCCGAGGATGTACTTGATGGCGTCGACGAGGTCGTCCGCCTGCAGGACCTGGTTCTCCTCGTCCGTCTTCTTGCCGAACTTGCGGTTGAGGCGGAAGCGCCCCACCTTGCCGAGCCGGTAGCGGTTGGAGTCGAAGAACTTCTCGCGGAAGAGCTCGCGCGCCTTCTCCGGCTGGGGCGGGTTGCCCGGGCGGAGGCGCGAGTAGAGGCGCAGCAGCGCGTCCTCGTGGCTCGTCGTGTTGTCCTCGGCGAGCGTGTTGAGGATGATCGGGTCGTCGAGGCTCTCGATGACCTCCACGTCCTTGATGTTGCTCTTCTGGATCAGCTCGGCGTGGTGCTCGGAGATCGCGTCGCCGGCGGGGACGAGGATCTCGCCCGTCGCCTGGTCGACCACGTCCTCGACCACGTAGCGGCCGGTGATCTTGTTGAGGAAGCCGCGGGTGCCGCGCTTGACCTTCAACGTCTTGTAGAAGAGCCGGATGATGTCCGCGTCGCTCGAGAAGTCCTCGGAGATCGCGCGCACCAGCATGGTGGCGGCGAACTTGCCCGACTGGTCGATGCGAACCTGGAGCGTGTCCTTCTTGGAGACGTTCAGCTCGATCCAGCTGCCGCGCTCCGGGATGATCCAGCAGGAGTGCAGCTTCTTGTCCGAGGTGTGGATCTCGACGGAGAAGTCCACGCCCGGCGAACGGTGCAGCTGGGAGACGATGACACGCTCGGTGCCGTTGATGATGAACTCGCCGCCGCCGATCATGATCGGCAGCTCACCGAGGTAGACCTCCTCCTCGACCGGCTCCTCCTTGTTGAGGCGGACGCGGATCTTGAAGGGGGCGCCGTAGGTCAGGCGCAGGCGCCGGCACTCGTCGCTCGAGTAGCGCGGCGCGCCGAGCTCGTAGCCGAGGAACTCGAGGGACATCGTCCCGTCGTAGCTCTCGATCGGGAAGACCTCGGCGATGATCGCCTGAAGTCCGTAGTCCCCGCGCTCGGAGAAGGGCACGTCGCCCTGCAGCCAGTCGCCGTAGCTGAGCGTCTGCAGGTCGACCAGGTTGGGAAGCGGGTGCTCGTCGCTTCGACCGAATTTCAGAACTTCCATGGGTTCATCGCCCCGAGGGGGCATCCTCCGTGGACATGCAGCAACGCCCCCGCTCGCCGTTCGCGAAATTCGCGAACGCGATCGGGCGCGTCGTGCGACTAAGGGCGGACTGTCTGGCTACGCGGCGCCGCGTTTCTCGGCCTCGAGGGCCATCTTCACGGCGGAAGTGCGTGTGTGTGTGTGCGGGCGCCCGGTGGGACGCCCGCCCAAACGAGGATCCAGTTGCGGATACGGTGCGCGAGGTCGAGCTACGAACCATTTAGGCAAGCTCGACGACGGCGCCCGACTCCTCCAGCGTCTTCTTGACCTCTTCGGCCTCGTCCTTCGCCACGCCTTCCTTCACCTTGGAGGGCGCACCGTCGACCATCTCCTTCGCCTCCTTGAGGCCAAGGCCGGTGATCGCGCGGACCGCCTTGATGACGGCGATCTTCTTGTCGCCGGCGGCCTTCAGGACCACGTCGAACTCGGTCTTTTCCTCGGCGGCATCGCCACCACCGTCGCCACCGGCGGGCGCGGCTACGGCCACCGCGGCGGGCGCGGCAGCGGAGACGCCCCAACGCTCCTCGAGCGCCTTGACGAGCTTCGCGGCGCGACCGAGGGGCAGCGCGTCGAGCTTGGTGAAGAGATCCTCGAGCTCGGCGTCGAGCTCAACCGTCTGGGTCGTGTTTTCTTCGGACATCGTGATACTCCGTTCGGGAGAAGAATTTTTCTAGGAAGCGGCGGGAGCCTCCTCGCTCCCACCCTCGTCGCCGGCGTCGCCCGCATGCTCCTGGATGCAGCGCGCCATACCGCTGCCGACCGCGTTGATGATGGTCGCGAGCCCACGGCCGGGGCCGAGGATCGCGCCGCACAGCATCGCGCGCAGCGTGTTCTTGTCGGGACTCTTGGCCAGGGCCTGGAAGCCTTCGCCGTCGAACAGCTCGCCGTCGACGAACCCGCCGCGGCACTCGACGTGCTTCTTCTTGGCCGCGTCGACCAGCAGCTTGGCGACGCCGATGAAATCGGTCTCCTCGTCCTGCCCCACCGCAATCGCGGTCTGGCCGACGAAGAACTCCGAGAGGCCCTTGCGGCCGTCGTCGAGGGCGTGGCGCGTCGTGCGGTTGTGGATCACCCGCAGGCGCGCGCCCTTCTCGCGAAGGTTGTCGCGCAGGGCCACCGTGTCCTCGGCGTTGATCGGCAGCATGCCGAGCACGAGGACGTTCGGGGAAGCGTCGAGGTCGACCTTGACCGCCTCGATCATCATTTCCTTGAGTTCTCTGCTCATGTCGAACTCCCTACGCCACGGTCAGTTCGATGCCCGGAGACATCGTGGCCGTGATGTGCGCCCCGAGGATGAAGTTGCCCTTGGCGGCCGTGGGCTTGAGCGAGACGACGTGGTCGAGAAACGCCTGGACGTTCTCTTCCAGCTTGCCCTGCTCGAAGCTCTTGCGCCCCATGACGGCATGCAGGTTGCCGCCCGAATCGTTGCGGAACTCGATCTTGCCCGCCTTGAACTCCCGGACCGCGTCCGCGACGTTCTCGTTCACGGTCCCGGCCTTCGGCGAGGGCATCTTGCCCTGCGGGCCGAGCACGCGACCGAGCTTACCGACGACGCGCATCATGCTGGGGTGCGCGATGGCGACGTCGAAGTCGGTCCAGCCCTTCTGGATCTTCTCGGCGAGTTCGTCCGACCCGACCTCGTCGGCGCCGGCTTCGCGGGCCGCCTCGGCGAGGTCACCCTCGGCGAAGCAGATCACCGACACCGACTTGCCGATGCCGTGCGGGAGCGAGAACGCGCCGCGCACGATCTGGTCGGACTTGCGGGGATCGATGCCGAGCTTGACGACGACCTCGACGGCCTCGTCGAACTTCGGCGCGGGGAACGACTGCAGAAGCTGGATCGCTTCCGGCAGCCCGTACCGCCGTCCCTTCTCGACCTGCGCCAACGCCTGCGCGTGACGCTTGCTACGTTTTCTCATGCATCCTCCGTGGTGCGAGCGTCGTCCGCCACCGCGGCGAACCGACTCCCACGTTCGGGTTGTGAATTCGTCGGGCCTACGGCTTGACCTCGAGCCCGCAGCTGCGCGCCGTGCCCGCGATGATGCGGGTCGCGGCCTCGATGCTGGCGGCGTTGAGGTCGGCCATCTTCTTCTCCGCGATTTCGCGGCACTGCGCCATCGTCACGGTGCCGGCGACCGTGCGGCCGGGCTCCTGCGAGCCGCTCTTGAGGCCGGCGGCGATCTTCAGGAGGACCGCCGCGGGCGGCGACTTGGTGACGAAGGTGAACGAGCGGTCGTTGTAGACCGTGATCTCCACGGGGATGGTGAGACCCTGCTGGTCTCCCGTCGCCGCGTTGAACTGCTGCACGAACTGGCCGATGTTGACGCCGTGCTGACCGAGCGCGGGGCCGACCGGGGGCGCGGGCGTCGCCTGCCCGCCGGGGCACTGGAGCTTGATCTTGCCTGTGACTTCCTTGGCCATGATGTCCTCTAGATGCCTTCCACCTGCCAGTAACCGAGCTCCACCGGGGTGGGCCGGTTGAAGACGTTGATGATGACCTTGACGGCGCCCTTCTTGGCGTCGACCTCGGTGATCACGCCGTCGTAGTTCTCGAAGGGGCCTTCCTTGATCTTCACGTTGTCGCCCTCCTTGAACTCGATGTTCAGCTTGGGCTTTTCCGTGTCCTTGGTGACCTGGCCGAGAAGGCGGTCGACCTCCTCCGGCCCCATCGGCTGCGGCTTGCCGCTGCTGCTGATGAAGTCACCGACGCCGGGCGTCTCCCGGATCAGGATGCGCGTGTCCTCGTCGAGATCGCACTCCACGAGCACGTAGCCCGGATAGAGCTTGCGCTTGACGGTGCGACGCTTGCCGCCGCGCATCTCGGTCACCTGCTCGATGGGGACCAGGATGCGGGGCACCCGCTCCTCGAACGCCTTCGCCTTGACGCGCGCCTCGAGCTGACGACGCACCCGGTCCTCATGGCCGGAAGCGACGCGAAGTACGAACCACTCGAGTGCCATGATCAGAAGATGTTCCGGAAGACGGTGCTGAAGAAGAGGTCGAAGAAGAACAGCGCCATCGTGAGCAGGATGCTCACCAGGATGACGACGCCGGTCGCGTTGATCGACTCGTCCTTCGTCGGCCACGAGACCTTGCGCAACTCCTGCTCGGTCTCGATGAGTGCGTCCACGGTCTTCGGGCGGTACATGATGCGCCGCACGAACCAGATGCCGGCGACGAAGAGCACCGCGCACAGCAGGAACTTCCAGCTGAACGGCGTCCCGAAGAACGGCAGGTCCGCGAAGAGCGCGCCCGGTAGGAGCGGCGCGTCGGTCCGCGGGTCCTGGATCCAGGTATAGACCTCGGCACTGCCCAGCGCGACCGCGATGAGCATCGCGAACCAGGCGATGAGCCGGGCGAGGGATCCCTGTCCTGCCTTGTAGGTTTCCATGAATGCGTTACGTGTGATCGGTATGGCACGGGCGGAAGGACTCGAACCCTCAACCTGCTGATTTGGAATCAGCTGCTCTACCAATTGAGCTACACCCGTGCGTGATTGACTGTGACTACTCCACCACCTTGGTGACGACGCCGGCGCCGATGGTGCGGCCGCCCTCGCGAATCGCGAAGCGGACACCGTCCTCCATCGCGATCTTCGTGATGAGCTCGACCTTCATCTTCACGTTGTCGCCGGGCATGCACATCTCGGCGCCCTCGAGCTCGATCGAGCCGGTGACGTCCGTGGTGCGGAAGTAGAACTGCGGGCGGTAACCGCTGAAGAAGGGGCTGTGACGGCCACCCTCCTCCTTGGTCAGCACGTAGACCTCACCCTCGAACTTGGTGTGCGGGGTGATGGACTTCGGCGCCGCGAGGACCATGCCGCGCTCGATCTCCTTCTTCTCGATGCCGCGCAGGAGCAGGCCGACGTTGTCGCCCGCCTCACCCGTGTCGAGCGTCTTGTTGAACATCTCGACGCCGGTGCAGGTGGTCTCCTTGGCCTCGTCCATGAGGCCGACGATCTCGATCTTGTCGCCGACGTTGACGACGCCGCGCTCGATACGACCGGTGGCGACCGTACCGCGACCCTTGATCGAGAACACGTCCTCGATGCTCATGAGGAACGGCTTGTCCGTCTCACGCGTGGGAAGCGGGATGTACTCGTCGCAGGCGGCCATGAGGTCGTAGATGCACTTGCACTCTTCCGCCTCCGGGCCGGGGTTCTCCGACTGGAGCGCCGGCAGCGCCGCACCGCGCACGACCGGGATCTCGTCCCCCGGGAACTCGTACTCGCTGAGGAGCTCGCGCACCTCGAGCTCGACGAGGTCGAGGAGCTCGGGGTCGTCGACGAGGTCGACCTTGTTGAGGAACACGACCATGGCCGGCACGCCGACCTGGCGGGCGAGCAGGATGTGCTCGCGCGTCTGGGGCATCGGGCCGTCCGACGAATCGACCACGAGGATCGCGCCGTCCATCTGGGCGGCGCCCGTGATCATGTTCTTGACGTAGTCGGCGTGACCCGGGCAGTCCACGTGCGCGTAGTGCCGGTTCTCCGACTCGTACTCGACGTGCGCCACGGAGATGGTCACGACCTTCGTGTCGTCACGCACCGTGCCGCCCTTGGCGATGTCCTGATAGGACTTCACCTTGCCCTTGGCGCTCATCAGCGTCCGGACGATCGCCGCGGTAAGCGTCGTCTTGCCATGGTCAATGTGACCGATGGTGCCGATGTTGACGTGGGGCTTTGTCCGCTGGAAGACTTCCTTGGCCATCCGTACTCGTCCTTTTCTTTACTGCTCTCTGAACTCGTTTCCCTGACGGGATGCCGACTTGCGCCGCGGGCCGAATCTGACTGACCCAGTCACCGCGGAACCTTCCGCGGTTGATCCCCCCTCGGCGCGAAACAGGGAGGCTGGTTCCTTGCTGGAGCTGCCGATGGGACTTGAACCCATGACCTCCTCCTTACCAAGGAGGTGCTCTACCACTGAGCTA
>JBCDBY010000176.1:0-9550 GCA_039182715.1 Planctomycetota bacterium
GACGAAACTACCGCGTGGAATGACGATCAAGACCTGCGGGGCCGATGAGTAGCACTCTGGACGGGCCGTGAAGCGCTCGTTATACCCGCCACCATGACGCAGGTTCGGGAAGTTGTTGCCGGGGCCGTTGCCGCCATCGGTAAACCACTCACCCGGAATCTGGATGGGAATCGTCTGACCGGACGGCGTGTAGCTGACCTGCACGGCGTTGGTCGTGACGGTGCTCGAAAGCGCCGTCTCCGAGAGGGTCACGCGGATCTCGGTGTCCGGCGAGACGTCCTGCTCGTTGTTGGACGGGCTGGTCTTCACGATGCTGGGACCGAGCACGTCCTGGCCGACGCGGAAGGAGAAGAAGTACTCCTGTCCGAAGAGGCCGTCGCCGTCCGCACCGCGCACGCCCTGCGACACGATGACCGAGTACTGACCCTCGGGCATCGGGTTATTCGCCGTGAAACCTTCCGGGCGAATGATGAGCGTGTTGTTCGGGCGGTCGCCGGTCTGGGTCAGGAACGCGGTCGACTCGATGAGCACGTTGGCGCCCGGCGGGTTGACGCCGGGGACCGTGGGCGCATCGGGGTCGAACGGACCCTGCTCCAGGTCGAAGAAGAAGAGACGCACATTGCGAGTGCCCTGCGGATCCGTCGGATCCGGGTTGATCACCGAGTTGGGATCGAGGGAGTTCGAGAAGACGATCGTAATCGCCTCCGGTGTGACGAGGTCGTCGCGATCGAGCGCGTTGAACCCGCCATTGGAGTCCTCGAGATCCAGCTGGTCACCGTTGCCCGGGCTCGTGGAAATCACGGTGATATCACCGAGATCGTCGCTGGGATCGCCCGCGGCGCCGCCGCTGCAACCCACCAGGAGCCCAAACGAGAGCACCACGCCCAGAATGGTCAGGCGCGTCATGAAACCCTCCAGAGAATGCCGAAATACTGTTTGCTTACTTGTCCCGCGCGGCTCTTCAGCGCGCTGGGACTGCTTGCCCGGAACGAAGGCGCGCACAGTACGAAATGCCCCTGCGCCTCGCAACCGGGTAACCACATTGACCGAATTCATCACGTTTTCGCGGGCCGGTGCCTCGGCCCAAAGGCACTGACCGCAAACGTAATGCCGTGGCGCCCGGGAAAATGGGGAGGACGGAAAACCGCCTTGCGCGCGGGTTTCCGCCTGGGGGGCCCCATCGCGGCTGGACCTCGTGCGATCCTGCACGCGCAGGTCCGCCGGGCCGCGAGCGGATTCGCTCAGGAGTTGGTGGTCGCGTCGAGGTCGCCGCTCGTTCCGTACTTCTTACGGAAATAGGCGGCCAATCGCTCCAGCTGCGAGCGGTCGTCGGCACTCATCCAGAGGAACTGGCAGCCCGCCACGTGTCCGGCATCGTCTGCCAAGGCGTCGCAGCGCAGCACGCGGGCGAGGGCAAGCACGGGCGCCGGCTCCGACTCCATGTGGATTTCGACGGCCAGATGCGACCCTTCCGGCACGACGTCGTCGGCGAGCAGGCCGAGGCCGCCGAGGCTGAGGTCGCGGCTGCGCCCCCACCGGCTCGCGTCGCACCCCTCGATATCGCGGTAGCGCACGCGCACCTCCTCGAGGAAGCGGACGTGACGGCGACGCTCGGCGGTATTCGCCGTCGTGCGGGGGGATTGCTGACCCTGCGGTTCCATGTACCTGACTCTCCCGCGGAACGGTATCCCTGCGCGGGGAGCGGTCAAATGGCCCCGTGGCGCGGTATGGTCCGACGTCCCATTCGAGAACAGAGCTCCCAAAGGGGGAGTGGCGGAATTGGCATACGCAGGGGATTTAAAATCCCCCGGCCGCGAGGCCTTGTGGGTTCGAGTCCCACCTCCCCTACGCTGGACTCCCCATCGCTGCGCCGAAGGGCGTCGAAGCATCCCCGTTCCCAGCTCCCCGTCCTCAGCTCCCCGTTCCCAGGGACGAACCCTCCGCGCCACCGTGGCGAACGAGGACCTCGGACCCGCTACCGTGCCTCGAGGACCCGGTTCTGCGCCGGGTAGCGCTGGTGCAGCCTCGTGAAGTTCTCGCCGTCGAACGCGTAGCGCTCCGGGAAGAACGAGAACTGCCGGAAGCCCAGCGTCTGGAGCTGGCAGAGCGTCGCGATGGCGTAGCCCGCCGGGACTTTCTCGGTGATCCCGAGATCGAACCGCCGCGAGCCGACCGACATCAGCGTGCGGAGAAACGACGGGTTCTTCGCATCGCCGCCGAGCCGGGTACGCAGCACCGAGAACATCACGGTCGCGCGGTCGCGATACCGCATGTTCACGTACGTGGGGTGCACAATCTTCTCGCGCGCGCCGGGGGGGCCCCATCCCGCCGGCGCGAGACGGGCCGCTTCCAGGCGCACGCGGTCGACCGGCGTGGCGTCCCCCGCGGTCGGACGCAGAAGAATCGGCAAGTACCCCTCGGCCTCGGGCGCGTTGCGCCGCAGATCGCGCTTGTGCGTGGCCTGGAAACGCCGCGCGGCGAGCGCCGAGTCGGCCTCGTCCGCCGTCTTGCGTACGCCGAACTCGACCTGCTTCCAGCCCGCGTCCTCGGCCACCTGGAGCAGCGAAACGACGTGGGCCCACGGCGCCCGCGCATCGACCCGTAGCAGCATGCGCGGCTTCGAGCCGCCCCGGTCCGCCAGCCACGAACGGAAGTTCCGCAGGCTGCGTTGCTTGCCGGCGACGCGCAGTTCGCCGTGGCGGTTCAGGTTCACCGCGAATCGCGAGGGCCCGAAGTTGCGCGACTCCGGCGTCGCGGTCGAGACCAGCGGCATCCGCACGTCCTCATCGATCCACTTGCCGTCGCCCCACGGCTTCTCCTGGTCGCTGCGCACGACCGCGACGTTCTCGCCGATCCAGCCGAGATCGCGCGGCATCGGCCCCTGATCCACCGGAAAGGGGAGAGTCGGCTGGCCGGAGCGCCGATTGAGCGTGCGGCGGAAGAGAACGACGGGGAAGACCCGGCGGTCGAACGCCTGCAGACCGTCGACGACGAGGCGGAACGGGACGGTCGCCGCCGGCACGAGCGCGCCGCGGAATCGGATGTCGGGGCTGCGCTCCCGCACCTTGCGCACGAAGCTCTCGACCTCCGCACGTGCCTGCAGAGCTTCGCCCTTCGACTCCCGTCCGTGGCGGAAGTAGACTGTCCGGATCTGGTCCACGCTGCCGCCCCCGGCCCACGCGCGCGATCCGGAGATGCGCTGGTCGAGCGCGAGCTCGTAGCGGACGTACGACGCGCCCGGCTTCTCGCCGACCGGAAGACGGGCCGAGAGATAGCGTGTCTGCTTGCCGTCGGGACTGACGACAAACCAGACGTTCGGGCACTGCGCTTCCCCGACGATCTGCAGCACGATCTGGACGTGCTGCCAAGGCACGTCGGGATCGACCCGCAGCAGGACCGGGACGCCCGACGGTTCGCCGGCGGCAGGCGGCTGCGCGCGATCGAAGCTGTCCCGCGCGTTGAGCAAGGCGCGATACGCGGTCCGGGGCGACACGCGCTGGTTGTTGGCGCCGGGCAGCAGCAGCGTGCCGTCGTCCGGCATGAGAATCTCGAAGGCCCCGCGGAGTTCGCTCTTGGCGAGCTGCTCGCCGCGCTCCGCGCGCGTCCAGCGCCACTCCTGCGCGGCCGACGGCAGCGCGAGCAGCAGAATGCACGCGAGGACCCTCATTGCTCCAGTGTACGCAGCGCGCGCCGCAACGGCTTGCCGACGTGGTTCTTCGGAATCGCGTCGACCCAGCGGAAGATGCGCGGCACCTCGTAGCGCGCCAACGCGGCGCGACAGTGCGCGTCCATCGCCTCGTCGGACTGCGCGTCGCCGACCAGGTAGGCCACGGGCAGGTCGCCGTCGCGCTCGTCGGGCCGCCCGACCACGACCGCTTCCGCAACCGCCGGGTGCGCGAGCAGGCAGTCCTCGATGACGTTGGGGCTGACGGAGTAGCCGCGAAACTTGAGCATGTCTTTCTTGCGATCGACGATCGTGAGGTAGCCGTCCGCGTCCATGCGACCGAGGTCGCCGGTCGGCAGCCACGCGTCGGCGCGCGCCGGCCGTCCCCAATAGCCGCGCGAGACCTGGGGACCGCGCAGGCAGACCTCGCCGACTTCGTCGGGCCCCAGCAGTCGCCCATCCTCGGCGACGATGCGGCAGTCGGTATCCGGCAGCGGCACGCCGACGGTCCCGGCGCGAAATCGCAGCGGCGGGTTGTTGTGCGACTCGGGCGACGCCTCCGTCAGCCCGTACCCCTGCTGCATCGGCGCGTGCGGGTAGCGCGCATCCCAACGCGCCTTGAGGTCGCCCTGCGTCAGCATCGCGCCCGCCTTGACGTGGCGCAGCGTCGGCACGGCGTGCGCGGCAACGTCGAGAAGCCGATGGAACATCGTCGCGCTGCCGTAGAGCACGGTGGCGCCGTGGCGCGCGATCGCGGCGAGTGTCTCCTGCGGATCGAATCGGCGCGCCAGCACGAGCGTGCCGCCGACGGCGAACGTGGAGTTGAGGCAGACGCACATGCCCCAGGTGTGGCAGAGCGGCAGCACGGCGAGGTTGACCTCGCGGCCCGACCAGCCGAACCAGCGCGCGTTCTGCAAGGCGTTGGTCACGAGATTGCGGTGCGTCATGATCGCGCCCTTGCTCGTCCCGGTCGTGCCGCTGGTGTACTGCAGCACCGCGATGTCGTGCGGCGCGCGCGGCGGCGGCTCTCCGCAGCCGATTTCCGTGGCGGCATCGACGACGAGCACCGGATCGACGTCGTCACGCTGGTGGCGAAACGCCTCCTCCCCCAGTTCCGGCGACGCCGCGCTGACGATCCCGCCGGCGCGCAGCGCGCCGTAGTACGCGACGACGAACGCGACCGAGTTCGGCAGGTGCAACAGCACGCGCGCACCCGGCACGACCCCTCGCGCCGCGAACCAGCCCGCGGCCTCGTCGATGCGCACCCGCAGCGTCGCGTAGGTCCAGGTCTCTTCCCCGTCGACGAGAGCGATCCGGTCCGAAGCCGTGACGAAGGCGTCCAACGGCTGATCGGGGTAGGACCCGCGCGCGGAGGACGGGTAGAAGGCTTCCCAGGGCCGAGGCACCCGAGCATGCTACGCGCGTCGAACGTCCGACGTCGATCGGTCTTACGCGCTGACGTGTTCGATCACGCGCCCGAGCTCGAACAACAGGTGCGAACTCGGCAGATCGATGTTGCGCGCGCAGGCGCCGTTGGCGTCGACCAGCCAGAAGATGCCGGAGGTTTCGCGCGCCAGCTTGACGAGCGCTTCGAAGCCTTCGAGGCCGCCGTGTCGCGCCGAGAGCACCTCGCCGCCGCGCACGTCGACGCGCGCGGCCGCCGTCGGCATGGCAATGTGCATGGTCACGCTGCGGCGCGCCGTCACGAGCAGGCGCAGCGTCTCGAGCAGCCCCAGGGTGCCGAGCTCGCCGCCGTCGATGTCGCGCGGAATCGCCGTCTCGACGCTCGTCGTGCAGGTCTCCTCGAGGTCGCCCAGGACCGCCTCCTCATGCAGCTGCAGCAGGAAGATGCTGGCGCCGATGCGGAGCCGGCCGCCGTTGGGCACCACCGTCGGCCCGCCGATGGGCCGACCGTTGAGGTAGGTCCCGTTGCGGCTGTCCATGTCGTCGATACAGACCTGATCGGCGTCGCTCGCGACGCTAATGCTCGCGTGCTGGCGGGAGCAGGAGGCGTCGGGAATGACGATGTCGCAGTCCTTGCCGCGACCGAGCGTGTAGCTCTTCCCCTTGCGCAGGGGCACGCGGCTGCCGGCGACGTTGATCAGGTAGGCCATGAAACTCCGCTCCTCATCGGGATTTCTCCCGGTTCTTCGACTCTTTCATCGACGGTTCCGTCCCCCGCTTGAGACGCCGAAGCCGAAAATTGTGTTTCTGACTAGTTGTCAGAAATTGACGGACCGATAGTATGGTTCCCGTGACGACCCTGACGAGAAAGCAGCGAGAGATCCAGGAGCGCGAGGGACTGATCCTCGACGTCGCGCGCCGCATGCTCGTCGAGCGAGGCTATCTCGGTCTCACGATGGACCGCATCGCGCAGGAGATCGAGTACTCCAAAGGCACCGTCTACCAGCACTTCTCCTCGAAGGAGGACGTGCTCGTCGCCGTCGCGGGCGAGTCGATGAGCAAGCGCGCCGACCTGTTCGAGCGCGCGGCCGCCTACCAGGGCCCTTCGCGCGAGCGGATGTGGGCGATCGGCGTGGCGGACGACCTCTTCCTGCGCCTCTACCCCAACCACTGGGAGGCGGAGCACATCATTCGCGCCGCCTCGATTCAGTCGAAAGCAACGCGGGAACGGCTCGTAGGCCTGCATGCCACCGAAATGCGCTGCTTCGGTGCCTGCACCGGCATCCTGCGCGACGCGATCGCGGCCGGCGACCTGCAGGTCGAAGCGGGCGAAAAGCCGGAGGACATCGCCTTCGGTCTCTGGTCGATGAGCTTCGGCGCCCATTTCATTGCAGCATCCAGCCCCAACCTCGAGGCGAAGGGTATGGGTGACACCGATCGCAGCCTGCGCCGCAACTACAACGCGCTTCTCGACGGATACGGGTGGACGCCCCTCTCCCACGAGACCGACTACACCGCCGCGCAGGACCGCATTCTCAGCAAGATTTTCCCGGAGGAAGCCCGCTCGCTCGGGCTCCTGTAAGGGTCCCCTTTTTTGGAAAGACTTTGACGATGCGTCAATTCATGACTGACCGTAGGAACCTTCGCATCGCGTTCGTCCTGGTGGCGATCGCGCTGGTCGTGGTGCTCCCCCGCATGGTGGACGCATCCGCCGAGGCGCAAGGAGGCGACGAGGCGCCCAGAACGGCGCTGCCGGTGGCGGTCGAAACCGCCCGCACCGAGACCAGCTTCCAGACCCGGCGCGTCTACACCGGTCGCATCGACGCGCGGCGCGTGGCGCGCGTCGCCTTCGAGCGGGTCGGCCTGCTCGAGTCGGTCGCGGTCGACGAGGGATCGCCCGTCGTCGCCAAGCAGGAGCTCGCCCGTCTCGACATGCGCGGCCTGCAGTACGACCGCAAGAGCGCCGAGGCGGAGCTCGCCGGCGCCCAGGCGAAGCTGCTCGAGATGCGCAACGGCACGCGCAAGGAGACGATCCAGGGCGCGCGCAAGGTCGTCGCCGACCTGAAGGCGCAGGTCGACCTCGCGGAGCGCAAGAACAAGCGCCGCCTGGAACTGCGCGACAGTTCCAACCGCGCGCTCTCCATCGAGGAGATCGAGGAGTCGCAGTTCCAGCTCGCCTCGGTGCGCGCGCAGTACGAGCGCGCGAAGATCACGCTCGAGGAGCTCGAGAACGGCACGCGCGTCGAGCAGATTGCCGCGCAGGAAGCGCTCGTGCAGCGCCTCGAGGCGCGCGTCGGCTCCATCGAGCTCGCGATCACCAAGAGCACGCTGCTCGCGCCGTTCGACGGCACCGTCGCGCAGCGGTTCGCCGACGAGGGCGCGGTCCTCTCCCCCAACCAGCCGATGCTCGAGCTGGTCGAGACGGGCAACCTCGAGGCGCGGATCGGCCTGCCGCCCGACGAGGCGATGCGCCTCACCATCGGCGACCAAGTCGAGGTGACCGTCGCCGGCCGGACGTTGCCGGCCACGCTCCGGGCGCGCCACCCGCTCATCGACGAGGCGACGCGCACACAGCTGCACATCTTCCAGCTCGGCGGCGCGCCGAAGCACGTCGTCAAGGGCCAGGTCGCCCGCCTCGAGCTCGACGTGCGGATCGCGTCGGAAGGCATCTGGGTGCCGCACGCGTCGCTGGTCCGCGCGCCGCGCGGTCTCTGGGCGTGCTACGTCGTCGAGAACGGCGTCGTCGCGCGCCGCGAAGTGCAGATCGTGCACGCCGACGGTTCGCGCGTCTACGTGCGCGGCACGCTGCGCGACGGTGAGACGGTGATTTCCAGTGGCGCCCACCGCGTGGTCGAAGGCCAGGCGGTGCGGGTCGAGGGCTAGACGATGCTCGGTGCGCTCTTCTTCCGCAATCCGCGCCTGCTGATCCTCACGCTGGCGATCATCGTCGTCTCCGGCCTGGCGGCCTACAACCTGCTGCCGCGCCGCGAGGACCCGCAGCTCACGGCGCGCTTCGCGATCATTACCACGCCCTACCCCGGCGCGACCGCGAGCCGGGTCGAGGCGCTGGTCACCGAGAAGCTCGAGGACGCGCTGCGGGAGCGCGACGAGATCAAGGTGATGTACTCGTCGTCGCGGCCGGGCATCTCGATCATCCAGGTCGACCTGCGCGACGACATCGACGACGTCGATCCGATCTGGTCGCGGCTGCGCGATGAGATCGCGCGCGTGCCGCTGCCGGACGGCACCGGCACGCCCGATCTCGACGATCTCGACGTCGACGCCTTCGCGCTCATTCTCGGCTTCCGCTGGACCGGCCAGGGCGACGCGCCGCTGAGCATCATGCAGCGGCTCGCCGAGGACCTGGAGCACCGGCTGCGCAACGTGTCGGGCACGAAGGAGACGCGGCTGTTCGGCATCTCGCCGGAAGAGGTCCGCGTCGAGATCGACCCGGCGCGCCTCGCCACGCTGGGCCTCTCCACCGAGCGCGTCGCGGCCGCCGTGCGTGCGACCGACTCGAAGGTGAGCGCCGGGCAGCTGCGCCACGAGGCGACCAACCTGCTCATCGAGGTGGACGGCGAACTCACCTCGCTCGACCGCCTGCGCGACACGCCGCTGCGGTATGGCGCCGGGGGCGCCGTCGTGCGCCTCGGCGAGATCGCGACGGTCGAACGCGGCCGCCTCGATCCGCCGCCGGAGATCGCGCTGCTCGACGGTGAGCCGGGCGTCTCGATCGGCGTGCTCATGCAGCCGCGCGAACGCATCGACCGCTGGTCGGAGCGGTCGCGCGCCGTGATCGACGAGTTCCGCGCGACGCTGCCGAGCGGCGTCACGCTGGAGCTGCTTTTCGATCAGAGCACCTACACCGAGCGGCGCTTCGACAACCTGCTCATGAACCTGCTCATGGGCGGCCTGTTCGTCTTCCTCGTGGTCTTCGTGGTCATGGGCTGGCGCAGCGCCGTGCTGGTCGGGGTCTCGCTGCCGCTGAGCGCGCTCATGGTGCTCTCCGGCATGCGACTCGTCGGCCTGCCCATCGAACAGATGAGCGTGACCGGCCTGATCATCGCGCTCGGCCTTCTGATCGACAACGCGATCGTGATGGTCGACGAGGTGCGACACCGCCTGCGGGATGGAGAAACGGCGGGGACCGCCGTGCGCGGCGCCGTCGACCGGCTCTCGATTCCGCTGCTCGGCTCGACGCTCACGACGACGCTCTCCTTCATGCCGCTCGTGCTCATGCCCGGTCCCGCCGGCGAGTTCGTCGGCGGCATCGGCCTGAGCGTGATTCTCGCGATCATCAGCTCGTTCCTGCTCGCGCTCACCGTGGTGCCGGCGCTGACCGGGCTACTGGGCGACGGCAAGCGCGGCGGCCAGCCCGGCTTCCTGCGCAACGGCGTCCAGAGCGAGACGATGCTGGCGCGCTACGACGGCGTGCTGCGCGTGCTCTTCAAGCACCCCATCCTCGCCGTGCTCTTCGCGCTC
>JBCDBY010000177.1:0-9550 GCA_039182715.1 Planctomycetota bacterium
CGCTCCGGGCGCCGCGGCGCACGCCCTCGACACGCGCGAGCGCGCCACGCTCACCCACGTGCTGGTCAGCCACGCGCACCTCGACCACACCCTCGGCCTGCCCTTCCTCGTCACGCAGCGCCGTCTCGAGATCGTCGGCCTGCGTCCCGCGCTCGACGCCGTCCGCGAGAGCCTGTTCGACGGCCGCATCTGGCCCGACCTGACCGAGCACGCCGACTGGCGCGAGCTGCGGGGTGACGAGACGCTCTCGATCGGCGACTGGACCATCGAAGCGGGCCCCGCCGACCACACGTTGCCGTGCGTCAGCTACTTCTGCGTGGCCGGCGAGCATCGCGTGGCGGTGCTGGGCGACACGCGGCGCACCGAAACGGTGCTCGCCTGGACCGCCGACCGCCGGCCGACCCACTGCATCGTCGAATGCAGCTTCCCCGACGCCATGGCCGAGGACTCGCGCCGCTGGGGCCACCAGACCCCGCTCGACCTGCCGGCCTGGCGTGCCGCGGTCGGCCCCGACTGCCGTCTGCTGGTCACCCACGTGAAGCCGATGCAGGAATCGCGCGTGCGTGCAGAATGTGAGGCCTTGCAAGACCCGGCCCTCACCCTTCTGCAGGACGGCGATGTCGTCGTCGGCTGACACGCTCGGACTCACGATCGGCACCGCCGGTCACATCGATCACGGCAAGACGCTCCTGATCGAGAAGCTGACCGGCATGCGCGCGGACCGTCCCTACGAGCGCGAGCGCGGCATGACGATCGACATCGGCTACGCCGAGATGCGCGCGCCCGACGGCCGCCGCATCGGATTCGTCGATCTGCCGGGGCACGAGCGGTTCATTCGCAACATGGTCGCCGGCGCCACCGGCATCGACCTTGCGCTGCTCGTCGTGGCCGCCGACGACGGCGTCATGCCGCAGACCCGCGAGCACCTCGATATCCTCGACCTGCTCGGTGTGCGCAAGGGGCTGGTGGTGCTCAACAAGATCGATCTCGTCGACGAGGAGATGCGCGAACTCGCCACCGAGGAGCTGCGCGAGGAGCTGGAGGGCACCGTCCTCGCCGACGCCGAGATCCTGCCCTGCTCCGCCGCGACCGGCGAAGGCGTCGACGCCGTGCGGGCGCGGATTCTCGATTCGCTCGAGGAGATCGCCCACACCGACGATCCGGGCGCCTTCTACTGCGCGGTGCAGCGCAGCTTCGCCGCCGCCGGATTCGGCTGCATCGTGACCGGCGTGCCGGCGGCGGGCTCGATCGCGGTCGGCGACGACATCGAACTGCTGCCGGCGCAGGCCAAGGGCCGCGTGCGCGCCATCGAGATCTACCACGACGCGGCCGAGCAGGCGCAGGCGGGCCATCGCGCCGCGCTCAACCTCGCCGGCGTCCACCACGACGACGCCGAGCGCGGCATGGTCGTGGCCGCCCCGGGCGTCTACACGCCGACGCGCCACGTCGCCATCCAGCTGCGACTGGTCGGCTCGCTGCGCCGCGCGATCAAGCACGCCTCGCCGATCCGCTTCCTCACCGGCACGCTCGAGGGCATGGCGACGATCTACCTGCTCGAGGGCAGCACGCTGGGACCCGGCGAAACGGCGCTGGTCGAGGTGCGCACGCGCGCGCCCATTCCGGTGCGGCAGGGGAGTCCCTTCATCGTGCGCAGCGACAACGCGAAGGAGACGCTGGGCGGCGGCATCGTGGTCGCCGCGCTCGACAAGCCGATCGGCCGCAAGAACAAGCGGTTGCACGAGCGGCTGGCGCGCTGGGCGGCCGTCCTGCCCGACCCCGACGCGCGCATCCGCTTCCTGCTCGAGGAGGAAGGCGCGCTTCCGCCGGCCGAGCTGGCGCGCCGCAGCGAGCTCGACCTCGGCTGGGTCAAGCAGCGACTCGCCGAGATGGAAGACGCCGTGTCGCTGCCGGGCGGCGCCTGGACGACGCGCGCCACCGTCGAGGCGGCGGCGACGGCGCTGCGCGAGGCGTTGGCCGCGATGCACCGCGAGCAGCCGCTGCTCGCGACGCTGCCCATCTCCGATGTGCGCGACCGCGCCGGGCTCGACGAGGCGCGCCTCGCCGCGGCGCTCGAGATCGTCGGGAGCGAGGCGGTCGTCGAGGCACGCACCGTGCGCCACAAGGACCACAAGGTGGAGCTCGACCCGGAAACCGAGGGCGCCGCCCGCACCGTGGAGGAGACGCTGCGCCGCGCCCGCTACGCGCCGCCCGCTTCCGACAAGCTGGGGGACGAAACCGGTCTCGCGGCGAAGGCGCTGCGCGGCGCGCTGACCTATCTGACGGCGCGCGGCGCGCTCATCGAGGTGCAGCCGGGCATTCTCTACCTGCGCGAGACGCTCGACGAGGGCATTCGACTGCTCGACCGCATCTCCGCCGATCGCGGCCGCTTCGAGCCGGTCGAGGCGAAGGCGGCGTTCGGCGACATCAGCCGCAAGTGGCTCATTCCGCTGCTCGAGTACTACGACCGAATTGGGGCCACGCGACGTGACGGCAACGCGCGGCATCTCACGAACAAGGGCCGTTCCATGGTCGAGACCGGAATCGACGTAGCATGAGTCCCGTGGACAAGAAAACTCTCCTGCGCCAACTGCCGCGCGTCGATGCCGTGCTCGCCACCGCCGAGGTGGCCAGCATGAAGTCGCAGCTGCGTGCCGACCTGGTCGACGACGCGGTGCGCGCCGAGGTCGACCTCGCCCGTCAGACGATCCTGGACGAGAAGGACCCGGGCGAACTCGACCCCTCCTCGATCGCCCGCCATGCGGCGGCGCGCCTGGCGCGCCTGCTGCGACCGGGCGTCCAGCACTGCCTGAACGCCACCGGCGTCGTGCTGCACACGGGGCTGGGGCGCGCCGTCTACCCGCCCGCCGCGGTCGAGGCGCTGCAGCGGGAGCTGAGCGGCTACAGCGTGGTCGCGGTGGACATCGAGAACAACCAGCGGCTGCGTCGCGAAACCGCCGTCTCGCGCCTGATCGCCATGCTGACCGGCGCCGAAGCGGCCACCGTGGTGAACAACAACGCCGCGGCCACCGTCATCGCGCTCAACACGATGGCGGCCGGGCGCGAGGCGATCCTCAGCCGCGGCCAGCTCGTCGAGATCGGCGGATCGTTTCGCATGCCGGAGGTCTTCGAGGCGGCCGGCGTCACGCTCGCCGAGGTCGGCACGACCAACCGCACGCATCTGCGCGACTACGAGCGCGCGATCAACGAGAACACGGGGCTGCTGCTGCGCGTGCACCCGAGCAACTACAAGGTGATCGGGTTCACGAGCGAGCCGGGCATCGACGAGATGGTCGCGCTCGGTCGCGAGCACGGCATCCCCGTCATGGACGACCTCGGTGCGGGCGCGCTGGTGGAGCTCGATCCCGAGCCCCCCATCACCGCCAGCATCGAAGCGGGCGCCGATCTGATCACCTGCTCCGGCGACAAGCTCATCGGCGGCGCGCAGTCGGGGATCATCCTGGGCAGCAAGCACTGGATCGACAAGGTGCGCCGCAACCCGCTCTTCCGCACCTACCGCGTCGACAAGATGACCCTCACCGTGCTCGAGGCGACGCTGCGGCTCTTCCTGGAGCCCGACGGCCCGGGCGACGGGCATCCGACCTGGCGCATGCTGCGCACCGACCCCGCCGAGCTGAAAAAGCGCGCCGAAGCGCTCGCCGCACGCATCGCGAAGGAGCTTCCGGCGCTGACGGTCGGGACGCGTCCCGACTTCAGCCAGGTGGGCAGCGGTTCGCTGCCGGGCGAGAGCCTGCCGACGACCGTGGTCACCCTGCAACATCCCGAGCGGAACGCCGCGCAGTTCGCGCGTGCGTTGCGGCTCGGCACCGTCCCCGTCTTCACCCGCATCGTCGATGAGAGCGTTCTCTGCGACCCGCGCACGCTGCTGCACGCGGGCGAGGAGGACGAACTCGTCGCCGCCCTCAAGGAGATCTCATGAACGTTCGTCTGACGCAGATGAGCAGCGCCGGTGGCTGAGCGGCCAAGCTCCCCAAGGAGCAGCTGTCCGAGGTTCTCGGACAGGTCGAAATCCCCAGCCACCCCGACCTGCTGGTCGGCGTCGAAACGATGGACGACGCCGGCGTCGTGAAAGTACGCGACGATCTCGCGCTGGTGCAGACGCTCGACGTCTTCCCGCCGGTCGTCGACGACCCCTACTGGTTCGGCCGCATCGCCGCCGCCAACTCGCTGTCCGATGTCTACGCCATGGGCGGCATCCCCGTCTCGGCGGTCAACTTCGTGGGCTACCCGATGGCGGAGCTGGGCGGAGAACCGCTCCGCAGGATCCTCGAGGGCGCGTTCGACGCGCTCAAGGAGGCGGACTGCGCCATGGCCGGCGGCCACTCCATCAAGGACGCCGAGGTGAAGTTCGGCCTCGCGGTCACCGGCACGGTGCATCCCGACGAGGTCATCACCAACGCGGGCGCGCGCCCGGGCGACAAGCTGATCATCACCAAGCCGCTGGGTATGGGCTGCCTGACGACCGCGCTCAAGCAGGGCGCGGCGGACGAGGCGCACATCGACGCGGCGCAGCGCATGATGGCGCATCTCAACCGCAATGCCGGCAAGGCGATGACGTCGGTGGAAACGCACGCCGGCACCGACATCACCGGCTATGGGCTGGTCGGACACGCCTGGGAGATGGCGGCCGGCGGCAACGTGGCGCTGCGCATCCGGGCCCGGGACGTGCCGGTGCTCGCCGAGGCCGAGCCCTATCTCAAGCCGGAATTCACCTGCGGCGGTTCGGCGCGCAACATCGACTTCGGCAAGGGTCGCGTCGAGTTCGGCCCGGATGTGGACGAGCGCGACCGCCTCGTGCTCCACGACGTCCAGACCTCGGGCGGCCTGCTCATCGCGGTGGCGCCGGGAGATGCCGACACGCTGCTGGCGAAACTGCGCGAGGGCGGCGACCTCCACGCGAACGAAATCGGCGTCGTGGAGGAGGGCGGAGCCGCTCTCCGGTTCGAGTAGGCGCGCCCTCGTACACACCTCCCACGGAAGGTACGAATCAGACCTGAATCAACCCAAGTCCCTGTGCCGCAGGGACTTGGGACTTCCTTCACGGTCTTTCCACGATGTTATCCACAGGTTCCACCCATCGGAGCCGACGAACGTGGCCCGAGATCGTGCAGCCAATACCGATGGCGCGGCCGGGCTAGTTCACGCGGCCCTGGAACTCTTTGGTCTGGGTGCTGACCTTGATCTTGTCCCCGATGTTCACGTGGTTGGGAACCTTGATCTCGAGGCCGGTTTCCAGGGTGGCGGGCTTGAAGACGTTCGAGACCGAGTCGCCCTTGAGGCCCGGCTCGGTGTGCTGGACGACCAGCTCGACCGACCCGGGCAGGTCGATCGAGATCGGCGTCTGCTCGTGGAAAGTCACGGAGACCTTGCCGTTCTCGACGATGAACGCCATTTCCTCGCCCACCGTGTCCTCGGACAGGAAGTACTGCTCGTAGTTCTCCTGATCCATGAACACGTAGTTCGAGCCGTCCTTGTAGAGGTACTCGCAGGTGCGCTTGTCGAGGAACGCGAAATCGACGCGCTCGGTCGAGCTCAGCTTGCGCTGATGAATCACGCCGTTCGAGAGGCTCTTGAGCTTGACCTGGACGAGCGCGCGCAGGTTGCCCGGCGTGCGGTGCACCGCCTCGGTGCACATGTAGAGCTCGCCATCGATGATGATGACGTTGCCCTTGCGGATGTCGTTGGCGGCCGCCATGGAGGAAAACTACCTCAGCGGTCCAGCGATTCACCGACGAAGCGCGCCGAGGTGCCCTTCTTCTCCGCCTCTTCCTGCGCGGCCTCGGCCGCCTTGCGCTTCGCCTCCTCCTCGGCCCACTTCGCGCGGGCGCTCGGCATGTCGACGGCGATGCGGGCGGGATAGATGCGCCACGGCTGGTTCGACTCGAGCAGTTCGGTCAGCATGAACCCGAGGTCGCGCTCGACCTTTCCGTTCCAGACGATCATCTCCTTGTCGTCCTCGACGACCTTGATGGTCACGTCGCGGTTGAGGTCGACGATCGCATCGTTGAGCGAGACCTCGAAGCTGGACACGCCGTCGTTCTCGATCGTGATGACGTTGGCGATGCGGTCGGCGCGGGCGCGGAAATTCGCCGGATCCTTGCGGCTTCCGTCGTAGCGCAGCACGTTGATCCAATGATGTCGCTGGAAGGAGCTGTTGTGGATGGTGTACTCGAGCTGGCGCAGCTGCGTGCGCGGCGCAAGTTCCTTGATCCAGGTCGCGGCCGCCTCGGGGTCAACGGCGTTGACGTCGTCGGCGACGACGACGGCCGTCGCGTCGTTGGCGGTCTTGATCGCGCCGGCGAAGGACTGCTGCTTGGAGCTGTCCTTCTTGACGATGGCGTAGGCCGGAAGCCCGTTGATCCCGCCGACGTTCCGCAGCTTGATGCGGCCGGCGTTGCCGTCGGAACCACGCAGGATGACACCCGCGAACATCTCGCTGAAGCGCGCGGCGACCGCAGCGGCCACGTCGCCGCCGTCGATGAAGACGCGCATGTAGTCACTCGCGGGACCCGCCGTCTTGCGCGAGCCCTCGAAGGTGCCGACCAGGTGCCGCAGCGCGATCATCGCGCGGGCGTAGCTCTTCGGGTCGGTGCGCCACTGCTTGCCCTTCGCGGCGGGCGTCGGCACGGCGAGGATGAACTCGTTCTGGATCGTCTTCGACTTGAGCCAGACGTCCTTGATGTACTTGGAGGTGTCGGGGAAGGCGCGCGTATCGGGCAGGCAGAAGATGACCGGCCAGAGCTTCTTGTCCTTGTATCCCTTCGGCAGGCGCACCCAGTAGGTGACCGTCCCGATCTCTCCGGGGAAACCGTGCACGGCGGGCGGCACCTTGACCGGCAGGAGCGAGCCGGCCCGCCCCACCTTGCTGCCGAACACGCGCGAACGATTGGCGATGTCGGACAGGGCGGGCACGTCCTCCATGAACGAGTGGCCGTCGATCGGCTTGTCGCCCAGCTTGCGGATGCCCTTGGCGGACATGGCGCGGCCCTTCTTGCTCGGCACCAGGAAGGTGCGCAGCTCCTTGTCGACCTTCTTGCGGTCCTTATCGGAGAGCACGAAGGCCGGCGGCTCCTTGGGCTCCTCTTCGGCCTTCTTTTCGCCGTCCTCTTCCGCGCCCTCGTCTTCCGACTCTTCCGTGGGCGGCGCCTGCTCTTCGCTATCGTTGCCCGCCTTGGGCTCGCCGTCCTGTGCGTACGCCGGGTCCGTCCAGACCGACATCGTCCACGCCGCCATGGCCAGCAGCGCCCATCCGAGAATCCATCGCATTCGTAAGCCTCCGACTCTTCGAGTGTAATGGATTGCCGCATCCGGAGTTGTGTCCAATCTCGGGTCCGGTACACCCGCTCGGCGCGCTATACTGGGTGCTTCGGAGGTATGCGATGAAATCGGCCGGACTCCTTTCCCGATCCCTCGCCCTGGTCGCGGCGCTGCTGATGGCGCTGCCGACGGCGGCCTTTGCCGAGGACACCGTCGGCTGGCCCTATCGCGGGCCGCGCGAGCTGACGAGCGGCGGCGGCTCGGACGATGACGACGATTCGGGCAACGACGAGGCCGACGACGGCACGAGCGCGCCGGACGACGGCAGCGGCGCGCCGGACGACGGCACCGCCCCGCCGGACGGCGGTACCTCCGCCCCGGGCGGCCCCACGCGCGGCAAGTCCGCCTCGGTGGACGGCCAGATCCTCTGGAGCTGGTGGTGGGAGCACAACAAGGACCGCTTCCTCGCCCGCGCGACTGAGCGCGGTCGCGTGAACGCGGGCAGCGCCCAGTACTGGTTCGGCTCCGGCGCGAAGTTCCCGCCGCGCGACATCACCCCGGTCAGCGAGGCGCAGCGCCGTCGCATCTACGACACCGCCGCCGCCCGGCTCAAGGACAAGTCGGCCGCCGTGCGCGCCGCCGCGGCGATCGCGCTCGGCCGCATCGGCGACGTCCCGCCGAACGCCAAGGAGAAAGAGGCATCGGCGTCCAACGAGAAGCTGACCGACAACATGCCCGCGCGCGCGCTGCTGGCGGCGCTCGACAAGGAGGGCAACAGCGAGGTTCGCAAGCACCTGCTGCTCGGCATCGGCCTCACCGAGGATCCGAAGGCGGCCGCCTCGCTCGCACGTCGCTTCAAGGATCTCGCCACGGATGAGAAGCCGTACGCGCTCATCGCGTTCGGCCTCGCGCGCGCCACCGAAGCGGCGCTCGCCATCGTCGTGGGCTCGCTGCCGCGCTCCGCTTCGTCACGCGACGAGCTCAACAAGGCGGCCATCCTCGCGGTCGGCCTCTACGGCCGTGATCTCGTGGAGGAGATCGCGAAGCACAAGACGGAAGACGGCAAGCGCAACGGCATCGAGCAGATCGAGTTCCTGACCAAGAGCGAGCGCGGCGATGCCGCGACCGTGGCGCAGTCGATGACGACCGCGGCGCGCCTCAACGTCTCGTTGAAGAACACCACGAAGGCGACGCGCGCCAAGTCGCTCGAGGTCAAGTACGCCGCGATCCTCGGCATGGCCGAGTACTCGAACGACGAAAAGCAGGCGGAAACCGCGTGGAAGGCGCTCAAGAAGGCGTACAAGGGCTCGCAGCAGATCGAGAACTTCGTCCTCATGACCGCCGGCGATCTCGCGGGCCGATTGGGCGAGAACAGCAAGACGCGCGGCGACATCCTCAAGTGGCTGAACGACAAGAAGCAGCTCGGCAGCAACGACAACTACACGCGCGCCTGCACCGTGATCGCGCTCGGCGCGGCCGGTGACGAGACCGCCATCCCCTCCATCGCGGAGCTCATCCAGAACACCACCGTCGACCACTACGTCGTGGGCGCGTGCGCCGTCGCCCTCGGCATGCTCAAGGCGGCGGATCAGGCGGATGTGGTGCTCAAGCGCGCCGTCAACGGCACCTACAACGCGGAGGCGAAGGGCTACGGCCTGATCGGGCTCGCGCTGATGGGCGATACGACCCGCATCAAGGAGATCACCGATCGCCTGAGCGGTTCCAAGGAGAAGCAGATCGCGCGACAGGTGACGCTGGCCGTCGGCGTGCTCGGCGATCGCCGGAACACCGGCACGTTGACCCGCTACATCAAGTCAAAGTGGAAGACGAGCGACCGGTTCAAGGTCTCGAACGCCGCATTCGGCCACGCCTGGCTGCGCGACGCGAACAGCGTCGAGGAGCTGGTCAAGCAGGCCAACAGCAGCGGCGACGCGGACGTCCGCGCCATGGCGACGATCGCGCTCGGCTACATCGGCTCGCGCGACCGCGTCAGCGGCCTCACCCGCACCTTCGAGCAGGCGAATTACAAGAAGCGGTTCTCGGGGTTTCAGACGCTTCAGCGGATTGCGGCGATTCTGTAAGTCCGAGTCGCGGGCCGCTGAAGCGCGTGTTTTGGGCCCAACGGCTTACGCCGTTGGAGCTTGTCGACTCCCGAGCGTGTTGTGCCGCGCTCGGGAATCGTCGACGATTACGTCAGGGGGGTTTGGACGTGCGACGCGAGTCCGTAAGGGGGGCTTGCCCCCCTTGTGAACACTGGGCCCGGGGCGGCGACGCA
>JBCDBY010000178.1:0-9534 GCA_039182715.1 Planctomycetota bacterium
ATTTCGCGCAAACGACGCCGAAGGGGGCCGCGCCGCCCACGAGGAGGTCGGCGAACTTCGCAACGACCAACCCCTCGCCTGCAAGGCGGCCGTCGCCGCGTTAGCCACCGACCGCGGCCTCGACTGGCGGCTCGCGGCCAAGGCGGCGCGCACCCTGGGCTGGCTGCAGTTGGCCGCCGACGCGGAGCAGGCGGCCGCGGCGGCGTTGGCCCGCGAGGGCGACGACGACGCCGCGCTCGCCGCCGCGCAGGCGTGGCTCGACATCGAGACGCGTCGCGGCACCCGCGCGCGCCTGCCCGAGGCGCTGCTGGCCGCAGGCCACTTCAACCTTGCCACGAAGCGCCGCGCCGAAGCCGAAGACTGCGCACGCCGGGCGCTGCATCAGGCGCAGCGCCGCAAGGACGCCACACTCATCGCGAAGGCCAACGGACTTCTGGGCCGCACGCTCGCGGAGCGCGGCGCCAAGCAGGACGCGCGCGTCTATCTGGAGCGGGCGCGGGCCGGCCTGCAAGGCGAGGCGCTCTTCGAGTCGCTGGCACTGCTGGTCGACCTCGAACGCCGCATCGACGGCATCGAGCCCGCGGGTGTCCGCGCCGAGGAGTGGCGCAAGGCGGCGATCGCGGGCAAGCAGCCGCTCTGGGAAGGCCGCGCCGAGGTGACGCTGGCGCGTCTGGAGGATGAGCGCAAGGACTGGACGGCGGCCGCGCGCCGCTGGGACGCGGCCATCGACGCGTTCACGCGCGCGCAGTCGAACGCCGACCTCGCCGCGGCGAGCTACGCACGCGGCGCGCTGGCCCTGCGCGTGGGCGACACGGAAAGTGCCGCCGCCGCGCTGGTCACCGCGCAGAAGGCGGCCGGCAGGGACGGCGCGAAGGACCTGCGCGCGCGGCTGCACGCGGCGCTCGCGCAGCTGGCGCTCGAACAGGGCGAGCAGGCGAAGGCGGAAGAAGAGCTGACGCGCGCCGCACGCCTCGCGCTGGAGACCGGTGACACCGCGCTCGCGGCACGCACGCTCGCGCGGCGTGGACGCCTCGCGCTGCGCGCGGGTTCGTACACCAAGGCGAAGCCGCTGCTCGAACAGGCGCTGGAGAACCAGCGCAAGATCGGCGCGCGCGTCGACGCGGCGCGCACCCAGGTCGACCTCGTGGAGATCGAGCTCGCGCTCGGCGACCGCAAGAGGACGCGCCAGCTCGCCGCCGAGGCGAGCGTCGAAGTGAAGGCGTTGAGCCTCCCGACCGAGACGGCGCGCTGCGCGACGTACGACGCACGATCGCGACTCGGCGAGGAGGAGGCGACGGCGGTCATCGAGCGCATCCGCGCCGGCGCCCGCACCTCGATCCGCATGCTGGAGGAGTCGGGCAGTCCGGCTACCGCACGCTTCGAACGCGCGCTCGACGCCCTGCTGCGCGTGGGCGTCGACGCGGCAATTGCGGCCAACGACGTCGGCACGCTGCTGGCCGCCAGCGAGTACGGCCGGTCGCGACGCATGTTGCAGGGGCTGGGCGGACGGGCGGGACTCACGCGCGCGCTGACGCCGGAGAAGCTCGGGGCGGAGATCGCGGCGCTGCGCAAGGAGGAGGCGCGCCTGACGCGGCTCTACCAGGAGCACCGCAAGCGGATGGCGCGCAACCCGATGATGGAGACGCGCCGCCAGCTCGAGACCAAGCGACAGGAGATTGCGAAGGCGGAAGCGAAGCGCACCGCGGCGTTGGCCGACGCCGGCTGGCTGCTGGCGCCCAGCGTGCCGAGCGACGACGCGATCGCGGGCGCGCTGCGGCCGGACGAGACGCTGCTCTACTTCTGCGGCGGGACCGACTCGATGGCGGTCATCGTCTGGACCAAGGCGGGTGCGCGCATTCGCCCGCTCGGCGATCGCGGCCGCCTGGAGCGCAAGGTGGCGGAATTCCGCGAACAGATGCGGGGCCCCGCGCCCGACGCCGTGATTGCCACGCTGCGCGCGCGCCTGATCGATCCGCTGGGGCTGGAGGACGGCGAAAACCTCGTCGTGGTGACGACGCACCCGATCGACCACGTGCCGATTGCGCTGCTGGCGCCGAAGCAGACGGTGCGCTTCGTCGTCAGCGCGGCGGAGCTGGTGCGCGCGGCGCGCGACGCCGATCGTCAGGGCGCGGGTGTGCTCGCGGTGGGCGATCCGGAGTTCGGCGGTGGCGAGCTGCGCATCCGGCTCGTCTCGCTGCGCAACGGCGTGCCGGTCCGGCGCTCGGAAACGTCGAGCAAGCTGGTGCAGGAGATCGGCGACTCCGTGCTCGTCGGCGCGAACGCGTCGGAGTTCGAGTTCCGGAACCGGCTGCGGACGCGCGAGCGGTGGCTCGTGATTCACGTCGACGTGCCCGGCCTGCTCGACGCGCGCGCGCCGTGGCAGAGTTCCATTGCGTTGGCCCCCACGAAGGAAAACGACGGCCTGCTCACGATGCACGACCTCATGCGCCTGCGGCTGCCCGCCAACATGACGATCCTCGCCGGCATGCAGCCCGCAAAAGGCACCCAGGACGTCGACGAGGCGATCCAGGCGACCACGAAGGCGCTGCACCTCGCCGGCTCGACGCGCGTCGTGATCACGCGCTGGCCGGTGAGCGACGCCGCGACCGCCGGCTTCATGCTCGAGTTCTACCGCGGGTGGAAGGAGCGCAAGGAGCCGATCCCCTTCGCCCTGCGCCGCGCACAGGAATACGTCCGCACGCTGCCGGGAACCGCGCACCCGCGGAACTGGGCGGGCTGGGAGGTCTGGGGGGCGCGGTAGGCCCGAGCGGTCGGGCCAGGGGGCTAGGGGCTAGGAGCTAGGGGCCAGGAGCTAGGGGTCCAGTCGGTCCCAGATGGTTCCGTCCTCGGCGCGGGGGCGTCGGGGACGCCGCGGGTGCTCGGTGCGGAACTTGATGAGCGCGAGGGCGACGACGGCGAAGAGCACGAGAAACGCGACCAGCGTCCACCCCTCGACGACGCCGCGGATGTAGAGCAGGGCGCCGACCGCCATCGCGAGCAGCGCGAGGATCTTCCCGAGCTCCGCGGCGTGCACGCCCTCGGACTTCGCGTAGCGACGATTCTCCTCGCGATCGCGAACCTCGCGGCGTTCGACCTTGTCACGCCAGGACATGAGGAGATTGTAGGCGGGGAACTCGGAGCAAGTCGGGGTCCTGATTGGCCACAGAAACACAGAAACACAGAAGGGCTTTGGGTCCGCGGCCCCGTGACTGCGCATCCAAGCCCTTCTTCCCTTTCGAGATTCATGGATCGGAAAGGGGTGCTTCCGGACGTCCCGAAGCACCGAGCGCAGATTTCTGTGCTTCTGTGTTTCTGTGGCCAACCAACGCTCTACCCGCTCCAGGCCCCTGGCCCCAGGCCCCTGGCCCTCTACGAGTTCTTCGTCGAGGAGTCCCCGAAGCTCGGTCCCGCCGGCGCGTTGGACTGCCTCACGCGGAACGTCTTCGAGGCGAGGAACTCGCCGTTCGCGAAGATCTGGAACTCGAACTGGCCGGGCTTGGGCAACACGAGGTTCTGCACCTGCAGCGCGAACTCGCACGTGGCCAGCGGGTTCTCGATGTTCACCTTGGGCGTCTTGCCCGCGCCGACCTGGTCACCCGTCTCGGTCAGCAGCCGCATCTCCAGCTCGTACTCGCCGTTGGCATCGGTCAGGTTGACGTAGACCGCGATGCGGGGATAGGGCGCGGGGAACTGCGGCAGATGCACCTCCTCGAAGATGCCGATCAGGCTCTTCTTGTTGCTGCCCAGCTCGTGGATGACCTGGTCGCAGATGAGGATCGCCTTGACGGACGGGGTGGGAGGCATCGACGGAGTCTATCCTGAGGGCCGCATGTCTCCCGGAATGTCGCCCTTCGGACATTGGCGCGAGCCGATTTCCCGTCCCTCGCACGACCCCGACGCCCGCGAAGCGCTCTCGCGCGCCGACGAGGTGGAGGCGCGTCTCAACCGCGCGCTGCTTGCCCTCGAAGCGCTGTGGGAGATCGCGCAGGAGAAATGGGAGCTGACGGAGACGGAGCTGGCCGATCGCATCCTCGAGATCGACCAGCGCGACGGGCGACTCGACGGTCGATCCAAACGCGGCCCGACGAACTGTCCGAGCTGTGGCCGCGTGATCTCAAGACGCTTCCCCCAGTGCCTGTATTGTGGAGCCGTGATCGCACTCGACCCGTTCCGGTAGAGGAGACGACTTTGGGGAAGGTCACGTTCCGCGTTTTCGGTTTCTACATCGCGGCGATCTTTGCGCTCTGGGTCGCCGGCTACGAGATTCCGGAGTCCCCGGCTGATGGGCCCCAGGGTTCCCGGTCCTTCGAACTCCCGCCCCCCGCGACCTTCGTCCCGGATCCGGCCTCGGTCGTGCTTCCCCCGTGGGACTCGCCGTCCCGCACGCCGAGCGATGCCATCGAGGTCGCGACCGATGCACCGATCGAGTTCGAGGATCTTCCGGTGGAAGTTCGCGCGCGCCTCGAGCTCGAACGCCTGCGCATCGCGCTCCCGCCGTTCACCGTGCCGGCCCTGACGGGGCGCGGCGACGGTTCCGGTCGCAACATCCCGCTCGCTGCCGAACGCCGCCCGCTGACGGTCGGCCGCCGCGCGGCGTTGCGCGCCATGATGGCCGGCCAAAGCTACCTTCTCTACATCGGCCCGCCCCCGAGCCGGCCGGTGCTCGACGAGGCGGAGCTTCCGATGGGCCCGTTCGGTCCCATCCAGATCGCCCGCGAGCGCGACGGAGACACGGGTTTGCGGCTCGAAAGCATCGGGGACACGTCCGACCCGCAACTCGAGGAGTTCGTGGCCGACTTCAACGGCGAGATGCACCATGCATTCCGCCGCGGCCTCGTCGGAAACCTCGGCGCCCACGGCGTCCCCACGCTCGCGCTCTACCTGCGGCCGGAAGCCGACGAACTCTTCTTCGAGCTCATGGTCGACCCGGTGGACGGCACCGTCACGCGGCAGCCGGACGGCCGGAGCATCCGGATCGACATCGGCGCGAAGGACGGACTTCGCCGGGGCACCCGCTTCGTCCTGCGCCAGCGCACGCGCGTCCGCGTCGTGATCGGCATCGTCGAGGTGATCGAGGTCGCCGACCGATCGTCGCGCGCGCGCATCGTGGAGCGCTTCCCGGTGCCGTGGCGCGACGACCGCCCCACCGTCGTGTCGAGCCCGTTCTTCGTACGCGGGCGGCTCGCGCGCGTGCGCACGCCGGGCCCGATCGAGGAGTTGAAAGGCATTCCCGGCATCGAGATCATCGAGGAGCGCGACGGCTGGCCCGACGCGTTCATTTTACGACCGGGAGCGATGGTCGAGGGTCCCATCGCGGCTTGGGGCGTCTACGCGCGACTCGTCCGCTGGTTCCGGCCACAGCTTCAGGACGCGCGATAGTCCGGGCACGCGGTCGTGGGCCCACCGCGACGCCGCGCGTTCTTCGATCCACGACGACGCCTCGAGGCGCTCGCCCCATGCGAACGCGGCCCGAGCGCGGCCCGAGTTGTGACAGAGTTATTTCAGAACGCCTCCCCCTGCGCTTGTATTGTGGTGTTGTGATCGCACGGAACCCGTTCCGGTAGAGGAGACGACTTTGGGGAAAGTCACGTTTCGCGTATTCGGCTTCTACATCGCCGCCATCTTCGTCCTTTGGGCGGCGGGCCACCAGGCGCGTCCGCCGGTCGAACCGGTGCAGGAGTCTCGAGGGGCTCCCGTCCCCCTGGCGTGGCCGCTCCCCGATCTCGGCTTCCCTCCCGACGCCATTGTTGCGCGCGAGGAGCTGCCGATCGCGCCCCAGCCGTGGATGAAAGACCGGTTGGCCGTGGGCATCCCCCACCCGTTCGAGATGCCGGTGCTGGAAATCCCGTCGACGCCCGTGCGCGAGATCCCGTCGGTCATGTTCCCCCCGGCCCCGCCGGGCCTCGGCGACGGCTCCGGCCGCACGATCCCGCTGGCGGACGCACGACGTGGGCTGACCCCGGGACGTCGCGAAGCGATCCGTGCCATGTTCGCGGGCCAGAGCTATCTGCTCTACATCGGCCGGCCCGACGCGCCGCGTTTGCCGCCGGTCTCCGACATCGGCGCGCCCCGACACGCCGCCAGCGGCCTACGCTACGAATGCATGGGCGACCTCTCGGACCCGGTCCTCGAGGCGTTCGTCGACGACTTCAATGTGGAGATGCTCTACGCCCACAAGCGCGGCCTCGTCGGCAACGCGGGAGCGCAGCCCATCGACAAGCTGGCGCTCTATCTGCGGCCGGAGCTCGACCCGCTCTTCCTCGAACGGCTTCGCGGCGCGCCGGACGACTGGCCGGACGGTTGGGTCGTGCACCAGGACGGCGGCACGGTGACGCTCTCGGTCGGAAGCGAGGACGGTCTTCCGAACGGCACGCGGTTCCTGGTTCGGTCCGCGGATGTCCATCGCACGCTGTTGGGCATGGTCGAGGTGACGCAGGTCTACCGCAAGAGCGCGCAGGCGCGCGTGGTCGAGCGATTCGCCAAGGCGTGGCCGGAGAAGATGCGCGTCACGAGCCCGTTCTTTCGCCAGAACGCGCGGGTGCGCGTGCGCGCGCTCGACAGCGATGCGTCGCTGAAGGACATCCTGAAGACCATCCCGGGCATCGATGTCGTCGAAGGCGAAGCCGACGTCTATGTCGGTCGCGCGCAGCCCCAGCAGCGCATCCCGGGCCGCTGGACGTTCGTCTACGACCGTCTCCTGCGCTGGTTCCAGCCGCAGCTTCGGAACTCGCGGTAGGCAGGATTCCCCGTCGGCAGGATTCCCCGCCGTTAGGGCACGCGGTAGTGGGACCACCACTGCGCGGCGCTCTCTTCGGTCCATGCCGTCTCGGCCAGGCATTCGCCGAGCGCCGAGCGCAGCTCGTCGGCGCTTTGCGGGCGCTGCGTGGGCGACTTGGCCATGCAGCAGGCGAGCAGCGCGCCGAGCGGCCCGTCGGCCGTCGCGGGTTCGCTGTGCAGGTGCGCGCCGATCAGCTCCGCCGGGCTGCCGACCTCGAAGGGCAGTCGGCCGGTCAGCAGCTGGTACCCCACCACGCCCAGCGAGTAGAGGTCGGAGCGCGGCGAAGACGATTCGCCGGCAAGGACCTCGGGCGCGATCGTCTCGGGCGTGCCGCAGAGCATGCCGACCTGCGTGACCGCGATGCCGCTGTTGCGCAGGTCCTTCACGAGGCCGAAGTCGAGCACCTTGGCGACGTCGTGCATGCCCGCGCGCCGGCAGAGCACGATGTTGCCGAGCTTCACGTCGCGGTGGACCAGCCCCTGCTCGTGCGCCTCGTGCAGCGACGCGCAGACCTGGCGCAGCACGTGGACCACGCGCTCCGACGGCATCGGACCCGACTCACGCAGCACGACTTCGAGGTCGTCTCCGTCGAGCAGCTCCATGGCGTAGTAGAAGACGCCGTCCGCCGTTCGGCCGTAGTCGTAGATCGCGATGGTGTTGGGATGCTGCAGCTGCGCGGTGTGGCGGACCTCGGTCTCGAAGCGCGCAATCGTCTCCTCGCCGGCGAGCTCCGGGCGCAGCAGCTTGACCGCCGTCGGGCGCCGCAGCATGTGGTGCGTCGCGCGGTAGACGGTGCCCATCGCACCCTCGCCCAGCTTCTCTTCGATCTGGTACTGGCCCAGCTTGCGCGCGGTGCGCACCTCGCGACGCAGACGGTAGTTCACGCGCGTGGCGAAGGTCGCCACGGCGACGGCGAGCATCATGACGAGCGTGTCCCACATGAGCTGCACGCCCGGGGCCGCCTCGTCGAGCGGCAGGATCCGGCGCACGACCAGGAGCGTGATCGGCGCGGACATCGAAAGCAGGAAGGTCCGGCGCACGGTGCTGGGGACCGCGACGCCGCGCGCCACGACGAGCAGGCTGACGATCCAGAGCAGACGACGGGCGCCGGGAGTCTCCATCGCCACGGCATAGATGCCCAGGCAGGTGAACGTGCCGCCGAGCACCAGCGCCGCGTCGAAGAGCGCCAGCGTGCGCTCCGGGTACGGGCGCTTGCGCAGCAGCACGTAGTTGAAGAGCAGCATCACCACGCCGAGGATGTGGACGATGCGCGCGGGCGCGTGCGGATAGTGCTTCGCCGGCGCCATCCAGCCGGTCACGAAGTCCATCAGCAGGAACGTGACCGCCACCGTGCTGACGAACACGTACGCGAGCTGCAGCCGCTGCCGCAGGTACGCGTTGGCCTCGACCTGGTAGTCGCCGCTGCCGAGATCGAGCCCCGCTCCGCTCACCCCCGGAACCTTACCCGCATCCGCAGGTTGCGGGCGAGAAAGGTCCACTGGTCGGCGGCGGCGTCGATGCGCTTGCTGGTCGGGGTGCCGGCACCGTGGCCGCCGCGCGTTTCAACGCGGATCAGGATCGGGGCGGGCCCCTTCTGCGCCTGCTGCAGGCGCGCGGCGTACTTGAAGCTGTGCGCCGGCACGACGCGGTCGTCGTGATCGCCCGTGGTGACCATCACCGCGGGGTACGCGATGTTGCGGATGTTGTGGTACGGCGAGTAGGCGTAGAGCGTCGGGAACATCTTCGGGTCTTCGGCCGAGCCGTACTCGGAGATCCAGAAGCGCCCGATCGTGAAGCGGTGGTAGCGCAGCATGTCCATCACGCCCACCGACGGGATCGCCGCCGCGAAGAGCTCCGGCCGCTGGTTGAGGCAGGCGCCGACCAGCAGGCCGCCGTTGCTGCCGCCGGCGATCGCGATCCGCTTGGGGTTGGAATACTTGTTGTAGACCAGCGACTCGGCCGCGGCGATGAAGTCGTCGAAGACGTTCTGCTTGTTCTCGAGCATGCCCGCTTCGTGCCACGCCTCGCCGTACTCGCCGCCGCCCCGCAGGTTGGGGACGGCGAGCACGCCGCCCATCTCCATCCAGACCAGGTTGGAGACGGAGAAGTACGGCGTCATCGAGTTGTTGAACCCGCCGTAGCCGTAGAGCATGACCGGGTTCTTGCCGTTGAGGATGAGCCCGCGCCGGTGGCTGATGAACATCGTCACCCGCGTGCCGTCCTTGCTCGCGTAGGAGACCTGGCGCGTGAAGTAATTGTCCGGCTTGAAATCGACCTTCGGCTGGCGGAAGACGCTCACCTCGCCGCTCGTGATGTCGTAGCGGTAGATCGTCGACGGACTGGTGAAGCTCGAATAGGCGAAGAAGGTCTCGGTGTCGCTCCGGCGGCCGTTGAAGCCGTACACGCTGCCGAGCCCGGGCAGATCGACCTTGCGCAGCTCCTTGCCGTCGAGACCGAAGACCGTCACCTGCGAGCGCGCGAAGCGCAGGCGGTGGACAAAGAGCTGGCCACCGACCAGCGAGATGCTCTCGATGGTCTGCTTCGACTCCGGCACCACCGAAACCCACTTCTCCGCATCCGTCTCGCGCGCATCGATCTTCACCACGCGGCCGTTCGGCGCGTCGTTGTCGGTGTAGATGTAGAAGAGCGGGCCGTCGTTGCCGAGCACCGAATAGCGCGCGTCGAACGCAGGCAGGAACGGCTTGACCTCACCATCCAGTTCGAGGTCCTTGAGGTAGAGCGCGTTCGAGCCGGAG
>JBCDBY010000179.1:0-9367 GCA_039182715.1 Planctomycetota bacterium
CTGCGCCACCGCCTGGTCGATGATGTTGTTCGACACCTCGGCCAGCCGGTGCACGTTCGCCTCGCGGGCGCGAAAGTCGCCGCCCTTGATCGTGTCGTAGAAGAGCCGCCAGACCGAGTCGCCGTCGCCCTGGTAGTTCTTCGCGGCGTTGATGCCGCCCTGCGCCGCGATCGAGTGCGCGCGGCGCGCGCTGTCCTGGTAGCAGAAGCACTGGACGTTGTAACCGAGCTCGCCGAGCGTCGCAGCGGCGGCGCCGCCCGCGAGGCCGGAGCCGACCACGATCAGGTTGAACTTGCGCTTGTTCGCCGGGTTGACGAGCTTCATGTCCCGGCGGAAGCGGGTCCACTTCTCGGCCAGCGGGCCATCGGGGATACGCGAATCGAGCTTCATGAGACATCACCTCCGACGAGGCCGAGCAGGATGGTGAGCGGGATGGAGACCTTGCCGAGCACGATCACCACGGCGAGCGCGGGCAGGCCCTTCTTCAGGGGCCAGCGCAGCGACTCGTGATTCCAGCCCAGCGTCTGCGTCATGCTGGCGGCGCCGTGCAGCAGGTGCAGGAGCAGCAGCGCGTGCGCCGCGAAGTAGGAGACCGAGACGAGCGGGCTGCGGAATCCCATCACGACCATCGCGTAGACGTCCTTGCGAACCGTGCCGTCGGCGAGCGTCTCCATGGGAACCTCGGCCGGCGCGAACTGGTTGAAGGTGAAGTGCAGCAGGTGATAGACGACGAACGCGAGCACCACCATGCCTGTCAGCATCATATAGCGAGAAGCCCAGGACGCCTTGAGCGTGTCGTCGCGCGCGTACGGGATCGGACGCGCCTCCTTGTTGCCGTGATTGAGCCGGATCGCCGTCGCCACGTGCGCCACGAAGACGCCCAGCAGTCCCGCGCGAATCACCCAGAGGATCGGGCCGAGATCGTGCAGTCCCTTCGCGTACGAGTTGATCGCATCGCGGCCCTTGTAGATGAGGGCATTGCCGGCCAGGTGGCCGAGCAGGAAGAGGAACAGCATCAGGCCTGTAATCGCCATGACGGACTTCGATCCGATCGACGATTTGTAGACCCTCAGAAGGCGTGACATACGTGCGTTCTCCAGCGTGAGGAGCGATAGTGTACGTCTTCGAGATCGGCTTTACGAAATGCTGCGCATGGCCCTGCGAAGTCTCCGGCGACATGCTCTGGTGAGCGTGTTGACCATCGGTTCGGTCGCCCTCGGCGCCGGGCTCAGCGTGGCCGTTTTGCGTCTCGCGCAGGGCGCGCAGGGCGCGTTCGAGCGGACGGCGCTCGGGGTGCCGGTACTTGTTGCCGGAACCAAGGGCAGCCGCATCGACGCGCTGCTCTCGACGCTCTACCACACGGGGCGCACGCCGGGTCGCGTCTCGCGCGCCTACGTCGAGGAATTGCAACGCGATCGCCGCGTGGAGTGGGCGATCCCGATCGCGCTGGGCGATCGCGCATCCGGCTTTCCGCTCGTCGGAACGACGAATGCGTTCTTCGAGCCCGGTAACGGGCAGGTGAAGGCTCTCGAAGGTCGTCGTCCGGAGCCCGGGAAGCGCTGGGCCGTGGCGGGTGCGGCGACCCCATTTCGGGTCGGCGACAAGTTCGTTCCGAGCCATGCGGGCATCGAAGGCGATCGCACGCACATCCACGAGATGTTCACCGTCGTGGGGCGTCTCGCCTCCACTAACAGTTCGCACGACCGCGCCGTCTGGATTGCGCTGGAGGACTTCCTTTCGCTTTCCGGGCACGGCGAACCGACGCACGTGAGCGCGGTGTTCCTCAAGCCGAAGAGCAACTCGCCGGCCGTCGTCGAGCCGCTCTTGCGGGACATCAACGAAAGCGTGGAAGCGCAGGCGATCCGTCCGCTCCAGGTCGTGGCCGAGCTCATGGCCCTTTTCGGGACGGCGGAGCGCGTGCTGCGCATCGTCGGGTGGCTGGTTCTGTTCGTCGCGGTCCTGTCCGTCTCGCTTTCGCTCTACGCGCTGATGGCGTCGCGCACGCGCGAGGTCGCCGTCCTGCGTGCACTCGGCGCGCCGCGCGGCTTTCTCGTCGTGTCGGTCATGACGGAGTCGGCGTTGCTCTGCCTCGTCGGCGCGCTGCTCGGCATCGTGCTGGGCCACGTCGGAGCGCAGGCCGCATCCCCGATGGTCACGCGCTACGCGGGCGCGGCATTCGAGCCGGGCGGCCTGCACGCGGCGGAGTTCGGTTTCGTTCTGGTCATCGCCGGCGTCGGCGGACTCGCCGGCGTGCTCCCGGCGTGGAGGGCGTATCGAGTCGACGTGGCGGCGGGGCTGGAGTAGCGAACCGATGGGGATGGACGTCTACACCGAGAACACCGACTTCGGCGAGATCGAGGATTGGGAACTCGATCTCATCTGGGAGCGCATCGTGGGCCGCGATGGGAGTATCTACTTCCCGCTCTTCTCGCGTATCGACCCGTACGGCGACGCACGCTTCCCCGGCGGAGATGTCGCGCGACTGCGAGCGGAGGTGGTGCAGCTCCAGCGGGAGACCCCGCCCGACGGCCCGGTCGCGCGCATGCTTGGTCTCCTCCGCAGGGCGTGCGACGTGGCCGAAGCCGAGTCCGCGATCCTCTACATGTTCGGCGACTGAGCGCGGCGCTCATCGCTCCTTGCCGAGCGCGAAGAGGTACCAGCGGAGGTTGTTGGCGTGCGCGCCCCAGTGGTGGTCGTAAAAGAACCGAAAGCTCCAGAGCGCGTCCGTCTCGGTCGTGTTCTCGAATCGCCAGCGCGCGTCGGCGAGATCGCCCGCAATGTCCGCGACGTCGTCGATCGCGTCGCCCACCACGACCTCGGTCTCGGCAAGGGACCGGCTAATGGATGCCGGGATGTTGTAGTAGCCCAAAGAGGGGAACCGCCGCGTCGCGACGGCGCGGCGTGCGTCGTACTCCCAGTCGGGTGCATCGCGTTCGTCATCAGTCGCCCCGGGAAGCGGCGTATCACGCCCCAGTCGCATGAGCCGATTCAGCTCGTCGTCGAGCGCCGTGATCGCCTCCGCCTCGGGCCGCTCCACGTCTTCGAGGAGTGCGAGGTAGTTCGAGATCGCGTCCACGATCTCCCCTGTCCGAGCTTCCATCACTCCGTTGTAGCGCAAGTCCGACAGCTAGGCTGCGGGAAGACAGAGCGAGAACACCGCGCCGCCGCCTTCTCGCTCGTCGACTTCGACGCGGCCCTCGTGCGCTTTCGCATACGCGTCGACCAGCGCGAGGCCCAGGCCCGAGCCGCCGCCCGCCTTCGCGTTCTGGCCCTGGTGGAACGCCTCGAAGATCGTCTCGCGTTCGTTCGACGGCACGCCCGGCCCGCGGTCGAGCACGCGCAGCTTCACCTCGCCGTTGTCGGCGAGGCCTTCGACGCGGACCTCTTCGGCGCCGTACTTCACGGCGTTGTCGATCAGGTTGACGAGGATCTGCGTCAGCGCGTCCTTGTCGAACTGGCACGACGGCAGCGTCTCCGGCATGTCGACCTCGAGCGCGAAGCCCTTCTCCTCGAGGTAGGGGCGCAGCATCTCGACCGTGTCGTGCACGATCGGCGCCGGGTCGCCCATGCGCATGTCGAACGCCTTGCTGCCCTTCTCGATGCGCGAGAAGTCGAGCACGTTGTTGACCAGCCGCGCCAGCCGCTCGCTCTCGGCGGAGATGAGCTTGAAGTAGTCCTCCGCCTGCTTCGCGTCGCCGACCCAGCCCTCCTTGAGCATGTCGGCGTACATGCGGATCGAGGTCAGCGGCGTGCGCAGCTCGTGGCTCACCGCCGAGACGAACTCCGCCTTGCGTTCGGCGAGCTTCGTTTCGGCCCGCACCGCCCGCCAGGCGAAGAGCAGGCCGAGGCCGACGACGACCGCGGTGATGCCGAGCGTCCAGTTCACGCGCTCCTCGTTGGCGACGAGGTCGCGCGCCAGTCCGCGCGACGGCCGCACGTCGAAGACCAGCATGTAGCCGTCGGGCAATGCGATGGCGCCGCCCGGGTCGCGCGGCGACGGGTAGGGCGTCAGATACAGGAAGCGCGGCAGGCCGTACGGGTCGGGCCGCGTGAGGCGTTCGCGCGGGTCGTCCCGCACCAGCCGGACGCGGTCGACGTGCTCGTCGATGCGCGGCAGGACCGCGCGCGGCGAAGCGGGGTCGAGGTAGTCGCGGTTGATCGCGTCGATGTCGGCCCCGACGCCGCGGCGCGCGTCCGCCTGCAGCTGGCGTCGCAGCGCGTCGCGGATGTCCGAGGCGCGCCGCCGCATGGCGTCGTTCTCGCGGTCGATGAGCATACCGCGCTCGCGCGCCACGCCGACGGTGCCGAGGTAGATCGCCGCGCCCACCGGCACCGCGACCAGCAGCGCGAAGAGAACGAACAGCGCGTTACGCGTCCGCAAGCCGGTAGCCCTTCCCTCGCACGGTCAGAATGTAGCGAGGTCGGGCGGGATCGGGCTCGATCTTCTGGCGCAGCTTCATGATGTAGTTGTCCACCGTGCGGGTCTCGAGACCGGACACGGGGTACTCCCACACCTTCAGCAGCAGCTCGTCGCGCGTCAGGACGCGGCCGCGGTTCTCCAGCAGGAAGCGCGCGAGGTCGATCTCCTTGGGCAGCGCGCGGACCGGTTCGCCGTCGCGCTTCAGCTCCCGCTTCTGGAAATCGAACTCCACGCGGCCCAGCTCCACCTTGCCGCCGGTGCCGGCGTCGGCGGTGCGACGGCGCAGGTGCGCGCCGACGCGCGAGACCAGCTCGCGCACGCTGAAGGGCTTGACCACGTAGTCGTCGGCCCCGAGGTCGAGGCCGCGGACGCGATCGTCCTCCTGGCCGCGCGCGGTCAGCACGAGCACCGGCGTGTGGATGTCCTCGGCGCGCAGGCGCTGCAGCACCTCGAAGCCCTGGATCCCGGGGAGCATCAGATCCAGGATGAGCAGGTCGTACGGCTCGCGGCGCGCCCGCGCGTAGCCGTCCTCGCCGTTGTCCGCGACCTCCACGTGGTAGCCGTTGAACGAAAGCGCGTCGTGGACCCCCCGGGCCACGGCCGGCTCGTCCTCGACGACCAGAATCCGATGTTTCATATCCCGTATCACCTCAGCCAGTACGCTAGCCCTATAGACGCATCCCAACGTCAACAGTTCGTCATCACCTATGACGCGTCCCGTTCTTTTCTTCCTTCTCCTACTCGCCGCGGGTGGTGGCCTATTCGCGGTCGTCTCCCTGTTGGACGAGGGCGGGCCCGACCGGACGGGGGAGCGTGACGCCGGCGTCGAGCGCGGGTATGACCCCAAGCTGGGTGAGGTGGAACAGGAGGCTGCGAAGGACGAAACGACGTCCGTCGAGCAAGGCCGCCTGAGCGGCGTCGTGCTCGATCGCGCGGGGCGCCCGGTTCCCGGGGCGCGCCTTTGGGCTAGATCCGTAGAGGCTACGTCCGACGAGAGCGGGCGCTTCGCGCTATCGCTGGATCGCGGCGAGGTCACGCTGCTCACGCGTGCACGGGGCTACTACGTCGACACGCGCAAGGTCACGGTCGACGGATCGGTGACGATCACGCTCGACGAGGCACCGGTTCTGTTCGGCACCGTGACCGGTGCAAGCGGGCAGCCGATCGCCCGCGCGGTCGTCTACCTGATCGAAGCGGAGTACCAGGTTCTGAATCCGGGTGGTCTGCAGGTCCAGACGAACGAGAAGGGCGAGTACCTGTTCCATGGCGTACCGCCGGGACTGACCGACGTCGGTGTGAAGGCCTACGGCCACCTCCCGCAGCTCAAACGCGACCTGCGCGTTCGCGAACGCGAGGAGCATCGCGTCGATTTCGTGCTCGCGCCTGGGCGGACGGTGAAGATTCGCGTGGAGGGGTTCACGGGGCCCCATACGCCGGTGGTCCGGGTGTTCGACTCGCGCCTGCGGAACGAGCTCTTGCCGCCGGGCGGGATCGACCTGATAACGCGGACACTCGTCGGTCGGGCGTTTATCGACAAGCCCGCCTGGGAGTGGATCGTGCTGCCGAAGCAGGCGTTGGAGATGTCCGGCTTACCGGAGGGGCCGGTCGACCTCCACGCCGGAGCGTCCCGGAACCGCTCCTTGAAGTGGGTTGCCGATCCGATTCTCGACAGCCTCGACCCTGAGGTCACTTTGTACCTCTACGAGGTCGAACCGGTCACCATTCGCGCGAAGGATGCCGTCACCGGTGACGCGCTCGAGCCGACGATCACCCGCTTCGTCGACGGCGACGGGCCGCGCTATCTGCATGAGAGCGGGGCGCACATTCTGCTTCCGACTTCGAAAAAACGGCACACGCTGCGCTTCGAGCTCGACGGCTACCAGTCGCTCGACTGGGACGTCCCGGAGAAGCGCGAGTCCGAGCACGTCGTGAAACTGCAGCCGCTGGCCGACGCCCCGACCGGCAAGCTCAAGCTCGTCTTCGACCGCGAGTTCCAGGGGCGGGTCGGCGTGCTGGGGCGTGGGGAGTCGGGTGGCCGACAGTTCCGCGCGAGCCGCGACAAGGACGGCGCCTGGCTCATCGAGAAGATCCCGCCCGGCCGCTGGGACTTCTCCGTGTTGCCGACGGGGATGGTGCCGACCAATCTGCGCGACGTGCAGATCGTGGCGGGCTCCACTCAGGAACTGCGCGTCGCGCTCTACGCCGGCGGCGGCATCGAGCTCAAGGTCGTCGGTCCGGACGACAAGCTGCTCGACAAGGTCACTATCGATCTGCGCGACGCCGACAACGAACGCATCGACATCCACTTCCTGACGATGGTGAGCGACGACCGCGGCTTCACGTCGATCAACTTCATCCCCAGCGCCGCGACCGCGCGGGCGGACTCGGGCTTCGCGGCGGGCAATTACACGCTCTACGCCGGCCGCGATGGATACGACGTCGGGTCGTCGGAGTTCACGGTGGTGGGGACCGACGTCGCGTCGGTGACCGTGACCCTGCAGCCCCGATGAATCAGACGCTGTGAATCAGACGCTGTGAATCAGACGCTGTGAATCAGACGCGGTAGATCAGACGCAGTAGATCAGCCGCGCTTGGGGGTGCGCCGGGAGGGCGCCGCCTTGGGTTTCTCGGTCTTCTCGACCTTCGCGGGCTTCTTTTCGCGTTCCGCGATCTCGGCGTAGACCTTGTCGCGCAGCGACTCGAACTCGTTGCGCAGATCGCTCGGGAACTCGATGTGGCCCAGCTTGGCGAGCATGATGCGCGCCGCGCCCGGCTTGACGATCGCGGCGATCTGCACCCGCTGCATCATGTCGAGCATGAGCGCGCGCATCGTCTCGCGCGACAGGGCCGAGGCGCGCGTGAAGGGGTAGTCCTTGCTGACCAGCGCGAAGCGCTCCATCGAGGAGAGCAGCGAGTCGTCCGCGGGAGACTTGGCGAGCGCCGACGTTGCGGCGAAGCCGGCGCGATGCTGCGCCTCGAACGCCTGCCACTCGCGCACCGCCTGCCAGCCGCCCAGTCCGAAGACGACGCTGGCGAGCGCCAGCAGGATGCGGCGGCGTCGGCGGATCTGGCGCAGCTTGACCTTGCCCGACTCGATCTCGCCGATGCGCTCGCGCGCCTCGTCGCAGTCGCGGTCGACCGCGAGGACGCTCCGATAGTAGTGCAGCGCGTCGCGGAACTCCGAAGCGCTCCAGGCGCGGCGCGCGAGGACGAGCATCTCCTCGGCGGCCTGCTTCGGCTCGTGCAGCTTCACGTAGGTCGCAGCGAGCGCCTCGCGCAGCGCGATGTTCTCTTCGTCGCGTTCCACGAGGCGCACGTAGACGTCGCGCGCCTCCTCGTGCAGCGACTGCGCGGCGTACGCCTCGGCGAGCCTACGACCCGCCTTGATGAACTCGCTCCGCTCGGCGCGGTTGTCGTGGATCTTCAGGATGCGATCGAGCGTGTCGGTGTCGAACGGGACGAGCACCGCCGCACGCTCGTAGCACTCCAGCGCGCCATCGAGATCGCCCAGCTCCTCGCGCGCGAACGCGAGTCGCTTCTGCTCGCGCGCCGCTTCCTTCTTGCGGCCCGACTTCTCGTAGAGCTTCGCCAGATCGCCGCGCGCCTCGAGGTCGCCGCCCTCACGCTCCAGCGCGCTTTCGAGGTAGGTGGCGGCGCGATGCACCTCGCCGCTCGCCTGCGCCTTCTGCGCCAGCTCGCGCAGGTGATCGGCCGAGGCGCGCGTAGCCCAGCCGTTCTCGACAAGCTCGGCGACCGTCTTCAGCACGTGGAAGCGGGGGTCGGGGAGCTGGTCGAGGACGGTGCGGAGGTCCTGGGTGCCGTCCAGCAGCGTCAGGACGTGCGCCGCCTCCTCGGGCAGATCCTCGGTCGGCTCCTGCGTGGCGACGAAGATCTCGCGCTCGGATGCGATCTGGCGCGCGATGCCTTCCCACTCGTCGAGCCGCCGTGCCGCCTCCATGGAGACCGCCTGCGGGTCGATCGTGATGTTGCACTCGAGCTGGTCCTTGTCGAACTGCGTCGCCGGCGCGCGCCCGTCCTCGAACTGGAACGAGGCGGTCTTCCAGCCGAACAGCAGGATCACCTCTTCCTCGACCGCCTGGCGGACGCCGTGGTCGAAGGCCTGCTCGTTGAAGTCGTCCTGCTTGGCGAGCATCGCGCGCAGCGTGCGGCGTCGTCGGCGCCGCTGCGCGGTGCGAATCGAGTCGACCGGTGCGGCGTCGGCGCGCTCGGCGATGAGCGCGTAGTCGAACGGCTTGTCGTCACCGTGCGAGAACGCCCTGATCCGGCCCTCCTCGCAATAGACCTCGGCATGCCGGTCCCGCTCCATCACCTTCAGCACGCCGGTAAGGCGGTTGAAGGCGACGTTCTGGAAGACCTCTCCGAGGCCGATCGTGGTGAGTTCGCCTGCGAAACCCATAGTTCAGGACCGACCGGGGACCGGTCGCGCCTCCTGCCTATCGGCACGCGGCTCGCTCCGGCTGAATGGCCTATTTTCAGCGCCATTTCTTCCGATAAGGAGACGTGCGCGCGCTGGTCCTGCTCTGTCTTTGTTCACTCCCGGCTTCGGCCGACGTGGTGGAACTGCGCGGCGGCGGCAAGCTGAGCGGCGAAATCGAGTCGGAGAGCGAGGCGGAGGTGGTGCTGCGCATGCCGGCGGGCCGCATGGTCGTGCCGCGCGCCCGCATCGCCCGCATCGTGCGCGAGCAGTCCCAGGACTACCTGCGACGCGAAGCGAAATCGCGACTCTCCAGCGGATCGACCGGCGCGGCGGTGGAGCTCTACGAGAAGGCGCTGCGGCTCGACCCGGAGGCGCGCAGGCCGCTGGCCGATGCGCTCGCCACCGACATCCATTGGGCCAAGGACGTGTTCGGCGTGCTGGAAACCGCGGGCCAGGATCCGGTCGCGCGCCCCCTAGCGGCGCAGAAAACGGCCCGTTCCAGCCCGGGC
>JBCDBY010000180.1:0-9350 GCA_039182715.1 Planctomycetota bacterium
CTCGCCGACATGGGCGTGGATGATGGAGCCGAGCAGCGTGAAGTCGTGGCCGTCTCCCTTGGTCGGCAGCTGGATCACGCGCGGCAGCGAACGCGGCACCTGCAGCACGGCGATGCCGCGTTCGCTGCCGCGCGTGATCCAGCTGCCGACCAGGGAGACGGCCACGACTTCACGCTGCTCGGCTCCATCATCCACGCCCATGTCGGCGAGCTCTTCCCCGGCATGACCGTCGAGAACTGCCACCAGTTCCGCATCACGCGCAACAGCGACCTGTGGGTGGACGAGGAGGAGATGGAGAACCTGCTGCAGGCGCTGCAGGGCGAGCTGCCGCGCCGCCGCTTCTCCGATGCGGTGCGACTCGAGGTCGCCGACGACATGCCCGACGATCTCGTCGAGCTGCTCCTCGACCACGCCAAGCTGGGTCGCGAGGACCTCTACCGCGTGTCCGGCGCCGTCAACCTGCACCGGCTCGCGGCGATCTACGACGACGTCGAACGCGACGACCTCAAGTACGAGCCGTTCGTGCCCGGCCTGCAGGCGCGCCTGCGCGGCGAAGAGCCGATCTTCGAGGTCCTGCAGCGCGGCGACGTGTTGCTGCACCACCCGTTTCAGTCCTTCGCGCCGGTCGTCGAACTGGTGCGCCAGGCGGCGCGCGACCCGAACGTCATGGCGATCAAGCAGACGCTGTATCGCACCGATTCCGGGTCACCGCTCGTCGAGGCGCTCATCGAGGCGGCGCAGGCGGGCAAGGACGTGACCGCGCTGGTCGAACTGCGCGCGCGCTTCGACGAGCAGGCCAACATCCAGATCGCAAGCCGGCTGCAGGCGGTCGGTGCGAACGTGGTCTACGGCATCGTCGGCTACAAGACGCACGCCAAGATGCTGCTGATCGTGCGCCGCGAAGGGAAGAAGCTGCGTCGCTACGTGCACCTCGGTACCGGCAACTATCACGCGAAGACCGCGACCGCCTATACCGACGTCGGTCTCATGACTGCATCCGCCTCCTTCGGCGAGGACGTGCAGGCGCTCTTCGACCAGCTGACCGGCCTCGGCCGCGCCACGCGCATGAACCGCCTGCTCCAGTCCCCCTTCACGCTGCACAAGACGCTCATCGAGCTGATCGGCCGCGAGATCGACGAGGCGAAGGCGGGACGCCCCGCACGCATCGTGGCGCGCATGAACTCGCTCAGCGAGCTGTCGACCATCCGCGCGCTCTACGAGGCGTCGCAGGCGGGCGTCCAGGTCGACCTGATCGTGCGCGGCATCTGCTGCCTGCGCCCCGGCGTGCCCGGGCTTTCGGAGAACATCCGCGTCCGCTCGATCGTCGGGCGCTTCCTCGAGCACAGCCGTGTCTGCCACTTCCACGCCGCGGGCGAGGAGCTCACCTACTGCTCCAGCGCCGACTGGATGTCCCGCAATCTCTTCCGGCGCGTGGAGACCTGTTTTCCCATCAAGGACCCGCGGCTGCGGCAGCGCGTCGTCCAGGAAACGCTCGAGATCTACCTCCAGGACAACACCCAGTCCTGGGAGCTCCAGAGCGACGGCAGCTATGTCCGCGTCCAGCCCAAGTCCCCCGGAGACCGGGTCAGCGCGCAAGAAACCCTCCTCGATCGACACACGGGATGACACGTTCGACGTCCGACGTCGGACGTTGGACGCCGAACGGCCGAGCCCAAGGCGACGGACTTCCCCGTTGCGTCGACGAGGCCATCAGTCCAGAATGACCAGCGGAAGTGCTGCATGACCAATCCGTACGGAGCGGATGAGACTTCGGGGTTCGACCACCCGGGTCGGGCGCTCGTCCGGCTCGCGGAACGTATCGGTCGTCACGCGTCGGACCGACAGCACAACCTGCGCGCCATCTCCGAGACCGCCGCCCTGCTCCTGAAGGTCCCGCGCGCGAGCATCTGGCTCTTCGACGAACAGCGTGCCCGCATCGAGTGCGTGGACCTCTTCGAAGTGGAATCCGCGAAGCACTCGCACGGACTGCTGCTCGAACAGGCCGCCTACCCGCACTACTTCCGCGCGCTCGAGGCGGAGCGCATCATCGACGCGCACGACGCGCACGCCGATCCGCGCACGCAGGAGTTCTCCGAGAGCTACCTCTCGCCGCTCGGCATCGGGGCGATGCTCGACGCGCCGATCCGGCTGCGCGGACAGATGATCGGCGTGGTCTGCCACGAGAACATCGGTGCCGCGCGCCAGTGGACCGCCGAGGAGAAGTCGCTCGCCGCGACGATGGGCGACTTCGTTGCGCTGAGCATCGAGTCGGCGGAACGCGCGCGCTCCGAGCACGAGCGACAGCGCATCGAGGCACGCCTCGCCCGCGCCCAGAAAATGGAGGCGCTTGGCCGGCTGGCGGGCGGCATCGCGCACGACTTCAACAACCTGCTCACCGCGGTGCAGGGCTCGCTGGAGCTCCTGCGCGACGCGATCGACCGCGACCGTCTCGACGACGCGTTCCTGCAGGGCGAGCTGGGCCAGATCGGCCAGGCGGCGGATCGTGCCGGACGACTCACGCGCCAGCTCTCGGGCTTCAGCCGCACCGAGGTCACCGATCCGCGCCGCATCCACCCGCCCGCGATGATCGAGTCGCTGCACGGCGTGCTGCAGCGTATGCTCGGGAGCGCCGTGACGATCGAACTCGCCATGCATCCGGAGACGCCGTGGATCCAGATGGACCCGAGTCAGTTCGAGCAGGTGCTGATCAACCTCGCCACCAACGCGTCCGACGCGATGGCGCAGGGCGGGACGTTGCGCATCGAAACGCGCCCCGCATCGGACCGCACGGGACGCCCGCTCTGCGAGTTGCGCGTCCAGGACACCGGACACGGCATCGCGCCCGAGGTGCTTCCGCTCATCTTCGAGCCCTTCTACTCGACGAAGGAGGTCGGGACGGGTTGGGGACTCGGGCTCGCCACCGTGCAGGGCATCGTGGAGAACAACGGCGGCGAGGTTCTCGTACGCAGCGAGCCGCAGCGCGGAACCTCGTTCCGCATTCAGCTGCCGGCGATCAACCCGCCGCCGCCGCGAAGCGAAAGCGAACCGAAGGCGGATCCGGGCGAGATGCCGGGCGGCGACGAGACGATCCTGCTCTGCGAGGACGACGCGCGCATCCGCGAGCAGCTCACGCGAACGCTGCGCGAGCGCGGCTACGAGGTGATCGTCGCGTCGGACGGGCGCGAGGCGAAGGCGCACATCGAGGAGCAGGGCGAACGCGTCCAGCTGCTCCTGACCGACGTCGTCATGCCCGGCGCCAGCGGCCCGCGCATCGCCGCGCTGCTGCGCGACAAGATCCCGGAGCCCAAGGTGCTCTTCATCTCCGGCTACTCCGCCGACGCCGTCAAGCGAAGCGGCCTCGATGCCAAGGCGGAGATGTTCCTGCCCAAGCCGTTCCGTCCGAGTGATGCGCTGCGGAAAGTCCGGCGGGTTCTGGACGGGGTTTGAGCGGGAAGTTGCCACGGAGGCACGGTGACACGGAGGGCGGAACGCTCTCCGAAGTCCTGGACGGCTTCACCGACGCCGAAGGCAGTCCATGGGGGCGAATAAAGGGGGGACATCGGGCCACCAATCCCCCCTTCTTCACCCTCCGTGTTTCCGTGTCTCCGTGGCAATCCGAATCGAACGCGCACGTCATTCGATCCGGTCGCCTTTCCGACGGTTTCATGCATCCGGTCGTCGCTCCGGGCGCGTCTTGTCGTCAGGAGGTACAGCGATGGGAGCCCGAACAGTCCTCTGGACTGCCTTGCTGCTCGGTTGCGGCGGCGGAGGAGGAGAGAGCGAGGAGTCGGCGATCGCGCTCGGAGTGCGTGTCGTCGGTGATGCGGTCCGGGTCGACGAGCCGTTCTCGCTCGAAGTGACGGCACGACGCGGCGGGCTGGTGGAGCCCTCCTATACGGGTCGAGTTCGATTCGAATGCGATGATCCCGACGCGAGTCTTCCGACGACGACCACCTTTTCGGCCGACGACCGGGGGCGCAAGGTGGTGTCCGGATTTCGGATGCGAGACGCCGGACGCTTCACGCTGCGCGCCGTCGAGTTCCCCGAAGGGGACGTCGCCTCGCTTGTTCTGACGGTCGAACCCGCCGCCTCCGCTCCGCCCGTCGATGTCGAACCGCGCGGCCCGGCTCGGCTCGTCTTCGACCGTCCGCCGGCAGCGGTCGGACGCCGCTGCCACCTGTTCGAGGCGGCCGATTTCGACGGCGACGGAGACATCGATCTGTTCGCCGCCTCCGACCTCCCCATCGCGCAGTCCGAATACTTCCTGCTCCGCAACGATGGCCAGGGGTTCTTCATCGCCGACGAACCCGTTCATGACCGCGGTTGGAGCGCCATCGCCCAGGGTGACATCGACAGCAACGGATCGATCGACGTCATCGGCCTGCGCACCAACGCCGGCAAGGTCTCCCTGATGATCAATGACGGCACCGGGAAGTTCACCCTGGACACCGGTCTTGCTCTGTACGGGCATGCCCTCGTGCTGGGAGACCTCGACGGCGACGACACGCTGGACCTGATACTCGCCGACGGCAACCGGATCGAGGTTCATCGCGGACTCGGCCAGGGCCGCTTCGCCCTGCACGAGGAACACGTTGCCGATCACATACTCGCCTTCGCACTCGCCGACATCGACGGCGACGGAGACCTCGACCTGCTGTCCGGGCACCGCCTGGCCGGCAACCGCGTCTGGCGCAATGACGGCGGCCGCCTGGTGGACACCGGCCAGTTGCTGGGTCAGTGGATCACGACCTCGATTCGAGCCGGCGATCTCGACGGTGATGGGGACGTCGACTTCGTGGCCGGCAACTACGCCGGCGGCAGCCTCCCGGGGCTCAATCACATCTGGATCAACGACGGAGACGGGCGATTCGTAAACGATCGCGGTTCGGCCGGACAGATGTGCACGATCGCCGTCGGACTGATCGACGTCGATCTCGACGGAGACCTGGACCTGGTGAACGGGGCCGGAACCGCACGGGGCGAGCTGTGGGTGAACGACGGCTCGGCACGCTTCGAAGAGAGCGTCCGGGACCACGAGTTCTTCAACACACTCGCGGTTCGGGAGGCGGACATCGATGGAGACGGGGACCTGGACCTGTTGCGCGCGACCGCCACGTTGACCCGCGGCGTATCGTCGCCGGGCAAGGACGGCATCGAGATCGCGCGGGTCGAACGCGACTAGCCGAGACGGAGCGAATCGCTGCGGAGACTCCGGCACGTCCTCGATCGAGGCGACGCGGGGAATCGCCACGGAGACACGGAGAGCGGAAGGCTCTCCGAAGACCCAGACGGCTTCGCCGACGCCAAGGGCAGTCCATGGGTGCGCATGAAAAGGGGGACATCGGGCAACCGATATCCGTCCTGCTTCACTCTCCGTGCCTCCGTCGCAATCCAGACCGACCGCAGGCCACGTTCGCTCGAGTGCAACGACGCCGACGGCGCGATGACCACGGACTCGTCGGCGACGTTTTTTGCATCCGCTCGACATCCCGGCCCGGTCCCAGTGGCAAGGAGGTACGGCCATGCATCGGTGGATGATCTTTTGGACTGCCCTGCTCGTGGGGTGCGGCTCGGGCGGGAGCGGGGATGACCGGCCGATCGTGCTGGAATTGCGCGCGTCGCCCGGGCTCGTGCGGGCGAACGAGGAGTTCTCGCTGGAGATCGTGGCAAGGCAAGGGAACGCGGTCGTCGACGACTTCAGCGGTCGCGTCCGCTTCGAGTGCGACCAGGTCGCCGCCGAGACGCCCACAGCCGTCGAGTTCACGGCCGCCGACCGAGGCCGCAAGACGGTTCCCGGCTTTCGCGTGCCGGAGGCGGGAGCCATCCGACTTCGCGCGATCGAGCACTTCGGCCAAGGAGAGGGCTCGCTCACCTTCGAGATCCAGCCGGCGACGGCGGAGCCCCCGGCCGAACCGGAACCGGAACCGGAGTGGGGATTTCGGCTCGTCACCGATCCGGATCTTCTCCTCGAAGGCAAGCGCACCTTCGTGGTGACGACTGGGGACTTCGACGGAGACGGCGACGTTGACGTCTTCGCCTCGATCGAGGTCACGGGGGAGAAGGTCCTCTTGCGCAACGACGGGCTGGGAAATTTCTCGGAGAGCGTCATCCTTCGCTCCGCGACCTGGCAGGACTGTTGTGTCGGCGACCTCGATTCCGACGGGGATCTCGACATCCTCGGGACGTCCGAACGGTTCGATGCGGCCTGGGTCTACCAAGCGGAACTGCTGCGCAACGACGGGAGCGGGCAGTTCGAGCTGGTCACCGATCTGGGAATCGATGCCGAGCGATGCGCGCTCGGCGACGTCGACCGGGATGGGAGGCTCGACGTGGTCGCGATCTCGCAGGATCGGCTCCTCGTCTATCGCAACCGCCCCGGCCTGCGGTTCGAGCGCGTCCAGCAGGAGCAGATTCCGGGATCGCGACGTCTCGACCTGGGAGACCTGAACGGGGACGGCCGCGTCGATCTCGTCGTGGGGACCCTTGCCGCCAACCCCGTCTACCTGAACGAAGGAGGCGTGTTCGTTGATACGACGCAGCGTCTCGGACGAAGCCTGACGACGGTCGTCCGCATCGTGGATCTCGACCAGGACGGATCCAACGACGTGTTCATCGGGAACGCCCCGCTCGAGACCGTCAAGGATCGGAGCCGGAACTGGGTCTACCGCAATTTCGACGGCGCCGGAGCGCTCACTCTGCACGGCAAGAACGTGGGCATGAACTGCACCATTGTCGCCGCCATCCTCGACCTCGACGGGGACGGCGACCTCGACGTGATCAACGGCACGATCACCGAAGCGAACGACTACTGGGAGAACGACGGGTCCGGCCTCTTTCAGGAGGTCCGTCCGGAGTCCGAAGCCGCGTTCAGCCGCGATCTCGACGTGGCCGACATCGACGGCGACGGGACCGCCGAGATCCTGCGCGCCACGTTTGGCCCGCCGGACACCACCACGAACAATCCGGCCACCTGGGAGCCCGGCATCGAGATCGTTCGGATCGAGCGCTTTCGCAAGCCCGTCGATCCCGAGTAGCGGGCGCGAAAGGTGCCGACGCTCCCGAGCGAGTCCATGGGGAGCAGTGGGACTACCGTGCACTCGCCTCGATCCTGTCGCCGGAACGGAGGGAGGCGGGCGGCGCAATCACGACGCGCTCGTCCGCCTCGACCCCACTCCGCACCTCGACCTCCCGATCGTTGGCCAGCCCCAGCTCGACCTCGACCAGCTCCGCCTTGCCGTCGCGTTCGACGAAGACGCGCCAGACGTCGCCCTGCGTTCGGATGAGCGCCGTGCGCGGCATGATCACGACGCCTTCGCGCTCGTCCGTGTAAATGCGCACGCGTACGCGATAGCCCACGCCGAGCGGCGCGTCGGCCTCGTCGGGCCCGAGCGCCACGCGCACCGTCACGCGCTGCTCCTCCACGCCGAGGCTGGAGAGCTTCGTCACCGCGCTCGGATAGATCCGTTCCACGGTGCCTTTGCGCGTCGCTTCGCCCATCGCCTCGCCGAAGATGAGCGTCTCGCGCCCCGGCCGCACCGCGATCGCGTCGCGCGACAGGATCTCGGCCGTGACCTCCAGCGTGCCGAGATCGCCGATGTCGAGCAGTGCCGTTCCGGCCGGAACAACCTGCTCGTTCTCCAGGTGGCGCGTCAGCACCACGCCGTCGATCGGGGACTTCACCTCCGCGCGGCCGCGATCGCGCTTCAGCCGCTCCAGCTCCAGCTTCGCCTCCGACAGCTGCGCCTCCAGCGCCTCCGCCCGGATCGCGTTGATGTTGAGCTGCTCCTTCACCAGGTCGGGGTAGATGTCCATCGCGATCTTGAGCAGCTCCAGCGCCTCCGCGACGAGCTGGTTCACGATCACGCTCACCTTGGCCTGCGCCAGCTCGGTGCGCGCGCGCTGCACCAGCTGCTCGCTCGCTGCGCCCGAGCGCGCCGCGTCCTCCTGCGCCTTGAGGTACCACGCGGCGAACTCGCGCTGCGCCTCGGTCGCGACGACCCACTCCTTCGCCGTCTGCACCACCTTGCCGAACGACTTCGAAACGTCGGCGTATTCGCGCACGGTGAGCTTCTCCAGCGAATCGGAGCGCTGCACGCGAATCTCCGCCTGCAGCCGCTCGATGCGCGCCTGCGCCACACCGACCGCGGTGTCGAGGTCGACGACGTCGAGGCGGGCGACGACCTGCCCCTTGGTGACGCGATCGCCCGGGCGCAACGTGATGGGAAGGATGCGGCCGCCGACCGGCATGAAAAAGCGGTGCGTGAGCGGAAGCGCCGTGCGCCCGCGCTCCTCCACATAGGCGCGCAGCGTGCCGCGTCGCGCCTGCGCGACCGGCACCTCGGTGCGCTCCAGTCGGGGTTCCACGATCGCCCACGCGATGAGCGCGAGGGCGACGACGGCAAAGATGATCTTGCCCTTCATGACTACTCCTTGGCCCCCAGTTCGAGAAGCCAGGCCATCGCGCGGATGTCGCGCGCCACCACCCACTGCGCCAGCAGCACGAAGGCGGGCGCGAGCAGGATGGTCCAGACGTAGGACGACGGATGAATGATGCACGGCATCGCGAACAGGTCGTTCTGGTTCTGCTGCGCGAGCGACGCCAGGATCGCGTAGCCGATCGGCAGCCCCAGGAGCGTGCCGGTCATGGTGAGCACCATGCTTTGCCGCAGGAACATGGCGGAGATCTCGCCCGGCTCGTAGCCGAGCGCGCGAAAGGTCGCGATCTCGCGCCGCCGCTCCGCCAGCGCAACGAGCGAACTGTTGAGCACCGACCCGAAGAAGATCACACCCGCAAACAGGACGATGATCCAGGTGACCGCATCGAGCTTGGAGATGAATTCGCGCTCGAGCCGCTCGCGATCCTCCGCGACGGCGCTGATGCCCTCGACGTCGGGATAGCGTTTGAGGTCGCGCAGGAAGCTGCGCCGCTGCGCGGAGTCCTGCGCCGCCGTCATCTGGATCGAGGAGACGTTGGCCTCCGCGCCCAGCAACCGGTTGAGCCACGCGCGGTCGGCGTAGACGCCGAGGCCGACGAGGCTCTGGATGACGCGCCCCACCGGAACCTCGTACTCGCGCTGTTCGCCGCGCACCGGACGGAATCGCACGGTGTCGCCCTCCCGCACGCCCAGCAGCTCGGCGAGCCGCACGGGGAGCAGGACGCCGCTCTCCGGGAGCGGTACCGCGCGCCCGTCGTCGTCGTGCGGGACCGTCATGGTGGCGCCGCGGTCCACGCCGGTGATCGCGCTGCGCTTGCGGGCCGCGCCGTGCGTAAAGGTGCCGGCGACGACAAAGAGCGGCTCGGCCGTCTCGATCCCGAGCAGCCGTCTCGTGTCGTCCGCGGCCGCGACCGA
>JBCDBY010000181.1:0-9333 GCA_039182715.1 Planctomycetota bacterium
GGGGTTCCCCCCCGCCCCCCCGCGCCGGATCCCTATTGAGGATCCACTTCCCCTTCCCGGTAGCTGTTGGCCGTGCACGTGGAGACTCCGATCTGGGTATTCCCGCCCGGGAACACGAAGCCCACCTTGCGCAGCCGGGGCTGACCGGACGGATCCACGTAGACGCCGAGGAATCCTCGCTCGATGTAGTTCCCGGATCCCTCGACGACGATCTCAAACAGCCCGATGTTGGCGGCGCCGACCTCCTGGACATCGATGTCGACGACGAACTCCTGCTCGAGCGTCGCATCCACGGCGTCGATCAGCACGCGGATGGCCCCGGCCTGCACCGTGCGCACGTCGAAGGACTCGAAGCCGATGATCGAGCCGCCCGGGACGCCGCTGCTTTGGAAGCAGGCGTACTCGACCATCCACGATTCGTTGAAGGCGGTGACGTCGAGATCCGGTTGGCAGCGGAATCCCTGCGCGAGCACGCCCTTCTCGGCAAAGCCCTGGTTGCCGAACCGCTCGGCGATGACGCGCAGTCCGTACCCGAGCCGCGCATCGCAGTTGAGGAAGAGCCGGCCCTCCTCTCGAAGCCCGTCCTCGGCGGTGAACTCGTATCGGGCGACGTCGGAGCGGGGATTCTCGGTGTTGCCGGGACCGCCGACCGCGGCGGTGAACGACTCGGTCGTGCCGCTCGGGATCTCGCGGCGCGTCACGTCGAGCTCGTTCCCCTGGCCCAGCGTCACCGTGTAGACGTGGTACGTGAAGCTGGAGGTGCGCTGGTTGCCTTCGACGACGTTGATCTGCGTGGCGAGGTAGAACGTGCCGCGGTAGTCCGCCGGGATCAGCTCGAAGTTTCCTCTCGATTCGAAATCGGGGCACTCGTTCGTGATCGGGCCGATGCCTTCGCCGCCGCCGCCGTTCTCGCCTTCGATCGGTTCGATGTCGACCGACTGGGTCTCGCCCTCGATCTCCACCGTCGCATCGCGGAACTCGATCATGTCCTCGTCGTTGAGGAACACGACGATCGTCTCCAGCTTGTTTCCGTTGAGAATCACGACGATCTCGAAGTCACCGCCGACCGAGATGCGCGACTGCGGGATCTCGAACGCCGGCGCGGGGGGCCATGCGCCCGCGATGACCAGCTCGAGCGGCGTCGCAGCGTCGGCCGTCATCGTGAATGCGCAGTCACCGCTGGGATCCGAGAACGCGAGCGTTCCGGAGAGCGCGAGATGCGTCGCGTCGAACGTGAGCAGCAGGTCGGCCGTTCCGGTCAGGTTCGGGTTGCCGATCAGCGTCCAGAAGACGTCCACGGTGTCACCGAGTGCGATGCCGTCGGTCGGCGTGTCCGAGAAGATCGCCGTTCCGTCGAAGCTGCCGTCGTCCGTGCCGTCTCCGTCCAGGTCGATCGGAATCGTGAAGTCGTACTCGGTCGGTGAGATCGGCGTCCAGGTCACGCCCAGCCTCACGGCCGAAGCGGGATCGGAAGCGATGGCGAGCAGCGTCTCGAACCCGCCCAGGGTGCCGATGATGTCGTCGAGTCCGTCGGCCAGACAGCCCTGCAGCTCCGCGATCTGTGTGGCCACGGACGCAATCGGCGGATCGTCCGAGCCGGAGCTGCATCCGCTCAGCAGCGCGACGAGGCAGAAGATGGTGATGGTTCGCATGGGTTCCTCCGTGTGTGGGAGGAACCGCAAACGGTCCGTGTGCGCCGCCAGGAATTCAGCGCACGAATGGACTCTCGCCCGGCTCGCGGACGATCGCTTCGCGCGGCGGCCAGGGGCGCCCCTCGGCGCGGCCGATCCATTCCACGCGGCAGTGCCCGCCGGAGTAGGAGCCGGTGGCCAGCGCGAGCTGCTCGCCGTCGGGCGCGAACGCGAGTCCCCAGATCCAGCTCTGCGGGCGGTAGCTCCAGACGATGCGTCCGTTGTCCGGGTGCAGCAGCCGCAGCCCGTGCGCCGAGCCGACCGCGATGCGCGAGTCGTTCCGGCCCCAGTCGATGCTTCCCAGGCCGGTGTCCGGGAGTTCGAAGCGCGCCTGCAGCGCCCAGTCCGACAACGTGTAGATCCAGACGAACGAGTCGCCGGCGACGGCGATGCGCCGGCCGTCGCGGGCGAACGCGAACGCATCCACGGACGAGCCTCCGGTCCGGATGGGGCGACGGGCGGCACCGGTCGCGATGTCCCACAGGTGCATCGTCCCGGTGCGCGCGCACGCGAGCACCGACTGTTCGCCGGGCAGGAACGCCACCGCCTTCACGCTGCCGTCCGCGCTCCAGCGGTGCAGCAGCCGATCCGCCTCGAGGTCGTAGAGATGCACCTGGTTCGACCAGTCGCCCCAGAGCAGTCGTCGCCCGCTCGCATCGAACGCCACCGTGGTCGCGGCGGCCGTGCGTTCGAAGGTGAAGGCGCGGATGAGCGCCCGCGTCGCGAGATCCCACACGGCGACGCGTCCATCGCCGGCGGTCGCGAGCTTCGTCCCGTCGCGGCTGAAGGCGGACGCGTGGGCGCGCTCCTCGTCCGCCTCCAGGACGAACTCCGGTTCCGATCCGTCCAGCCGGCGCACGCGCACCGTGCCGTCCCAGACCGACACGGCGATCCGCGTGCCGGCGTCGTCATAGGTGACCTCGCGGGCGATGCGCGGGAGACCGAACCGATCGCTGCGCGTGTCCGGCACCTCCCAGATCTTCGCCGTCATGTCGTTACTGGTCGTCACGAGGAACTTCCCGTCCGGGCTCGCGGTCAGCGAGTCGATATCGTTCTCGTGGCCGTACAGAACCGCCTCCACGAGGCCGGCGTCGAGGTTCCAGACGGTCAGCGAGCCGTTGACGTGCGCGGTGACGAGTCGCCGCCCATCGTCGAGCGGAACCGCTTCCCGGATCCGGGCGGGGCGGTCGGCGAGCAGCGCGGTGCGCCGACCCGATTCGACGTCCCACACCGCGACGCGCGCGTCGTCGGACGCGGAGACCAGGCGCGACCCGTCCTGCGCGAAGGCGACGTAGCCCACGCCGCCGTCGTGCGCGTCGATCGATCGCAGCGCGCGCCCGGCCGCGACGTCGAGGACGTGGATCATGCCGTCGCGCGTGCCGGCCAGAAGCCGCCGCCCGGCCGCGTCGAACGAGAGGCTGTCGATGCCTTCGAACTCGAACTCACAGAGAAGCGTGCGGTCCGGGAGGCTCCACACCCGCAGTTCCCCGTCCTCGTTGCCGGTGGCGAACCGCGTGCCGTCGGAGCTGAACACGGAACGAAGATAGGAGCCGCCGGGCATCGACAGCGTGAAGAGGGGCTGCCAGTCCTTCGTCGCCCGGAACTCGATCTTGCCGTCCCAGCGGGCGATGGCGACCTGCTCGCCCGCGGGATGGAAGCGCGCTTCGGCGCCGCGCGCAGCCAGCTCCTCGACGTGCACGATCTTTCCGGTGCGGAACTCGGTGACGACGAAGGTGTTCCGGATGCCGACCAGCGTGACGTGGGTGCCGGCCGGATTGAACGTGGCATCCGCGCGCTCCTCGATGGCATAGGTCGCCACGCTTCCGTCCAACCGGTCGGCCAGCACATCCCACTCCCAGCCGCGCAGCGAAGGGCGCGCGTCGTCGAGATGCTCGCGCGCCTCGCGGACGTTCTGCAGCCGGAGCGCGCCGTCCGCCGCCGCGATGTGCGCGATGTAGGCCTCCATCTCCTCGCGCGCCCGCGCCTCGCGTGCCTGCAGCGCATACGTCGAGCTGACCACGACAGCGCCCACCAGGACCGCGAGCAGCAGCATCGACGTCGCGACGAGCCCCGTGTGCCGGTGTGCGAACAGCGATACCTGGTGCGCCCACCCGGCCGGGCGCGCCGTGACGGGCTGGCGCGCAAGGAAGCGCCCGACGTCGTCGCCCAGTTGCGCGGCGGTGTCGTAGCGCAGCGCGCGGTCCTTGCGCAGCGCCTTGGCCACGATTGCGCGCAGGTCCGCGGGCACGCCCGCCGGCAGAGCGCCGGGCGGCTCGTCACGAATCTGCCGCGTCGCTTCCGTGATCGGCAGGCCCCGCGTCTCGTGCGGAAGTGCGTTGCTCAGCAGCTCGTACAGGATCACGCCCAGCGCGTAGACGTCCGCGCGCGCGTCGACGTCCTCGTTGCCGACGATGCACTGCTCCGGGCTCATGTAGGGGGGCGTGCCGAACAGCGCCTGCGCCGCCGCGCCGGATCCTTCGACGCTGGCGATCCCGAAGTCGATGATCTTCGGTTGCCCGTCGGGCGGGACGAGGATGTTGCCCGGCTTGAGGTCGCGGTGCACCACGCCCTTGCCGTGCCCGTGCTGGACCGCGTCGCACAGCTGCACGAAGAGCCGTAGCCGCGTCTCGCGCGACTGGCGGTCCACGAACTCCGTGAGCGTCTTCGCCTCCGGGATGAGCTCCATCGCGAAGTAGGCCGCGTCCTCGTGGATGCCCGCTTCGTACACGTGCGCGATCGCCGGATGGCGCAGCCGCGCGAGGATCTCCGCCTCCTCCCGGAACCGGCGGTGCGTCGCGTCCGAGCCAAGCGGGTCGAGCCGCACCTTGAGGGCGACGTGACGGCGCGGGCTCTCCTGCTCCGCCTCGTAGACGGTGCCCCCGCTGCCCGACCCGATGGGTCGCATCACCCGGAAGTGGCCGATCATGACGCCCCGTTCGAGCGGCCGCGGCTGGAGCTGCTCGGGCGCCGACTGCTCGAGAAACGCGCCCAGGCCGCCGTGCGCGGCGAGCAGCTCTTCGACCGCGACACGCGTCGGCGGGTCGAACCGCGCGAGGTACTCCGGACGCGCCGCCCCCTCGAGATCGAGGGCGCGCTCGAAGATCCCGTTGATCCGACGCGTCTGCTTCTCGTCCATCGTCCCGGCACCAGTGGAGCCGGGGCGGGTGCCCATCGTCAAGCGCGCATGCGCTTCGCTACAATCCGGCTTCCCTTTCGAAACCGCAAACCGTGGGCGACTCCGACCAAAAAACCGCGGGGCCGATTACGCGCGCCCTGGAAGGCATGCGCCACGGTGAGCCGGGCGCGGCGGACGAGGCGTGTCGGCTGCTCTACGACGAGCTCCATCGCATCGCGCGACTCCAGATGCGTGGCCGTACCGCGGGCGGCACCCTGCAGCCGACGGCGCTGGTGCACGAGACCTACCTGCGCATCAGCGCGGGCAGCACGGAGTTCCAGGACCGGCAGCACTACCTCGCCACCGCCGCGCGCGCCATGCGCGGCATCCTGGTCGACTTCGCGCGCCGCCGCGGCTCGCTCAAGCGGGGCGGTGGGCGCGCGCGCATCACGTTGGACGAGGCGCTGCAGGGCGGGGTCGATCCGGTCGCCGAGATCCTCGCCGTGAACGAAGCGCTCGATCTTCTCGCGCGAGTCGACGAGCGGCAGGCGCAGGTGGTCGAACTGCGCTACTTCGCCGGGCTTTCCGTGCCGGAGACGGCCGAGGCGATGGGGGTGTCGGAGCGCAAGGTCCAGCGTCTCTGGAGCATGGCGCGGGCGTGGCTGCTGCGCTTCATGTCTCAGCGGGACGCATCGTTCCGCCGATAAGGGGGGCATGGCCGACGTGCAAGGCGCCGCAACGCCGTCCGCTCCGATGCTTCCCGCCGAGCAGCAGGCGCTGCGCGCGGGGCTGGCGCATCCCGCGCGCGAGTTCGGCGGGGTCGTGCTGGGCGGCGTGCTGGCCAGCATCGGCGTGTTGATCCTGCTGATGATCGTGATGGGGCTCTTCGTCCTCATCGCAGCCGGGGTCTCGGAGTTCATCTTCGACCGGCCGCTGCGCGCGCCCGGCGAGGCCACCGCCGCCCAGGTGCGTACCGCGCTGCTCGGCTTCGCCGTCGTCTGGCCTTCTCTCTTCGTCGCGTACGGCCTGCGTCGCTGGCTTCGTGACCGAAAGGAGCGACACGCCGTCGATGCCGGTGCCGAGCCGCTTCGCTGTCTCGCGACCTTTCGGACCCGCGGGTTCAACACGACCGAGGAGAAGGAGTCGTTCATCAACCCCGGCTGTTTTGGCGACGATCTCGTGGCGCAGCTGCTCCAGGGTCTGGAGGCCGACGGCGAAGAGATCGATCCCGAGCCGATCGCCGAGGACTTCGGTTGGGCCGGGCGCTTTCGCGGCAAGCACCACGTGATCGTGAGCTTCCGGCCGGACGACGACGAGGGGGCGGGGCTCTGGTACCTCCACGTGGATCCCGCCACGCGACCCGGCGCCGAGGCGGTGCACCGGGTTCTGGCGCGGACCGAGGGTGTCGATGGTCTCGGCTGGCACCTCGAGCCGACGGCGTAAGACCCTTTTCTGCAACGACTTAGAGACGCTCCCTGGATTCTTGCGGGCAAAGTCTATAATTCAGACTAGTCTGCAAGCGAAAGAGGAGAACCAAGCATGCACACGACGAAACAGACCCTGCTCCTGCTGGCGATGGCCTTGTTGGCCGGCCTCGGTGGGGGCGTCCTGGCCCGCCAGCTCGACCCCGCCCCGGTCCGCGCCGCGCCCACGCGCGTGGCGCCGCCCCCTGCGTGGGACGTGGTGGCGATGGAACTTGCCGAGAAGATCGAGACGCTGGAGAAGCGGGTGACAAGGGAGCCCGGACCCTCGTCGAAGCCGACGCGCGCGCCGGATTCCAAGCCTCCGTCGGCGTCGGCATCCGCCTCCGTCGAGGAGTTTGCTACGCAGCCCTACACACGCGCGCGTTCGCAGCGGTTCTTCGCGCGGCTCGGCAAGCAGCGCGATGCGATCGCCTCGACGATCGAGCAGCTGCAGGCCGCCATTGCGAAGGACCCGACCAACCCGCATCTGCACGCTGCGCTGGGGACCGCCTACTCCGCGAAGACGGCGTTCATGACGCCGCCGGGCCCGGAGCAGGGCACCGTGTGGGCGCAGGCGGAGCGCGCCTTCGCCGAGGCGATTCGTCTCGACCCGGAGCACTGGGAGGCGCACTACAGTCTCGCCTTCGGCGACAGCATGGCGCCGGAGTTCGTCGGTCTGCGTCCGCGCGCCATCGAACGCTTCGAGACGCTGATGAAGATCCAGGAGCGGCAGCCCGCGCACGCGGACCACGTGCTTGTCTACATGCGACTCGGCACGCTCCACAAGGACGCGGGCAACACGAAGCGGGCGCGCGCGATCTGGGAGCGCGGCGTCGATCGGTTTCCGGAAGACGAGCAGCTCGCGCGCGCGCTTGCGCTGCTGGGGGAGGACTAGGCATGCCCGAAGCCACCGTTCACGAGGATCTCCGGTACATCCGCGAGGTCCTCACCCGTACGCAGGCGCGCATCGATCCGCACGCGTTTCACTTCGTCCTCTGGGGCGGCCTCGTGCTCGTCGCCTACCCGCTCCTCAACTGGTTCGAACTGGGCGGGGACCTCGCGGCCATGGCGTGGACGGGCGGCGTCGCCCTCGCGTTGGGCACGCTCGGCAGCACGATCTTCGAGATGCGGCTTTCCGGCAAACCGCGGCTCGAGGGCGAAAACACCTTCGTCGCGGGCCAGGTGGTGCGCATCGTCTTCATGAACGTCGCGCTCGGCGTCGTGCTGACCGCCATCGGACTCGTACCCCCCGAGGCGATTCCGCTCATCTGGGGGTTCGTCTACGCGAACATGGCGTACATGGTCGGCGTCGTCTACATGCCGGAGTATCGCTGGTCCGGCATCGTCATCGCCGCGGCGACGCTGCTCGCCTGGTTCCAGGCGGACTATCGCGGGTTCATTCTCGGGCCGGCGATGGGGCTCGGCATGATCGTGCCGGGCGTCATGGCGGAGCGGCGCGTCGCGCGGCTGCGGAACGAGGCTGCTTGAGCCACGAATTCGACGGGGTTCTGCTCTCGCGGGCGCGTCTCGGCATCGTGACGGTGCTGATGACGCGCCCCGAGGCGACCTTCCCCGAACTCAAGAGCCTGCTCGGTCTCACGCAGGGCAACCTCGGCGTGCACCTCAAGAAGCTCGAAGAGGAAGGCTACGTCGAGGTCACCAAGGCGTTCGTCGAGCGCAAGCCGCGCACGACCGCAAGACTCACCGCGAAGGGGCGCGATGCGTTCCTGGCGCACGTCGCGCACCTGGAACGCATCGCGCGGGACGGCCGCCACTAGTCTGCTTCTTCCCCTCTCGCCCACTCCAGCAGCTCCTCCATCTGGTTTCGAAGCTCGCTGCCTTCGGCCATGGCGGGGACCGTCGGTGCCAGGGCGCGCACAATCTCGTACATCGCCTTGTCCGTCACCAGCAACCCTTCCTGCATCATGCGGACAACGGCGAGCCGCTGCTTCGCGTTCCAGTCTGCCCAGCGGTCCCGGATGGTCTTCTTGGCCGTGCGGATCCAGCGCGCGCTCGCCAGCACGTTGTCGGGAAGATGATCGTCGAATTTCCAGATCGGCTCGATCGGCTGAAACTCGTACACGTCGGGGAAGGGAAGCGACTCGGGCGCCTCGAGCAGACCGTGCACGACGTTGCGCCCGCGCCGGCGGTCATCGCGCAGCATGCGCAGGAAGTCCACGGCATGCCCTTCGGCTTCCGGATTGCAGCAGGCGAGAATGTAGTCGCGCACGCGGGCCGGCGTCCATTCGAGCTGCGTGGAGAGTCCGTTCCAGATCAGCCCCTTCCCGAACGCATCCGCGAGTTCCCCACCGATCTCCTCGCTCACCGCGCGGGCCTCCCGGATATCGCGCAGCATGGCGTCGATCAGTTCCGCGTCGCCCGACTGCAGCGCGGCGCTGGCCGCCCCGAGGCCGCCCAAGCGCGCTTCGAACGTCTCGGCATCGCGGCTCCACGCAAGCCAGTCCTCGGCGGTCGCGCCGGTCCAGCCATGCTCCAGCACGATCGCCGTGGCAATCGGCCGCAGCGTCCGCGGCGACTTGGGATGCACGGCGAGCTCGGCGATGGCCGCGTGCGCGGCGGCGTCCTTCGATCGGTGCAGCCCCAGCAGCAGCGACTGGATCATCAGCTCGTGGCGCGCGGCACCGGTCGCGCCGGCGGGTCCGGCCAGCACGCGCACGAGCTCTTCGACCGAAGTCGACGCGGCGTGCAGGAGGGACGCCAGAGGCGCCTTTCCGATGAGTCCGTTCTTCACGCTCCGGCGCTCGGCCGGGTCCGCGCGCAGGATCGTGAGCCATGCGTCGGGCTGGATGGACCAGTCCTCCGGGTGGCGCTGGAGAATCGCGCCGGACGGCACCTCCCCCAAAAGCAGAAGCATCTTCGCCGCCCACGCCGCCTGTTCCGCGTCGCGGGATTCCACCGCCTGCGTCAGCGCCGGCACCGCCGCGTCGCCGATGCGAAGGAGCCACGACTCCGTCGACTTGCGGTTTTCGTGGGCCAGCAGGACGCGTTGGACCACATCCTTCTGGAACTCGGAGTGGTATCGACGCTATCTGCTCAGCACCGA
>JBCDBY010000182.1:0-9295 GCA_039182715.1 Planctomycetota bacterium
CCGAAGTGTCCTGATATCCCAGGCCACCAATTCCCAAAACGTACATCTACCGTATCTCCCGCGCGACACCGGTGAGTCGATCGAGCGCGGTCGCCGGATCGTCGCCGAGGTCGAGCACGTCGTCGCCGGCCGTTCCGAGTGAGCCTGCGGCACTCGCGCCGAAGACCGCGAAGCGCACGTCGGTGGCGATCGCAGCGGCGGCCGCGGCGTCCGCCCACGCCCCATCTCCGACGACGACGAACACGACGGGGCGTTGTTGCGCGAGAACGAGCGCCAGACGCGCCGCGCGGACCGCCAACGGCTCCTCTTCGGGCAGTTCGATCGCGGCGTCGTCGCTGACCCCTTTCGGGCCAAGGACGACCTCCTCGATTTCCATGTGGAGGAAGCGCAGACGGAAGTCGATCTCAGCATTGAACGAACGGATCTCGTCGCTCAATCGTCGCGCCAACGGTGCCCCATTCGGGCCGGAGATGAGAGTCACAATCCGCATCGTGAAACGGCTCGAAAGCATAGCACCCGGGCCGAGGAAAACTTGCGGAGATCCAGTGTTCTCAGTAGTTTACGACCGCTCGCGATCCTCATGGAATCCAAAGGTCCGGAACCCACGAAGACACCTGCGAGCTACGCCGACTTCACGGACGCGGAACAGTCCGGCGGCTGGCTCAAGACGGCAGTCCAATTCTTCGCCATCCCGATGCTCATCGTGCTCCTCGCGGTGGGTGTCTACCTCGGCGTGCGCATGGTCGTAGGCGGAGGCGCAACGAGCTCCGCGGACTTCGTCGAGATGTTGAAGTCGGACACCGTCACGCGACGGTGGCATGCGGCGTTCGAGCTGGCCGCGCGCCTGAAGGACGACATCCCCGAGGAGTTCCGCAGCCAGGAAATGATCGACGCGCTCTGCAGCGCGCTCGACAAGGCGCGCACCGAGCGCGCCGACCCGCCGCGCATGGCGGTGCTCACGCTGAGCATTCTCAGTCGTCTCAATGATCCGCGCGCCATCCCGGCCGTGCGCGAGGCGATGGAGGATGCGCATCCGTGGACGCGGTCGCACGCGATCCGCACGCTTGCGCAGATGGGGGACCGCGAGTCGCTGTCGCGCATGCGCGAGTTCGCGACGAACGACGACGCGGGCACGCGGCAGGTGGCGATCTACGCCGTCGCGATGCTCGAGCAGACCGCGGGCGTGCCGTTCCACCTGAGCGCTTCGACCCGCGACCTGATCAAGACGGCGCTCGGCGATCGCGAGGAGGACGTGCGCTTCACCGCCGCGCTCCTGCTCGCCAAGGTCGACGAGCGCGAGGCCGCGCTGCCGGTCCTCAAGACGATGCTCGATCGCTCCTATCTCGAGAAGCTCGTGCCGGCGAGCGAGATGGATCAGCGCATGTCCGGCATCAGTCAGTACGACCTCCACAGCCAGCTCATCCGCAAGGCCATGCATGCGGTCGAGCTGCTCGACTGCGGCGACGACCCCGAGGTTGTCGCCCTCGTCCGCAAACTGACGGGCACGGAGTACGAAGGCGACGCCGACGTACGGGAGCGCGCCCGCCAGCTGTTGGCTCAATGGAACCAGGGTGCTTAGGCAAGGATAGGGAGTCCGAACGGTACATGTCGACCACCGCCACCCCCAAGCCGCCGATGAGGAAGCCTCCGAAGAAGAGCCTCTTCACGAAGGTGCGGGAGACCCAGATCTGGAAGTCCATCTTCCGGCACGGCTATCCGGACACGCAGCGCAACCGTGCGCTCGCGGTCCTCAGTAACGTATTCCTGCACCTGCATCCCGTGCGTGTGCGCAAGAGCGGTCTCGCGCTCTCGTTCACCTGGTGCATGGGCGGCGTCACCTTCTTCCTCTTCCTCGTGGAGGCGGTGACCGGCATCCTGCTGATGTTCTATTACCGGCCGGTTGCCTACAGCGCCTACAACGACATCCAGGAGCTGCGCGAGACCATCCCGCTCGGCCTGATGCGCGAGCTGCACCGGTGGGGAGCGCACGGCATGGTGCTCACCGTCTGGCTGCACATGTTCCGCGTCTTCATGACCGGCTCGTACAAGCCGCCGCGGGAGTTCAACTGGGTCATCGGCGTGGTGCTGCTGCTGCTTACGCTGCTGCTGAGTTTCACCGGCTACCTGCTGCCGTGGGACCAGCTGGCCATCTGGGCGATCACGGTCGGCTCGAACATGGCGCGCGCGACGCCGCTGCAGGGTGCGGAGGGTCCCTTCGCCTCGCTGCTGACGATGGACGGCGAGCCATTGGTCACCGCCGGATCCGACGTGCGCTTCGCCCTGCTGGGCGGACGGTTCGTGGGCGAGAACGCGCTGTTGCGGTTCTACGTCCTCCACTGCGTCTTTATCCCGGTCGTGGCCGTCACGCTAATGGCGGTCCATTTCTGGCGCGTCCGCAAGGACGGCGGGATTAGCGGGCCCCTGTAGGTGGAGACGTAATGGAAGCGTTCCAAGCCAAGTGGCAGCCCTTCTTCGAGGCCGTCATTCTGCCGGTCTCCAACTTCCTCGCGAAGCCGGAGATCCTCGTCCCGCTCACGTCGATCCTGCTGGCGCTGACGATCAAGTACTACCGCACGGTCACGAAGCCCCGCGTGGCGGGTCCGATCGGGCTGGTGCTGCTCGCGATCTTCCTCGGCAGCCTGTTCAACGACAACTTCCGGCCCAACATGCTGCGGCCGGACAACCTGCCGATCATCCTGCTGCTCGCCACGGTGTTCTTCTTCCTGTGGCTGAGCCTGCGCCGCGCCGCCATCAACGACGAGGCGGCCGAGCGGGGCGAGCCGCCCCTCGAGGCGCGCCACAAGCGCGAGACCGTGCTGGTCTGGCCCGACCTCGTGATGACGGAGCTCATCTGCCTCGTCGCGCTGACCGCGCTGCTGCTCTTCTGGGCGGTCTACATCCGCGCGCCGCTCGAGGAGCCGGCTTCCGCCGCGCGCACGCCGAACCCGTCGAAGGCGCCCTGGTACTTCCTCGGCCTGCAGGAGATGCTCGTCTACTTCGACCCGTGGTACGCGGGCGTGGTCCTGCCGACGCTCATCGTCGTCGGCCTCATGGCCATCCCCTACATCGATACGAACCCGAAGGGCAACGGCTACTACACGCTCAAGGAGCGCGGGTTCGCCATCAGCGTCTACCTCTTCGGCTTCATCATCTTCTGGATCGTGCTGATCGTCATCGGCACCTTCCTGCGAGGTGCGAACTGGAACTTCTTCGGCCCATACGAGTACTGGGACCCACACAAGGCGGTCCCCCTCATGAACATCAACATCTCGGAGATCTTCTGGGTCAAGATGCTCAACCAGGGCCTGCCGAAGGAGTGGTACATCCGCGAGGCGCCGGGCCTGCTGCTGGTGCTGCTCTACATGACGGCGGTGCCGCTCATCCTGATGAAGACCGTCCTGAAGCCCATGGTGGCGCAGATGGACAAGGTCCGTTTCGCGGTGGTCATGGGGCTACTGCTGTTCATGATCAGCATGCCCATCAAGATGCTGGGTCGCTGGCTGCTCAACCTGAAGTACGTGGTGTACATCCCCGAGTACTTCATCAACCTCTAGGGGGCATGCAGACGTGAGTTCACGACCTTCCGCCCGCTACAACGACCCCGGCTACTTCTACAAGCCGCAGAAGCTGCTCAAGTACTTCGCGATCGTCGCCTTCCTGATGGCGGTCGGCATCGTGCTGCTCATTCACGCCGACTGGTCGCGGCCCTGGAAGCACGACCAGCTCGCCTCGCAGCGCTGGGAGGCGCGCCGGCTCGAGCTCGAGAACATGGTGCTCGAGGCGCGTACCCAGAACGAGCGCGCCAAGATCGCGCAGGCGGAGGTGAAGGCGCAGGAAGCCTTCGACGCCCGCCGCGAGGAGCTCAAGGCGATCCAGAAGCAGCTGCGCAGCGCGCGCGGCGACTTCCTCGGCGCCGACGCCGCGTTCAAGACGCAGAAGCAGTTCACGCTCGAGGCGATCTACGAGCTGGAGCACGCGCACGGCGACGAGATGCTCGCCCAGGCGCGCGCGCGGCTCTCGGCCGAGCGCGACAAGGAGGCGCGCCTCAAGGAGGAGGTGCTCGTCGCCACCGCCCGTCGCGACAACCTGATCGCGGAGGAGAAGGCGCTGCGCAAGGAGCTCGACCAGGTCGTCGAGGACCTGCGCAAGAACCCCGAGATCCGCAAACTCGGCATCGTCCAGGCCACGCGCGACAAGAAGCGCGGCTTCAACCCGCTGCGCAACGCGCCGCTGATCGACTTCCTCGCCCCGCCGGTCAAGGTGGAGCAGGTGGTGCTCGAGAACCTCGTCGACAACTACGAGTTCGCGACGCCGTCCAAGGTCGACCGCTGCGGCACCTGCCACATCGGCATCATGCGCCTCGGCTTCGAGCAGACCAAGTGGCCCGTCGAGGCGCTCTCGATGGACCCCGGTCCGGAGAAGGCCGACAAGCTCGAGCGCGGCGTGTACGAGTTCGTCTACTCGCTGCTCGACTCGGTCTGGGAGAAGGTCCCGGCCAAGGACGAGTTCAAGAACGAGCGCGACAAGCTGCGCACCCTCGCCATCCACCACGCCACGCTCGACATGCTCTTCCGCGGCTACGACGCGGACGACGGCAACATCGGCGTCTTCACCAAGGGCGCCAAGAAGGGCCGCAAGGCGTGGAAGCGCTGGAAGTTCAACGAAGAGACGATGCGCTGGGAGGAGAACTCCAAGGAGGGCGTATCCCTGCTGGAGTACTACTACGGTCTCCTGCAGCGCATCGAGAAGCATTGGCTCTCCCACCCGTTCCTCAAGGACATGGTGGGCTCCAGCTCGCCGCACCCCTATGAGAGCGTGGGTTGCACCACCTGTCACCAGGGCCGCGGCTGGTCGACCGACTTCGGGTTCGCGTATCACATGCCGGACCGCAAGGAGATCGACAACTGGATGACGGTCGCGCGCGCCGAGGAGAAGGACAAGCACCTGCCCGAGGCGACCGACCTGACGCTCGACGAGGCGATGGTCATCGGCGCGCTCAACGCCTTCGAGCAGCGCGCGTGGGACGCCGCACCCGAACTCACGGCGAAGATCGAGGACGCGAAGGCAATCGCCAAGGCGCTCAACGGCGACGGCGGCGGGTCGGACAACCCGGCCTACGTCGCGGCGCAGGGTGAGGTCAAGGCGCTCGAACAGGAGCTGACCGACCTGCGCGCCAGCGAGGCGTTCAAGGCGGCCGAGGAGCGCGTCGCCGAGCTGCGCATGGGCTGGGTGACCGACCACGAGACCGGCAAGCGCTGGCACGACGATCTCGACTGGACGCATCGCAAGCTGCACCACTGGGATTGGCCGCAGCTGCCCAAGATGCTGGTGCAGGCCTCCTGCCTGAAGTGCCACAAGGAGGGTGCCTTCCGCGCCGCGGAGCCGGAGTACGCCGACATTCGTATCGGCAAGCCCGACCCGAAGACGCCGGACACGCGCCCGACCCGCGCACACTTCGCCAAGTTCAACCAGGGCGACGACGTCGACCGGACGAGTCGCCTCTTCCACCCCGAGAAGGAAGAGAGCTACGTGCCCGAGTCGCTCGAGCGCGGCATGGACAACTTCCTCCGGTTCGGCTGCTACGGCTGCCACAAGATCGACGAGACGATCTACCCGTTCATGGAGCACCAGCGGGACAAGGTCGGGCCGCAGCTCAACGACATCGTGACCAAGACGTCGAAGAGCTGGACCCGCAAGTGGATCCGCAACCCCAAGGACTATCGCCCGGAGACGCGCATGCCGCGCTTCTGGGGCCTCTCGAACAACTCCGAGGACTTCGAGTACCGCTTCGCCAGCGGCGACGGCAGCACGACGATGGTCAGCGCCGAGGCGTGGGCCAACGCCGAGATCTACGCCATCGTCGAGTGGATGTACGAGGCGTCGGAGAAGAACCGGACCTTCAACCCCGAAGCGATCGACCTGTCGAAGGCCGATCCGAAGAACGGCGAGAAGCTGCTGGTCGGTTTCGTCGACAAGCAGGACCGCTCGCCCAAGGGCTGCATCGCCTGCCACAACGCGCCGATCGTCACGCCCGAGCTGCGGGAGAGGGTCAAGGACGCCGAACTCAAGGCGTGGACCTCGCCGCGCGGCGAGAAGACGGGTTGGGGCGCGCGCATGTCGCGTCGCCAGGGCCCCGACCTCGCCGGCCTCGGCAGCAAGCTCACGCCGGAGTGGCTCTTCGCCTGGCTCAAGAACCCGCGCGGCTACTGGCATGACACGAACATGCCGGACCTGCGGCTGACCGACCAGGAGGCGCTCGACCTGACCGCCTACCTGCTCTCGCAGCGCCACACGGAGTTCGACAAGCTCAGCGACGTCGAGCCCGACACGAAGATGATCCGGCGGATCGCCGAGGAGCTCAAGGTGGGCGAGCAGCGCGAGCCGACCGACGCCGCGCTCGGCATCGTCAGCCGCATGAGCGAGCGCGAGCAGACGCTCTACGTCGGCAAGGAGCTCTTCAAGCACTACGGCTGCTTCGGCTGCCACACGGTGGAGGCCTACAAGGACACCGCCCCGATCGGCGCCGAACTCTCGACCTGGGGCAGCAAGCTCATCGCCCGGCTCGCGTACAACCACGTGCCGATCGAGAAGACGCGCTACGACTTCGCCTACGCGAAGATGATGAACCCGCGCATCTACGACCTCGGCACGGCTGCTTCCGAGCGCCCGTACGAGCGTCTGCAGATGCCGCGGTTCGGTTTCACCAAGGAGGAGGCGCGCGACATCTCCACCTTCCTGGTGGGGCTCGTCGAGGATCCGATTCCGGACGCGGCGGCCTTCCAGCCGGACGAACGCCAGCAGGCGATCATCGATGGTCGCCACCTCGTGAAGCGCTACAACTGCCAGTCGTGCCACACCATCGAGAACCGTGGCGGCGACATCTGGCCGGCGATCAGCGAGGAGAAGTGGCGTCCGCCGAGCCTGCTCGGGCAGGGCATCAAGACCAACCCGCAGTGGCTCTTCCATTTCATGAAGAACCCGGCTTTCGTCACCGTCGAGGGCGTGCCCAACGGCGACCGCGTGCGGCCGTGGCACTCCATCCGCATGCCGACCTTCCATCTGACCGACGACGAGGCGCGCGGATTCGTGCGCTACTTCGCCGCGCTCTCCAGTGCGCCGAACGACTTCGAGTCGGTGGAGAAGGACTGGCTGAGCGGGCCGGACTCCCTGTTCGAAAGGGCGAAGCGCCTGCAGATGAAGGACCCGGACGACGCGGAGGGCAAGCGCCTGCTGACCTTCGACGTCGACAACCGTCTGGACGAGACCAAGGTGCTCTTCAAGGCGATGGCCTGCAAGTCGTGCCACGACGACAACGCCGACATCCAGAACGCGGCGCCGAACTTCCGTCACACGCGGGCGGGACGTCTGCGGCCGGAGTGGATTCGCATCTGGCTCTGGAACCCCTCCAAGCTCCAGGCGGGCACGGCGATGCCGTCGTTCTTCGCCGACGAGAAGGGGCCGAAGACCGACTTCAAGGATTATCACGCGGGCATTCCGGACGATCAGATCCGGGCGCTGCGCGACTACATCCGCTGGCACTACAAGGACAGCGACTAGGAACCCTCATGGCTGACCACAAGGACCACGTCGTCGATTCCCGCCTCAACCTGCGGACCGGCGTCGCGTCGGTGCGCAAGGGCACCACGGACGCCCAGGACATCGATCCGATGCCCGAGGGGTTGCAGCCCTTCGTGGCGCCGACGCTCGCCAGTCGCCGCGAGGCGTTCTGGAAGTTCGCCGGCTGGGGCATCTTCAGCTTCAGCGCGCTGACCTCGGTCGCGATGCTGGTGCGCTACCTCTATCCGGTCGCGTCGTTCGATCCCAAGCAGGTCTTCCGCGCCGGCTACCCCGAACAGTTCCCCAAGAACTCGGTGTCGGAAGCGTTCAAGAAGACCAACCAGACCTGGGTCGTGAACGTCGAGTACGGCGGCAAGCAGGTCATCGCGGCGATCACGACGGTCTGCACCCACCTGGGCTGCACGCCGAACTGGCTCGACGCGGATCAGAAGTTCAAGTGCCCGTGCCACGGCTCGGGCTTCTACCCCAGCGGCATCAACTTCGAGGGCCCGGCACCGCGGCCGCTCGAGCGGTTCCGCATCTTCATCGGTGACGACGGACAGATCGTGGTCGACAAGACCAAGATGTTCCAGCAGGAGAAGGGTGAATGGGAAGATCCCAATTCCTACATCGCGGTCTGACCGCCTTGGGGGTGGCCCTCGTGGTCGCCTTGGTGGGCTGCGGTGATCCCGAGAGCCTGCTCGTCACCGGTGACGTCGAGAACGACGTCTACAGCGGCGAGTCGGGCGGCGGCTACGGGCCGACGTCGACCAATCCGTCGGACTACGGCAGCATCGTCGGCACCGTCAAGTTCGAGGGCAAGCCGTACGCCCGCAAGATGGAGACGCTGTCCGACAAGTTCTGCATCAACGCGCGCCCGGACGGCATGGTCTCGGAGGAGTTTCTCTTCGACCCCGCTACCGGCGGCCTGCAGAACGTCTTCGTCTACATCGCGCGCGGCATGCAGCGCGTGAAGTTCGACGTGCCGTCCGAACCGGTCATCCTCGACCAGGTCGGCTGCCAGTACATCCCGCACGCCGCGATCCTGCGCGTGGGGCAGCCGCTGCGCATCAAGAGCAGCGACAACACGCTGCACAACGTCGCCGCCACGCCGCGCAACAACGACGCGTTCAACAAGACCATGAACACCCCGAGCGTGCTGCCGGACATGGTCTTCGGCCGCGGCGAGCCGGATCCCATCAAGATCCGCTGCGACGTGCACGGCTGGATGAAGTCCTACGTCGCCATCCTGTCGCATCCGTTCTGCGCCATCACGCCGCAGGACGGTTCCTTCTCGCTCAAGGACGTGCCGCCGGGGAGCTACAAGCTCGTCTACTGGCACGAGTACATGGGCAAGAAGGAGATGGACATCACGATCGAGAACAACAAGGAGCTGAAGCTGGAGCTCGTGTTCGAGCGCTAGCCGCACGGCTTCGAGGAACGATATGGCCAGCCACGACTCGCCTCCGCCGCCGCCCCGCAAGCCGGGCGGCGCCGTCATCGGCCTGATGATCTTCCTGCTCGGGATGACGGTCGTCATCTTCAGCAGCGGCTACCGCGTGCCCGCGGTGCTGCCGGAGAACATCGGCACCTACACCGGCGTCGACACCCTGTTTTGGGTCATCTTCTGGGTGACCGGGTTCTTCTTCGTCCTGACCGAGGGCCTGCTCATCTACTACTGCGTGAAGTACCGCGCCCGCGAAGGCGGCAAGGCGGTCCACACGCACGGCAATCACGC
>JBCDBY010000183.1:0-9276 GCA_039182715.1 Planctomycetota bacterium
GCGGGCCATTTCCACCCCAAGGGCAAGGGGCCGTCCGTCCATACGCGCCGCGTCCTCGACGAAGCGAAGAAGACGCTTCCGTTCGGCGACACGAAGGACTTCGAGGAGCAGAAGGAGGGGTTCATCGCGCCGATGAAGGATCTGAAGATCCAGGCCGACGCGGGTCACGTGGCGTGGGACATGGAGCGCTACCAGTTCCTGCTGGGCGACGACAACCCCGCGAGCATCCATCCGTCGCTGCTGCGCCAGTCCCGGCTCAACATGAACTACGGCCTCTACGAGGTGGTGCCGGGCATCTACCAGGTGCGCGGCTTCGACCTCTCCGACATCTCCTTCGTGCGCGGGCGCAAGGGCTGGATCGTGATCGATCCGCTCATCAGCTAGGAGGTTGCGCGCGCGGCGGTGAAGCTGTTCCGCGAGCACATCGGCAAGGACGACCCGATCACCACGGTCATCTACAGCCACTCGCATACCGACCACTGGGGCGGCGTGCGCGGCGTGATCGACGAGGCGGACGTGCGCGCGGGCAAGGTCGAGATCATCGCGTCGCGCGACTTCATGGAACACACGATCTCGGAGAACGTCTACGCCGGGAACGCGATGAACCGGCGGCTCTTCTACCAGTACGGCGTGCTGCTGCCGGCGAATCCCTACGGGCACGTGGGGCAGGGCCTCGGCCAGAACGCGTCGAACGGCAACATCGGGCTCATTGCGCCGACGCGCATCATCGAGGAGGACATCGAGTACCTGACCGTCGACGGCGTGCCGATGGTCTTCCAGAACACGCCCAACACCGAGGCGCCGTCGGAGATGAACACCTATCTCCCCGGGTTCCGCGCGCTCTGGATGGCGGAGAACGTCACCTCGACGCTGCACAACATCTACACGCTGCGCGGCGCGCCCGTGCGCGATGCGCTGCGCTGGTCGAAGTACATCAACGAGGCGCTGTACCGCTTCGGCCGCCAGGCCGAGGTCATGTTCGCCTCGCACCACTTCCCGCGCTGGGGCAACGAACGCATCCAGCAGGTGCTGCGCGCGCAGCGCGACCTCTACGCCAACATGAACAACCAGTCGCTGCACTACGCGAACCAGGGCGTGACGATCAACCAGATCCACAACCGGTACGAACTGCCCAAGGGGCTGCAGGCGCAGTGGCACACGCGCGGTTACCACGGCTCACCCGAGCACAACAGCCGCGGCGTCGTGAATCGATTCCTCGGCTTCTGGGACTGCAATCCGACCACGCTCATCCCGCTCGACCCCGACGAGCCGGCGCCCCTCTACGTCGAGATGATGGGCGGCGCGGAGAAGATCCTCGACAAGGGCAAGCAGCTCCACGACGAAGGGAAATATCTCCACGCCACGGAGATCCTCGACAAGCTCGTGCAGGCGCAGCCGGACAACCGCGCGGCCAAGGACCTGCTCGCCGATGTCTTCGAGCAGCTCGGCTACCAGCAGGAGAACCCGGGGCTGCGCAACAGCTTCCTCGCCGGCGCCTACGAACTGCGGTCCGGGATTCCGGCCGGCGCTTCGCAGTCCTCCAGCGGGCCCGACGTGATCCGCGCGATGTCGACCGAGCTCTTCCTCAACTTCCTCGCCATTCGCATGGACAGCCGCAAGGCGGAGGATCTCCGCTTCAAGATCAACCTCATCACGCCGGACAACGGCGAGAAGTTCGCGATCGAGCTGGACAACGCGACGCTCACCAACATCGAGGGTTTCCTCGCCGAGGATCCGACGCTGACGCTCACGATCAATCGCACCGACCTCGAGAAGACCATGATGGGCGCGGTCACAATGGAGAAGCAGATCGCGGACGGCACCTGCAAGGTCGAGGGGGATGCGAGCGTGCTCAAGAAGCTCGCCGCGACGATGGTCGACTTCGATCCGCGCTTCGAGGTTCTACCCGGCACGGCCGCGCAATCGGCCAAGCCGGAGGAGCACGATCCCTACGAGGCGGTGCCGGGCAAGTCGATCGCGGAGTAGGCGTCATGCCGGATTCCCTCGATGAGTCCGGGCCCCTCGTCCGCCCGATCGACCACGAACACCCGGATGGGAACGGGAGCGGACCCATCGGCCGGTCGTGGACGTAGCCGTCATCATCCCGGTCTGGAACCGGGCCTCGATTCTCGGCGACACGCTGGACGCGATCGCGGCGCAGACGACGGCGCCGCGGACCGTCGTCGTCGTGGACGACGGGTCGACGGACGACTCCGCCGGCGTCGCCGAGTCGCACGCGCGCGTGGACCGTGTCGTGCGCACGGAGCACAAGGGGCTCGGCCACGCGCGCAACCGCGGATTCGAAGCGGTCGAGCCGCACGCCTTCCTCCACTTCCTCGACTCGGACGACCTGTTGCCGCCCGACTTCTACACGCGGATGCAGGCGGTATTCGATGGCGAGCCCGCCGTGCAGGCGGCGAGCACGGACCAGCGCTACCGCGAACGCGACGGCACGGAACGCAGCTTCCGCAGCCTTGCGGGGATCGAACGTGATCCGCTCGCCTGGTTTTCCCGGCGCGACGGCGGCATGTTCTCGACGACCTGCCTGCGCGGGGAGCTCTTCGAGACGTTCGGGCCATTCGTGGAGAGCTTCGACTCCGGCGTCGACTTCAAGTTCCTCGTCGACGCGGCGGACCGCGCCGTCTGGCGACACGTGCCGGGCGAACCGGTGCGCTACCGCCGCGAGGGAGACAACGTGAGCCGTTCGCACGCGAAGAAGGCGATCCACTGGGCGAGCCAGGCGGAGCGGCTCTTTGCCGACACGCGGCTGCCGTGGTGGCGACGCCGCTTCGACCTCGCCCGCCGATGGAGGTCGGCCGGCAACCTCGCGCTGCACCAGGGGGACCGCGCGCTCGCGCGCCGTTGCTACGCGCGCGCCGTGCGAATCTGCCCCTACTTCCTCACCGGATATCGCAAACTGATCAAGACGCTGGTCGCGCCTTCGCCATGAAATCGTCGGCCAGCTCCTCCGGCGTCATCGGCCGCGGCGTCGCACAGGCGAACAGGAGCAGCAGCGGGAGTACGCGGATCCTACGCGACGGCGGGTGCGCGCACTTCGGCCTGCCGCAGCGGCGTGCAGGCGATGCGCGAGAGCACCACGAGCACGATGGAGCAGCCGATGCACCAGAGCAGGCCGGTCTGCCCTTCGCCGCCCCACTGGAAGAGCGCGCCGGAGAGCAGCGTGCCCAGCAGGCGGCCCGCCGCGTTCGCCATGTAGTAGAAGCCGACGGCGAGAGAGACCTTGTCCTCCTCGGCGTAGTGCACGATCAGGAAGCTGTGCACGGCGCTGTTGGTGGCGAAAACGACACCGAAGATCGCGAGACCGACCGTGAGGGTGATGGACGGCGACCAGCCCATGCCGAGCGCCGCCATGATCGCGGCGAGCGGGACGACGAGCGCGGCGGTCCACCAGCCGAGACGCGCCGCGTCGGGCGCGTCGTGCGACCGCAGGTAGCGCGGCGCCAACGCCTGCACGATGCCGTAGCCGATCACCCAAAGCGCCAGGAATCCGCCGGTCCGGCTGAACGACCAGCCGAGCACCGTGGAGAAGTAGATCGGCAGCGCCAGCACGAACCAGACGTCGCGCGATCCGAACAGGAAAAGCCGCGCGACGGAGAGCCAGTTGATGCGCGGATCGCGCGAGACGACCGCGCCCAGCCCCAGCTTCGCCTTCGCCTTGCCCATCGCGCCGGGCAGCAGGCTGACCGAGACCAGGAGCGCCACGCCGATAGCGCCCGCCATCCAGAGGCAGGCGCCGCGAAAACCGACGCGCGAAAGCAGCGCGCCGCCGACGAAGAATCCAACGCCCTTCAGCGTGTTCTTCGAGCCGGTCAGGATCGCGACCCACTTCATGAGCCCTTTGCTGTCGCCCTCGGGCACCACGAGCTTGATGTAGCTCTTGGAGCTCATCTTGGTGAGGTCCTTGGCGACGCCCGAGAGGCCCTGCGCGATCATCACGATGGGCAACGTGAGCGCTGCCGGCTCGCGCGCCAGGATCCAGAGCGCGGCGAGCTGCAGCGACAGCCCGCTGAAGAGCGTCGACCGGAGCCCGAACCGGCTGCCGAGCCAGCCCCCGACGAAATTCGTGACGACGCCGAAGACCTCGTAGAAGAGGAACAGGGATGCGATCTCGAGCGGTTTGTAGCCGAGCGTGTTGAGGTGCAGCAGCACCAGCATGCGGAGCGCACCGTCCGTCACGGTGAAGACCCAGTAGGCCCCCGTCACGACGGCGTAGTCGCGCACGCTACGCACGCATCGCCTCCACGACCATCGCCGCCAGCTCCGCCATGCGGTTGGCGTAGCCCCACTCGTTGTCGTACCAGGCGAGCACCTTGACGAGTCGGCCGTCGGTGACGCGCGTCGAAAGCGCATCGACAATCGCGCTACGCGGGTCGCGTGCGTAGTCGGTGCTCACGAGCGGACGCTCCTCGTAGCCGAGGATGCCCTCCAGCGGACCACTCTCCGCCGCGGCGCGCAGCACGCCGTTCACCTCCTCGACCGTCGTCTCGCGCTGCATGGAGAACACGCAGTCGGTCAGCGACGCGTTAAGCACGGGAACGCGCACGGCGATGCTCTCCAGCTTGCCGGCCAGCTCCGGGACAATCAGCGTGACGGCGTAGGACGAGTTGCTCGACGTCGGAATCAGGTTGAGCTGTGCGGCGCGGGCGCGGCGCGCGTCCTTGTGCGGCGCGTCGACGACCCGCTGCGTGTTCGTCGGGTTGTGGATCGTCGTGACGATGCCGCGCTCGATGCCGATGCCGTCGTGCAGGACGCGCGTGACCGGCGCGAGGCAGTTGGTCGTGCACGAGGCGGCCGTGACGATCGGCTCCTCCGCGAGATCGTAGTCGCCGTGATTCACCCCCACGACGATGTTGGGCGCGATGTCCTTCACCGCGGCCGAGACGACGACGCGCTTCACGCCGTTGTCGAAGTGCGGTTGGAGCGCGGCCGACTTGCGAAACCGACCGCTGCAGTCGAGCACCAGGTCGACGTCCGGCCAGGGGATGCGGCCCGGCTCCGCCTCGCGCGTGAACGCGAGCCGGTCGTCGCCGACGAAGAGCGCATCCTCCTCGGCGCGGCACCCCGGCCCCCAGCGCCCGTGCACGCTGTCGAACTCGAGCAGCAGCGCCATCGTCTCCGGATCGGCCGCCGGCTCGTTCACGGCCACGAAGTCCAGTCCCGGCCGTGCCCAACCGGCGCGCAGCACCAGGCGGCCGATCCGGCCGAACCCATTGATCCCAACTCGCATGTCTGCTCCCTTCCGTCGCGACGCGCGCATTATTTCGGGATTCGCGTCAGCTTTGGATAAAGACCGGACCGAATTGGTCCGTGAACGGCGGGCTGGATCGCGGGAGCGCTCTTTATTACAAGAGCCGGATTCAGGAGGACATCGCATGGAGTTCCAGCTGGACGTCTACGTCGGATCGGATCGACCCAACCCCCATGTCGCGGATATCTGCGCCTTCTCGATGCAGCGGCGCGCGAGCATTCCGCTACGCATCCGGGCGCTGCGGCTCGATCACCTGGTCGACGCGAAGCTCTACTGGCGCGACGTCGATCCGCTCGCGTCCACGGAGTTCACCTACTCGCGGTTCCTGACGCCGGCCCTCAACGGCTACGCCGGGCTCTCGATGTTCTGCGACAACGACTTCCTCTGGCTGGCCGACGTCAAGGAGCTGCTCGAAGGGCTCGAGACCGGCAAGGCGGTGCACTGCGTGAAGCACGACCATCGCCCGACGGAGGAGACGAAGATGGACGGGCGCAAGCAGACCAGCTATCCGCGCAAGAACTGGTCGAGCCTGATGATCTTCGACGGAACCGATGAGCGCGTGCGCGCGCTGACCGTCGAGGCGGCCAACGAAGGGACCGGCGCCTTCCTGCACCGGCTGCAGTGGATGCCGGACGAGGGCATCGGCGGCATTCCCGACAGCTGGAACTGGCTCGAAGGCTCGATGCCCAAGCCGGCGGAAGGCACACCCAAGGCGATTCACTACACCCGTGGCGGCCCCTGGTACGAGGACTGGCAGACCGCCGACTACGCGAATCTCTGGCTCGCCGAGAAGAAGGCGTGGGAAGAGGCGGGTAGCCCGTCGATCGAAGCCGCCGACGCCCTGCCCGCCTCGTGATGGCGGACGGCGCCAGAGCGCCTCGGGTCGTCATCATCGGCGCGGCCCGCGTCCTCACGACCGGCAACTTCCAGGAGCCCGCCACGCCCGGCGTCCGCAACCGCTTCATCGACGAGAGCGACTGCGTCATCCGGATGAACAACATCAAGAACGGCGGCATGCCCGGGCTCGGCCACAAGACCGACATCCTGGCGATGACCAACGTGGGACCGCCGGGGCTGCGTTACGCCACGCGCTCCTGGCTGGACCATCCGATCGTGCGCGACGTGCCGGAGATCTGGTTCGGAACCGCGGCGGAGGTCTTCGGCTCGGGCCCGGAGGCGCCGCCGGTCGAGGAGAACTACGCGCCGCGCATCGTGGAGCGCCAGGGCTGGCAGGACCGGGACTGGAAGTACATTCCCCGAGACGTCTCACGCGACATGCGCGACCGGCTGCTCGAGCTCAGCCCCTCCTCGAAACTCCCGAGCCTCGGGCTGCGCGTCATCGCGAACGTGCACGCCGACGGACGCTTCGCGGACCACGAGATCTACCTGCTCGGATTCGGGTTCCAGGGCGCTGCCGTGCACGACTTCGATGCGGAGCAGGCCGCCGTGATGGAGTTCGTCGCGCGGGGCCGCATCCGGACGATGCCCGGCTGCCCCGCGGGACGGTGGTTCCCCCACAAGCTCGCGTCGCACGTCGCCCGCATCCACTGGAAGACGCGCCACCGGACCCACTGGAAACGGCTGAGCGGCCGGGCGGCGCAGGGCTAGCCTGCATCATTCATGAGCGCGCGGGAGCGACGGAGGGGAATCGCCGCTGCATCGCCGTGCAAGGCGACGCCACGCGCTCTCGCCTTCTCGACGCGCTCTCGCCTTCTCGCCGCGCTCTTCTGGGCGAGGACGGATCGTCGAGATCGAGGAATCCCGAGGAAGCCGTGGCAGGAGTCACTGCGACGAGGGATGACGCGGAACTCGCCGATCCGGACCGGCCAGAACCCGCGGGGTCATGAATGATGCAGGCTAGGCCGAAACTCCCCCCTGCTCCGGGGGTTCCAACGTCATGCGCCTCGCCCTCGCTCTTCTTCTTCTGGCCCTCCCTGCCTCGGCGCAGGATCGGTTCGACGCTCGCGACAAGGATGGAGACGGAAAGCTCAGCCGCGCGGAGCTGCCCTTTCCGCGCTATTTCGATCGCGCGGACGCCGACAAGGACGGGTTCGTCACGCGGGAGGAGGCGGCCGCCGCCGCGGGGAACACGCGCGTCGACGACTCGATCCGGACCGACCTCGACGTCGTCTACGCGAAGCGCGAGGGCGTCGACCCGAAGCGTCTGAGCCTGGACGTCTACGCGCCGAAGAGCGGCGAGAAGCACCCGGTCATGGTGATGATTCACGGCGGCGCGTGGCGCATCGGCGACAAGCGGGGCCCCGGCATGACGCGCGACAAGGTGCCGCACTTCGTCGGCGCCGGGTACGTCTACGTCAGCATCAACTACCGGCTGTCGAACACCCCGGGCGTCCGGCACCCGGCGCACGTCGAGGACGTCGCCGCCGCGCTCGCCTGGGTGCACGATCACGCGAAGAAGTACGGCGGCGACCCCGACCGCATCTTCGTCATGGGCCACTCCGCCGGCGCCCATCTCGCCGCCCTCGTCGCGACCGACCACCGGCGTCTCGCGGCAGCGGGCAAGTCGCTGGCGATCCTCAAGGGCGTCATCTGTCTCGACACCGCGGCCTACGACGTGCCGCGCTACGTCCACGAGCTCGGCGCGCCCCCCACCATGCGCTCGATGTACGAGAACGCGTTCGGGAAGACCGAAGCGCTGTGGCGCGACGCGTCGCCGCGTCACCATGTCGCGAAGGACAAGGGCATTCCGCCGATGCTCTTCTTCCACACGGGACGGCGCATGGCGGGCGAGCAGCTCTCCCGCGAACTGGTCGAGGCGCTGCGCGCGGCGGGCACGCCCGCGACCGCGATCCACGCGGCCGACAAGGACCACGCCGGCATCAACCACTGCATCGGTCAGGCAGGCGATCCGTACACCGCGATCGTCATGCGATTTCTCGCCGATCCGAAGCGGGCCAACGACCTCGCCGCGTCGGGCGCCCGGCAACGACACCACACGATCGAGGTGGACGGGCGCGCGCGCAACTTCATCGTGCAGGCGCCGTCGGGTCGCACCGAGCGTCTGCCCGTGGTCTTCTTCTTCCACGGGGGCGGCGGTCGCGCCGAGAACCTGACGGACAGCTCGTTCCGCCCGATCGTGGCGAAGGGCAAGCTCATCGCGGTCTACCCGCAGGGCGTCGGCAATCGCTGGAACGACGGTCGCGTCCACCGGCGCGCGCCTGACGTCGACGACGTGAAGTTCGTGCGCGCACTCTTCGCGGAGCTTTCGAAGCAGTACCCGGTCGACCGATCGCGCGTCTTCGCCACCGGGATCTCGAACGGCGCGATCTTCTCGCACCGGCTCGCGGCCGAGGCGTCGGACCTCTTCGCCGGCATCGCGCCCATCGTCGGCGGCATGGCGGTGGATGTCGCCAAGGACTTCGCGCCGAAACACCCCGTTTCGATGCTCGTCATCCAGGGCGACGAGGATCGCCTCGTCCCGATCGACGGCGGGGGCGTGGCCGGCAACCGGGGACAGATCATCTCGACGGATGCGGTGCTGCAGACATACGCACGGCGCAACGGCATCACCGGCGCGAAGACGGTCCGCACGCTCGGCGATCTCGATCCGGACGACGGAACGACGGTCGAAGTGCACCGCTATCCCGACGGCAAAGACGGCTTCCGCGTCGCGATGTACCTCGTGAAGGGTGGCGGCCACACGGTGCCCGGCGGCAAGCCGCGCCCCGCCATGGCGCGTCTCGTCGGTCGGACGAGCACGGAGTTCGACGCGTACGCGGTGATCTGGTCGTTCTTCCGGGCGTGCCCTCCGCGCAGCTAGCCTGCATGATTCATGACCGCACGGGAGCTACGGAGGGGATTCGCCGCTGCATTGCCGTGAAAGGCGACGCCACGCGCTCTCGCCTTCTCGACGCGCTCTCGCCTTCTCGACGCGCACTTCTGGGCGAGGACGGATCGTCGAGATCGAGGAATCCCGAGGAAGCCGTGGCAGGAGTCACGTGGCAGGAGTCACGTGGCAGGAGTCACGTGGCAGGAGTCACTGCGAC
>JBCDBY010000184.1:0-9231 GCA_039182715.1 Planctomycetota bacterium
CGGGCTCGCCGCTTTCGCGCGAGCCGCTCCCGAGTCCCGCACGCTCGTCGTGATCGATCTCGCCGATGGGAGACCCGTCGCGAACCTGCGCGTCCGCGTGCGCGCCGGGGACGAGGTCATGCACTCGACCACGACGAGTAACGGCGAACTGAGCCTGCCCGCGCATCGAGAGGTCGAGCTGGCGGCGTTGGACAAGGAGTGGAGCGTGCTTCCGTCACGCGTTCCCGCCGGGGACGACATCCGCCGTCTCGCCGCGCATCGCTTCATCACCGTCGCGGGCCGATTGAAGGCGCGCGGCGTCGACGACCTCGACGAAGCGGACGTCTTCGCGACGTTCGTCGATCCCTCGGGCAAGGATCGCCAGGTCTGCAGCGGTGCGTCCTGGGTACATCCGTGGGGCATGCGAACGCTTTGGCGCGTCGGCATCCCCAAGCCGGACGGGCGGTTCGAGGTTCGGCTCCCGAAGGTGCGCGGGCTCGCCCTGTTCGCACGCATGGAAGACCGCTTCGCCCCGGTCCGGCGCATCGCGTTGAAAAACCAGCGCGACCTCGAAATCAGGATGGTCGAGGGGCTGGTCGTCGCGGGCAAGGTTCTGGACCCCGCGGGGCAGCCGGTCGCCGGCGCCCTCGTGCGCATGGAGATCGTCCTGTTCGGGAAGGAGCACCACCTTCCGCCGCAGGAGTTCGCGATCCGGCTTCAGCAAGAAGAGCCGGGACGCTCACGCGGAGGTCGGGAAGGCGACCTCCGCGTGCGGGCCGCCTTGGCAGAGACGGTGCGCACCGAGACCGACGGCTCGTTCCAATTCGTCTCCCCCACCGATGGCGCGTGCGCCCTCTCGGTCCGAACGCCGGACCACGCGGCGCTGGACCGCGAGGCGTTCTGGCTCGACTCCTCGGTGCAGACGCTCCGCATTTCGCTTTCGCCGCCCCGAACCGATGCGCGGGTGCCCGTCGCGATCGACGGAAAGGCCAAACCGGGCGCGAAGGTCATGGTCTGCGAGTTCGTGCCCGCACATCGTCCCGCCAACGAGGATCACGCGAATCGAATGTGGATGTACCCGATGACGTTGGACGCACGGAGCACCATCCCGGCCGGTTGCATCGCGCCGGGCCGCAGACTTTCGCTCATCACCCCGGACTTCCGATGGTCGACGAAGCTGTTCACCTGGCCGCCCGAAGAGGGGGTTACGCTGCAGCTCCGCGACGAACGGTGACAGGGGCGCGCTCCCGCGTTTCGCGCGACGAGAGTCGGTCTCTCGGCGCCCGGAGCTCTCGCCGTGCTCAAGCTGGTCTACTCCTTCAACAAGGGCGTCCGGTGCGGATGCGGGTACTCCGGATTGTCGATCTCGCGACGCCAGCTCTTCGCGTCCGCCCCCATGCGCCGACCGAGCTGCACGAGGCCCTCCATCACCTCCTTGTCGAAGAAGGACTTGCCCGCCGGCTCCGGATGATCGTTGGGGATCGTCACGTAGCGCACCTCCACCGGCACACCGAGTTCGCGGCCCAGCGAGCGCGCTTCGAGGATGTAGGAGTAGCGGTGGAAGTTCATCGACTGGCGAATCATCACGTCGATGCTGCGACCCGCCACGCTCGGCCAGGTCGGTCGCGTCGTCGTCGGCGTGACGGTCAGCTTGTTGTTGATGATGACCCAGAAACGGATGGGCGGCACGCGCCAGCCCGGCTCGCGGCTCTGGATCTCACGCAGCGTCGTGCGCACCCAGTGCACGTCGATGCCGTTCACGAACTGCGCCGACACGCCGCCGTCCACGTAGAGGTTTCCGTCGATCTCGATCGGCGGGAACGCCCCCGGGATGGCGGACGATGCCAGCAGCACGTCCTCGAACCGCGTCTGCTTGCCCTGGTCCGCGAGCAGCGTGAGGTTCCACGTGCGCATCACGCCGAGGTCGAGGTCGGTCGTCCCGATGAGCAGCAGCCGGTCGTCGCGATGCCCCTCACCCACCGCGCGCACGAGTTGCTCATCCATGGTGGCGCGCAGGTCGCGATGCAGGCCGGAGGCGTCGAGGTAGGACTTCTCCTGAAAGAGGAACGACAGCGTGCGCGAGACGACCCAGTCGGGCTTCGGCTCCTCGTAGGTATCGACGACGCGCTGGATGGCGTCCTGGGTGCCGACGAACGCGAACGGGGCGAGCAGCGCGCCGGTGCTGACGCCCGTGACGACATCGAAATGCACGGGCCGCCCCGCATCGCGCGACCACCCCTGCAGAAAGCCGGCTCCGAAGGCGCCCTTGGCGCCACCGCCGGAGAGAATCAGGATGTCGAACGCGCCGGCGACGTCGCCGTTGGCATGCCGCTCGAGCCGGCGACGCACGACCGCGGCCGCATCGGCCGCCTCCGCCGCAATCCCTTCGAAAAAGGCCTCGCGCCTCGCCTCCAGTTCGGCCGGCTCGACCACCGGACGGGTCGGGGTGCACGAGGCCAGCATGAGGATCAGGATTCGCGCCCGCATGCGGGCAGCCTACCCGCTCAAGCGCGCTTCGCGCCCACCGATAAGGACGCATGCGGGTATGGGGATGCCTTCTGTTCCTGGCCACCCTTCTGGGTGCGCAGGACGACGCGTACGAGAAGGCGCTGCGGCTCTACGAGAAGAAAAAGTGGGCTGCCGGGCAGAAAGCGATGCGCCGCTTCGTCGAGAAGAACCCCGGCTCGCCGCACGCCGAAGAGGCGCGCCTGCGCTCGGACGACAACTGCTACCTCGGGACGACCGTGCTCTGGGAAGGCGGCCCCGCCGATCGACGTATCGACGTCGCGGTGATGGGCGACGGGTTCACGCACGAGTCGGCGTCGCAGAAAAAGCAGGAGAAGTGGGCCAAACTCTGCGTCGATGTGCTGTTCAACGAGAAGGCGTTCTCGCAGTACCGAACCTACTTCAACATCTACTTCGTGCGACTCTGCTCGTTCGAGGAGGGCGTCGATCCGCAGCTCACGCCGGAGCAGCGCCGCAAGATCGAGGAGAAGAACAGGCGCCGCTCCAAGTCGCGCCGCAAGAAGCTGGAGTTCTCGACCGCGCTCGAGGCGAGGGCGGCGGGTCCGCAGGGCCAGGTGCTCATGTCGCGTCCGCTCGTGCACAAGTGGCTGCAGGTCGCCGACCGCGACGTGCCCGGAGTGGCCGACGACAAGTACGTGATCGCGTTCGCGCAGTTCGGCAAGCTCGGCATGGGCGGCGGCAGCATCGCGAACGTCGGCCGGCCCGACAAGTCCGTGACGACGCATGAGTTCGGACACGCGTTTTCGCGCCTGCTCGACGAGTACGCCATCCACCCCGCGCCGCCGCAGGGCGTCTTCGCGCGCACGCTGCGCGCCGCCAACACGCACGCCAGCACCGCCAAGCCGCGGCGCGAAGACGTGCCGTGGGCGCACTTCCTGAAGAAGCGCACGAAAGGCGTCGGCATCTTCGAGGGCGGCGCGACGTTCAAGAAGGGCGTCTGGCGACCGGCGCGCAGCTGCGCCATGAACTCGGCGGGCAACAACCAGTTCTGCCCCGTCTGCCGCGAGCAGTCGATTCTCGTCATCTACGAGCACGTCAATCCGATCGACGTCGCCGAGCCGGACCCGGGCCCGATGGCGATCCGCGAGGGCGACGACCACATGCTGCGCGTCACGCCGATGGCGCCCTACAAGCAAAAGCTGCACGTCGACTGGTACGTTGCGGAGCACGTCGTGACCGAGGCGAACAGCGCGGCGCCCGCGCCGATCGCCGTGAAGCGCGCGCAACAGGATCGCGGCTTCTACGCCTCGCCGCCGTCGGGCAAGAAAAGCCGGCTCGCGAAACTGAAGAAGGGCGTCAGCAGCTTCCCGCTCGAAAAGCTGCCGGTAGGCACCTGGCGGATCACCTGCCAGGTCGAGGACCGCACCAAGCTCGTGCTCAAGGACGAGAAGCACCTGCTCAAGGAGCGGGTGAGCTGGATCGTCACGGTCAAGCCCCAGGTCCAGGCTTCTGCGGGTTAACCCGCACGATTCGTGATCGCGCGGGGGCAACGGGGTGGAATCGGCGCCGATCCGTCGCGATCCGCGAGAGAACGAGCGTGGGCGCACTCGACGCGCCTGTTCTAGGCGAGGACGGATCGTCGAGATCGAGGAATCCCGAGGAAGTCGTGGCCGGAGTCACAACGACGAGGGATGACCCAGAAGGTATTCCCGAGATCGGCGATCCGGTCCGGACATAACCCGCGGGGTCATGAACTGTGCGGGTTAGAGTGCGCGCATGCGCGTAACACTTTGCGGTGCCGCGGGCACCGTGACCGGCTCGGGCTATCTCGTCGAAACCTCGAAGGCGACCGTGCTGGTCGACTTCGGCATGTTCCAGGGATGGCGCATCACCGACGCGCACAACCGCGACATCCGTCCCGTCGACCCCAAGAAACTCGACAGCGTCGTGCTCACGCACGCGCACCTCGACCACACCGGTCGGCTGCCGCTGCTCGGCATCGGCGGGTTCCAGGGCCCGATCTTCGCGACGCCGGCGACGGTCGACTTCACCGGCCTCATCCTCCGGGACGCCGCGCACCTACAGGAGACGGACGCCGCCCGCCGCTCCCGTCGCGCCCGCCGGGCCGGGCGCGAGGAGACCGAGCCGCTCTACCGCAAGGAGGACGTCGAACGCATCGCCCCGAGCTTCCGCGAGATCGACTTCCAGACGCCGACCGAGATCGCGGACGGCGTCACGGTGCGCATGGTCACGGCCGGTCACATCCTCGGCTCCGCCTCGATCGAGATGACGCTCGAGGACAAGGGCGTACAGCGCACCGTCGTCTTTTCCGGCGACCTCGGGCCGCGCGGCGTGCCCTTCCTGAGAGATCCGGTTCCGCTGGAGCACGCCGATCTCGTCTTCCTCGAGTCCACCTACGGCGGACGCAACCACCGCTCGCTCGACGACACGGTCGGCGAATTCCATGAGATTCTCGGCGGCGCGCTCGAGCGGCGCGCGAAGGTGCTCATTCCGACCTTCGCCATCGGCCGCGCGCAGCAGCTGCTCTACCACCTGGCGGAGCTCGTGCGCACCGACGAGTACGCGGAGTTCCCCATCTATCTCGACTCCCCCATGGCGATCGAGGCGACGCGCCTCTACGGCAAGCACGCCGAACGCTTCGACGAGGAGGCGAAGACGCTCATGCGTCACGACCAGCTCGAGAAGGACCTGCGCAACCTGCAGTTCCTCGAGACGGCCGACGAATCGAGGCAGCTCAACAACGACACGCGCTCCGGTGTCGTGCTGGCCGGCTCCGGCATGTGCAACGGTGGCCGCATTCTCCACCACCTCAAGTACCACCTCTGGCGCAAGCGCACGCGCGTCGTCTTCGTCGGCTACCAGGCGCAGGGCACGCTCGGCCATCAGCTCGTCAAGGGCGCGCAGCGCGTGAAGATCTTCGGGGAGCGCATCCAGGTCAACGCGCGGGTCTCCACGCTGGGTGGCTTCTCCGCGCACGCGGGGCAGACGGAGCTCGTCGAGTGGGTGGAGCCGCTGGTGAAGTCGGGCGCGACGGTGGCGCTGACGCACGGCGAGGACGAATCGCGGGCGGCGCTGGGCAAGAAGCTGCTGGACACGTTCAACGTGCGGGCCAAGCTGCCGAGGCGGGGCGAAGCGCTGGCGGTGAGCTAGGGCGCCGGGGGCTGGGGGCTACTCAGGGAGTTGGAGGATGTCGACTTGGTTGCCGCGTTGGAGGGCGATGGAGCGGTTGCGGATGCCCCAGCGGACGACGTCGTCGGGGAGCGGGATGCGGACGCCCTTGCCTTCGCGGACGTGCAGGACCTGGAGCTCGTCGTCGATGCGGGCGGCGTAGCGTTCGCCGTCCCAGCGCCAGTCTTCGGCGTACTCGACGGCGAAACGCGGCTCGAACTCCGCTCCCTCGAAGCGGTAGTTCCAAAGCCACATCGCGTTACGCGTGTAGACCAACGCGAGCGCGCCGTCGCGATTCGACGGTTCGACCATGTGCACCGGCATCGCGCTGAGTATGCGTCGGCCCTCGTGCCTCGACTCGATGCGCGTGACGCGAAACGCGTAGTGCATCCAGTGCCGGCGCGACGCGCGCGGCACGAGGTCGGAGTCAAGCTGCAGGCCGTAGCCCGGAGGTCCGAAGACGCGCCATCCGCCGGCGCGCCGGCGGATGGGCCACGTGTCCTCCCGCAGTGCGTTCCGAACGGGCGACACGCGGTTGGACCCGCGGCGACTCGTCACCGCCCACCATCCCTGCCGTGGATCGAACCGCACGCCGTCCGCCCCGGTCCAGTCGGGCAACGGCGTTTTCGCTCCCGAACCCGGACGCTGCACGGTGCGGCCCGCGAGCAGCGCGACTCCGCCGTCGTCGAGCCAAATCGCCTGGCGCGCTCGGTGTCGCGTCCTCTCGGGGTAGACGTCGAACACGCCCGCCTCCGTCTCCACCATGACCGCCGTCCCGTCGGGCGACGGCAGCGGATCACCCCACGGCGTTTCGATCTCGAAGGTGCGGACCGGCTCGTAGGGCATCGCCGTCCACGAGGCGGCGGGCAGCTCGCGCGCGAAGGGATCCTTGACGACGTCGACCGCGAACCATCGCAGGCCGCACGCGAGGAACGCCACGAACGCCGCCGCCAGCAGGACGCCGTACCAGCGCCGGAGAAGCACGGCCACGCCCGCGGCGAGCGGAAGCAGCACGACGATGCCGTGCCGCGCGAAGCTGTGGACGCGCAGCGCCACGTCACCGTCCGCGAACGTCCACAGCGGCGGCAGCGCAAGGACCAGGGCCAAGGCGAGCAGGGCGCCGCCCGTCCGCACGTCGCTTCCGTGCCCGGAGAACGCGCCCCGCACGGAAATCCAGAGCAGCGCGGTCCCGAGCAGCATCAGCACGAGCAGCGCGATCGGGTTGTGCACCGCGAGCGAGACCGGCCCGAGCAGCGAGGCGTGCACGCCGGCGAACAGCGTCATCGCTCCGTAGGCGCGCAGGCGCATCCGCGTCGGCCGGACGTTGGCGGCGATCGCGACGCCCAGAAGCACGAAGACCGCCCAGACGGGGTAGCCGCCGGCCAGCAGAAGCAGCAGGGTGAAGAGCGTCGCCAGATGCAGAAGACGCGCGACCGGCAGCGTCCACGCGTTCGTGCGCAGCGGGGCGAGGCGCGTGTCGAGTCCGTCGAGCTGCGGACGGAGGCGCGCGACGTCCTCCTCGCGGAGGGGGAACTTGTGCACCGTCTCGTCCGTCGTCACGAGCCGCAGACGCCTGTTCACGATCCGCATCTCCACCAGCGCCTCGGGCGCGACACGCAGATCATCGACCAGGAAGCCCTCGTCGTCGACGATCAGCTTTCGATCGCTCTTGCGCGACACGTACTCGGCTGCTTCGAGCGGCGCGCTCTCCGCGGTCGTGCCGCGAATCGCCTGGATGCGCCGCGCGAGGCTGGGATGCGTCGAGACCGCCTCCGCCTGCGCGTCGAGGCGGCGCGGCAGATGGTTCGCTTCGTGCAGCGCTTCGAGCGCCTCGACCAGCGACTCGGGATCGCCGGTGAGCTCCACCGCACGCGCATCGCTGAACCGTTCGCGATCCTGCATGCCCGCCGCCCGCACGAGCGTGGTGCCAAGCAGGATGGGAAACCAGAACCAGAGAAAGACGTCCGTGCTGCCCGGCGCGAACTGGTCGAGCAGCGGCACGGCAAACACGCCGAGCGCCAGGACGATCAGTCCGAGCAGCTCCCAGCGCTGGAGCGTCTTGCGATCGAAGTCCTCCAGGTGCGCGAGCTCGTGCGCAAAAATGGCGCGCTGCTGGCTCGGCGTGAGCCGTTCGAGCAGCGTGCGCGTAAAGAGCACCGCCGGCTGGCGCAACGACGGAAGCGCGAAGGCGTTCACGAGCGAGGCGCGCGGCGACCCGAACGCGTAGATGTCGGGTCGCGGCGCGCTCGACTTCTCGAGGATGTCGGCAAACCGGTCCGGCTCGACCGGCTCGGTATCGAGCAGGCGGATGGCGGCTTCGACCAGCCGATTGCCCCAGAACCAGAGCACGACGCCCGCGACCAGCGCGACTCCCCAGCCCGCGAGGCCGGGCAGCGTGTGCACCACGAAGGGCAGCAGCAGCAGCACGTACCAGACGCCATAGAGCGCGAGGATGTTGCGCAGGATGCTGCCGATCTCCTCCCCCATCGTCGTGCCCTCGCGGAAGTGCCGCCGCCGCACCGCGCGGCCGCCGAGGCGACTGCCGATGCCGCCCGCGATGAGGATGGTCACGACCGCCGGCACGAGGCTCGGCTCGAAGAGCGAGACGTCGAAGGCGGCGGTCGAGATGGCCGGCAGCGACACGCAGACGAGGAACATCCAGAAGCTGGAGCGCGCCCGAAACCGCTGGATGCGGTCGGTGAGCCGCTCATCCGCCTCGGCCCGCACCAGCGGCAGGCCGAGCAGCCAGGTGCCGAGGGCCGCCAGCACCACCGCCGCGGCGATGCAGATGACCCACACGCCGACCTTCGTCACGCCCGCCTCCGGGCATCCGGAACTGCCGCTCTTTCGTACATCCAAAGCGGGATTATCCCCCAGCCATGCCCCTCGTCGCGCTCTCTCCCGAAGGTCTCTACTGCGAGGCCGGCCGATTCCACGTCGACCCGTGGCGTGGGGTCGATCGCGCGATCGTGACGCACGCCCACGCGGACCACGCGCGCCCGGGATCGCGCACCTATCTCGCCTCGGCCGAGGGCGAGGGCGTGCTGCGCGAACGGGTCGGCGCCGACGCCTCCATCGACACGCTGGCGTGGGGCGAGAGCCGGGCCGTGAACGGCGTGCGCGTCTCGATGCATCCGGCCGGACACATCCTCGGCTCGGCGCAGGTGCGGCTCGAGTACCGGGGCCAGGTCTGCGTGGTGAGCGGCGACTACCGCGACGCCGAGCCGGTGCGCTGCCACACCTTCATCAGCGAGTCGACGTTCGGCCTGCCCATCTACCGATGGCGCCCGGAGTCGGAGATCGTCGCGGACATTTGCGCCTGGTGGGATGCCAACCGCGCGGACGGCAAGACGAGCGTGCTCTTCGCCTACGCGCTCGGCAAGGCGCAACGCATTCTCGCGGGCCTCGTGCCGTGCAAAGCGCCGGTGCTCGTGCACGGCGCGGTCGCTCGCTTCCTGCCCCACTACGCGGCGGCAGGAATCGAAATGCCGGCGACACGCCCCGCCGATCTCGACGCGGCGAAAGAGACACGCGGCGAAGCGCTCGTGATTGCGCCGCCGTCCGCCTTCGGCACGACGTGGCTGCGCAAGTTCAAGC
>JBCDBY010000185.1:0-9207 GCA_039182715.1 Planctomycetota bacterium
CGAAGAAGTTCCGCAGGTGCTTCTCGTCGCGATCGAGCAGGCCGCGGTCGTAGGGCTCGCCCTCCTTCGACGCGATCTGCTCCTTGAGGAACTCGTCGGTGTAGCGCTTGTTGCCGGAGAACCGGATCGAGCCGACGGTCTGCCGCTTCGGGGCGGGGTCGCCGGTGGCGCCGACGGGGTCGTCGTCCTGCCCGAAGGCCGGGAGCGCACCCACGGCCAGGGAGAGCAGAACCAGACAGAGAACCCGCACGGAAGCCGGGGATTCTAACGATTTGGGCGACAACCGCCCTAGGAACCGGGCGCGCCCCGAATCAATTCGCTGCGGACCCGCAGCTCCCTGTCGCGCGACATCGATCCGGAGGCGATTCAGCCAGGGAGGCCCGGAGACACGGAGGGGTTGCCGGGCCTCGCGCGCGCCCCCGTATCGCTGTCCCCTTTTCACTTCAATCGACTCGCGTGAGCGGTTTCCGGACGATCTCACATCGAAGGCACGCGCGCTCCGTGTCTCCGTGCCTCCATGTCTCCGAGCCTCCGTGGCCCATCGCGGCCTCGACTTGCCGAATCTAGAAGCCGTCTTCGCCGCCCAGCGCCGGGTTCTCGAATCGCAGGACGTGTCCAAAGAAGTTAAGACCGACGATGCCGGTCGGGCCGTTTCGCTGCTTGGCGATGATCACTTCTGCCTGGTGCCGGTTCTCCTCGCTCGGCTTGTACTGGTACTCGCGATAGAGGAAGAGGATCAGGTCGGCATCCTGCTCGAGCGCGCCCGATTCGCGCAGATCGCTCATGCGCGGCCGGCGGTCCTCGCGACTGTCGACGGAACGATTCAGCTGCGAGATCGCGATGACCGGCACGTCCAGCTCGCGCGCCATCGCCTTGAGCTGGCGGCTGATCTGCGCGATCTCCTGCTGGCGGTTCTCGGCATTGCCGGTCTCCATGAGCTGCAGGTAGTCGACGACCACCAGGCCGAGTCCGTGCTTCTGCTTGATGCGCCGCGCCTTGGCCCGCAGCTGCAGCACGTTGGCGCCCGCGGTGTCGTCGACGAAGAGGTTCGACTCCATCATCTCGCCCGCCGCGCGCGTCAGCTTCTCGACCTCATCGGCGTCGATGGCGCCCCGCCGCACGCGCTGCAGCTCCACGCGGGCGCGCGAGCAGAGCATGTTGCGCACGAGGTGCTGCCGGCTGACCTCGATGCTGAAGTAGACGCAGGGCAGCTTCTCGACGCAGCAGATGTGGTCGACGATGCAGTTGGAGAAGGTCGTCTTGCCCATCGAGGGGCGCCCCGCGACGATCACGAGGTCGCCGCGGCCGAGGCCCGAGGTCTTCTCGTCCAGCTCGTAGTAGCCGGTCGGGATGCCGGTGCCGGCGCCGCTGCCCGCCATGAGCGCGTTGATCTCCTCGAACGTCTCGTTGAGGATCGAGCGGACGTTGACGGTCTCCTGGGCGGCCGCGCCGCGGCTGATGGAGAAGACCTGTCCCTCGGCCCAGTCGAGGAGCTCGTCGCCGGGCAAGCTGCCGGCGTAGGCGGTGTTCTGGACCTCCGTGCAGGTCCCGATGAGGCTACGCAGCACCGCCTTGTCGCTCACGATGCGCGCGTAGTCCTCCGCGCCCGCGGGGGACGGCACCATCGCGGCCAGGGAGGCAAGGTAGGGCTCGCCGCCGATCTTCTCGAGATCCTGGCTCGTCCGCAGCGCCTCGAGGATGAGCGTCGGATCCACGCGCTTGCCCTCCGAGTAGAGCTTCTCGCAGGCCGCGTAGATCTTCTGGTGCGCCGTGTTGTAGAAGTCCTCCGCCTGCACCAGCATCATCACCGCGGTGAGCGTGTCGCCGTCGAGCAGAATCGCCCCCAACAGCGACTTCTCGGCCTCCTCGCTATGCGGCGGCATGCGCCCGAACGGCGCTTCGGAGCCGATTCCCGCGGGGGAACCGGGAGAGGAAAACGGGGACGAGGGCGAACCCGGGGGAGACGGCGTGCGGTCGATCACGGAACCCCCTGACGTTACTGACCCGACGGACGGGTTTGAACCATTCGAACGCTCGAATCCGCGCGCGGAACGAGATTGTGGATGGAGTGTGGAGAGACCGGGGGAGTCCTGGGGTGGAACCGGTGGATAGGCGGTGCAAGACGCGGGAGAAGTGGACGTGGCCGGGGGCCAGGGGCGCGAGCCACACGAACTCCTCGCTCCCCCCCAAAAAAAACGGCCGGACCGAAGTCCGACCGTCTCTTGGAAGTTCTGGGACGCCTACGAGTCTTCCGACGGCTCCACCACCCAGACGCGAATCTCGGTCGCGTGGTCCGGGGAGACGCGGATCGGGACGTTGAAGATCCCGAGCTCCTTGATCGGCTCGGCGAGCTCCACCATCTTCTCGGTGATCTCGACGCCGTCCGCGGCGAGCTTCTCGACGATCGTCGTGGCGCTGACCGAGCCGAAGAGGTGACCCTCCTCGCTGGCGCGCTCCTCGAGCGTGATGCTCTTCGCACCGAGCGACTCGGCGAGGTCCATGAGCGCCACCTGACGCGCCTTGCGCGCCTCGGCCGCCGCGACCTTCGCACGCTCGACCTGCTGCAGCGCGTCGGCCGTGGGCAGCGTGGCCCGGCCCGACGGGATCAGGTAGTTGCGCGCGTAACCCGGCTTGACCGCGACGACGTCGCCGACCTCACCCAGGTTCTCGCGATCCTCGAGCAGGAGCACGGAAACCGTGCGCTTGATCTTGTTCTTCTTGAGTCTCATCGCTTCGTCCTGAAGGGCTCGTCCTAGGATCCGATGTAGGGCATGAGGCCCATGTAGCGCGCGCGCTTCACGGCCTGCGACACCTTGCGCTGGAACGCGGCGTTGCTGCCGGAGCGCTTGCGACCGAGCAGCTTGCCCTGGCCCGTGCAGAGGCGCTGGAGCGTGGGCACGTCCTTCCAATCGACGAACTCGACGCCCAGCCGGGTGAACCGGCAGCGGCGCTCGCCGAGCTTCTTGAAGTTCTTCTTCTTGCGCTTGTCTTTGGTCTTCATCGCACTCTAGCTCCCGGGGGTGTCCTGCACCGCGCTGGGCGCATCGTGCGAGCCGCCGCCGTAACCGCCACCACCGCCGTAGCCGCCGCCGTCCATGCCGGCCGCTTCCTCGCGGCGTGCGCGGCGCGCCTCGTGATCCTCCTTCATGATCTCCGCGTACTTCGCACTCTTCTCGAGGTACACGGGAATGTCGTCCTCGAGACGGATCACGAGGTTGCGGAGGATGACTTCGATGATGCGCGTCTCGCGGCGCATGGCATCGACGCCGTCACCCGGCATCTCGACGTGCGCGAGCAGGTAGACGCCACGCTTGTGGCCCTTGATCTCAAAGGCGAGCTTGCGCTCGTCCCACCGCTCGAACTGGACGATCTTGGCGCCGTGCTTCTCCAGCAGGCTCTTCACCGTGGTTTCCACGGCCTCGGAGTCCTCGGCGTACAGGTTGGGATCGACGAGGAACATCGCCTCGTAGGGATACATCGTTGCTTGCATGTGAATCTGCGACTTATGGGAAGCCCAGTAGGTTAGGGCCGCTCCCCACCGTGGTCAAGATTGGCGGCGGTTGACCTCTCCCATCGCGGCATCGAGTCCCGAGACGGCCCAGATCCGGACCGCTTCGGCCGCCCGCGCCAGCGCGTCGTCGACCGCCGCGCGCTCCTCCTCGGGGAAGCGGCCGAGCACGTAGTCGGGATGCGCCCGGGCCCCGGGGCCGCCGATGCCGAGCCGCAGCCGCGGGTAGGACCGGCCCCCGAGCGCCTCCTCGAGCGACCGCAGTCCGTTGTGGCCACCCGCGCTCCCCTGGCCGCGCAGACGGACGTCCCCCGGCGGCAGATCCAGGTCGTCGACGGCGACGAGGCAGCGGTCGCGCGGCAGCGCCGTGATCGAGAGAATCGACGCGAGCAGCGGCCCGCAGCGATTGACGTAGGTCAGGGGCCGAACCAGCAGCAGGGGCTCGCCCTCGATGTCGGCGCGCGCCCACGCCGCCGGCAGCCCGTGCGGCTGGTCGTAGCTGGTGGCCGGCGCGAACCGGTCGAGCAGCTCGAAGCCCAGGTTGTGGCGCGTGCCGTCGTACTCCGGCCCCGGGTTCCCGATGCCGAAGAGGACGCGCAACTAGCCCTCGGCGGCCGGCGCCTCGGCGCCCTCGGCAGTCTCGTCGCCTTCGCCCTCGCCCTCTTCCTCGGCGAGCTTGGGCGCCTTGCACTGGACGATGAGATCGTGCTCGTGGGCCGCGGGCCGGATGCCCTCGGGGAAGGTGAACTCGTCGACGCGAATGCCCTGGCCGACCTCGAGCTCGCTGATGTCGCAGCGCAACTCCTCGGGAATGTCCTTCACCGGGGAGAAGACCTCGATGTCCTGCAGCGCGATCATGGTCTCGCCGCCGTTCGACTGGCCGCGCGGCACGCCCACGAAGTGGAACGGCACCTTGACCTTGACCTCGTCCTCGAGCTCCACGCGGAAGAGATCGACGTGCTCGACGTGGTCGCCGAAGACGTCCCAGGCGACGTCGCGGACCAAAGCGGTCTGCTTCACCTCGTCGTGCGTCAACCGCACGATCGCCGAGTGCGCCTTGAGCACCTCGTTGAAGTCGTCCTGGGTGGTCGTCAGCGTGACCGGCGCACGGTCGCCCCCGTAAAGGTTGAGCGGGATGCCGCCATCACGGCGGATGCGGCGGGCATTCGCGGAACCGAGGGCCTCGCGCGGACGGACGGGGAGTTCGACGATCTTCATTCGGTGCTCCTAGGAAGCCCCGGAGTGTACGGGGGAGCACCACGAGGGGGAAGAAATCTGGGAGAGCTGCGGGCCACGAGCTACGAGCTGCGAGCCGGGCAGGAGTCCGGTGGCCCCGGAAGTCATCCGGCTCGCAGCTCGCAGCTCGTAGCTCGCAGCCCTAATAGTCTTCCAGCGCGTCGAACAGCCGGCTGACGCTCTCCGCGTGGTGGATCCGGAGGATCGCCTCGCCCAGCAGGCGGGCCACGCTCAGCGTCTTGATGTACGGCCGGTTCTTCTCCTTGGGGATCGGGATGGTGTCGGTCAGCACCAGCTGCTCGATCGCGGCGGCGTCGAGCCGCTCCATCGCCTCGCCGCAGAGCACGGCGTGGGTCGCGGCGAGATAGATCTCCTTCGCCCCCAGGTCGCGGACCGTCTTGGCCGCCTGGGTGATCGATCCCGCCGTCGAGATCATGTCGTCGATCAGCAGGACGTTGCGGCTCTTCACGTCGCCGATCACCGTCATCACCTCGGTGTCCTTGTCCGAGACGCGACGCTTGTCGACGATCGCCAGCCCCGCGTCGAGGCGGTTGGCGTAGTTGCGCGCCAGCTTGGACGAGCCGACGTCGGGCGCGACGACGGTGAGGTCCTTGATCTGCCGCCGCGAGAAGTAGCGCTTGATGACCGGGCCGGCGTAGAGGTGGTCGACCGGAATGTCGAAGAAGCCCTGCAGCTGCGCCGCATGCAGGTCGATGCAGAGCACCCGGTCGGCGCCGACGCTCTGCAGCATGTTGGCCACCGCTTTGGCGCTGATCGGCACGCGGCCCTCGTCCTTGCGGTCCTGTCGCGCGTAGCCGAAGTAGGGAATGACCGCGGTGATGCGCTCCGCGGAGGCGCGGCGCAGCGCGTCGATCAGCAGCACCAGCTCCATGACGTTGTCGTTGACCGGCGGGCAGGTCGACTGCACGGCGAAGACGTCGGCACCCCGCACGTCCTCCTCGATCTTGACCCGTACCTCGCCGTCGGCGAAGCGGCCCACCTGCGCGTCCCCGGCGCGCACGCCGAGATGCTCGCAGATGCGATCCGTGAGCGGCTCGTTCGCGGTTCCCGTGAAGATCTTCATGGCATTCGGCATCGTTGTCGTCTCCGCTCTACTCTTCCTGCACGCGGCCGCGCTCCGCTCCCATCGGTGCGCCCACGTCCTGATCGACGGTGGTCCCGGCCGGCACCCGCGCGTCGCTTCCGACCGTCAGCGGCGCGACGAGGACCGAACCGGCACCGACCCGTGCGCCGTCGCCGATCACGATACGACCTTCGGCCGACCCTTCCGTCACGACGCCCGGCCCGATCCAGCTTCCGTTGCCGACCACGACGCCGACCAGGCGCGCCGGGCCCGGCACCTTGGCCTTGTTGTCGAGCGTCGCGGCGCGCAGCTCGACGTGGCCGCCCACGATCGCCTGCGCCCCCACCGTGGTGCCCGGCCCGAGCTCCGCGTAGGGCCCGATCCGGCAGTCGGAGCCGATGCGCACGCCGCTGGCGAGGTGCGTAAACGGACGCAGGATGGTGCCCGCGCCGATCTCGACGCCGGCGTCCACCACCGTGGTGGCGGGATCCTCGATGCGGACGCCGCGATCGGCGTGGTCGTCGAGGATGCGCCGGCGCAGCACCGCGGCCGCGGTCAGCAGCTCGGAGGGCCGGTTGACCCCGAAGGCGGCGTTCTGGTCGGGTGTCTTGCGCGCGTCGACCGCGAGCCCGTCGGCCAGCAGCAGCGCGGGCACGTCGGTGAGGTAGAGCTCACCCTGCGCGTTGTCCGGCTGCAGCCGCGCCAGCGCGCCCGCGAGGTGCTGCGCATCCATGATCATCACGCCGGTGTTGATCTCGTGGAGGGCCAGCTCCTCCGGCGAAGCGTCGGCCGCCTCCCGGATCGCGGCGAGCTTGCCGTCCGCTCCGCGCACCATGCGCCCGAGCGAGCCGGGCTGGTCGAGGTCGGCGGACAGCACGGTCAGCGCGCGACCGTGCGCGCGGTGGTCCTCGACGAGGTCGAGAAGCACCGCGGTGGTGAGCAGCGGCGTGTCGCCACACAGCACGAGGAGGTCGCCATCGAATCCCTCGAGGGAGGGGAGGGCGCACTGCACCGCGTGACCGGTGCCGTTCTGCTCGGGCTGATGGGCGAACGCAACGTCGCGACCGGAGAGGGAAAGCCGGACCGCGTCTCCGCCGTGGCCGTAGACGACCACGGTGCGATGCGTTCCGAGGGGGGCGAGAGCGTCGAGCACGTACTCGACCATCGGGCGCCCGCAGGCCTCGACGAGGACCTTCGGGACCTTCGCGCCCATGCGCTTTCCCTGACCGGCGGCCAGGACTACGGCGGCAAGAGGTCGTTCCGACATGGATGTTGGCTACCCGGCCAGGACTCGAACCTGGAAAGGGAGATTCAAAGTCTCCTGTGTTACCGATTACACCACCGGGTAGTGGTGTCTATTTTGCCTTACTCAACGGTCGCCTTCGAGGAGGCGGCGGAGTTGATCCAGCGCCGCATTCACGAAGCGGCGGCGAACGGCATTGCGCCCGCCGCCGGATCGCACGGGTACAACCCGTTCCGCGCCGCCCGGGCCCACCACCGCGACGAATCCGCGGCCGGGGCGCGTGCCATCCTCTTCGGGATCGGGGCCCGCCGCGCCGGTCGACGCGACGCCGTACGCGGCGCCCAGCCGGTCGCGCACGCCGCGGGCCATGGCGCGGGCCACGGTCTCGGAGACGACGCCTTCCGACTCGATGACCTCCAGCGGCACGCCCAGCAGCGCGTGCTTGACGTCCGGCCGGTAGGCCACGACGGCGCCTGCCAGCACGCGCGAGGCGCCCGGAAGCGACACGAGCGCATCGGCGATCAGCCCGCCGGTGAGCGACTCGGCGATCGCGACGGTCGCCTCGCGCGCCTGGAGCCCGTGCAGGACGAGACGCGGCAGCGTGCTGTGGCCGAGACCGCAGACGTCCTCGCCAAGCCGGGCGCGAATCTCCTCGGCGCGCGCGGCGGCGCCGGTCCCGCGGGCGGTCACGGTCAACACGCCGTGCTCGACGGTGACGCCCACCTCCGGCCGGCCGTCGCGATCGAGCAGCTCGCCCAGCTTCTCGACCAGGACCGCCTCGGCGATCCCGAAGGCGTGGACCGCGGCGCGCTCCTGCGCCGCGATCTCGGGGAAGAGGCGAGCGAGGTCGGGGAGCAGCGCGTCGTGCAGGAGCGCCTCGAGTTCGACCGGCACGCCCGGCAGCACGTAAACCGGCGTGCCGCCGACATCGCTGCAGAACGCGGCCGCCACGCCGACCGGGTTACGGAAGACGATCGCGCCCTCGGGAATCTCCGCCTGCTTGGCGTTCTGCTCCGGCGCGCGCCCCTTCGTGCGGTGCGTGACTTCGGCCAGCAGCTCCGGATCGGTGATCAGCGGCAGGCCGGCCGCGCGCGCCACCGCGTCGCGCGTGATGTCATCCGGCGTCGGCCCGAGCCCGCCGGTCACGACGACGACCTCCGCGTCGGCGGCGAGGCGGCGCAATGCGGCGGCGATCGGCTCCTCGCGGTCGGCGGCCAGCTCCATCGCCACGGGGTCGTAGCCGGCGTCGGAGAGCGCCGCCGCCAGCGTCGCGCCCCCGGTATTCACGACGCGGCCGTGCAGCAGCTCGTCGCCGACGTGCAGCAGCGCCACGCGGGGCGCCGTCACGAGCCGTCGGGCTCCTTGCGCGGCTCCGCGACCACGCGACCGAGCAGGATGGCGATCTCGTAGAGCACCGCCATGCTGGCGGCGAGCGCGATCTGCGTCACGACGTCCGGCGGGGTCATGATCATGGCGAGCGCGAAGGCGGCCACGATCGCGTGCCGCCGGTACTTGGCGAACGAGTCCGGCTCGACCACGCCGATGCGCATCAGGAAGACCATCACGACCGGCAGCTGGAACATGATGCCGAACGCGAACATCGAGAAGGCGATCAGGGTCACGTAGTTGTTGATGTTGAGCTGCGATTCGTCCGCGAAGCCTTCGCCGTGCGCGAAGTTGAGCAGGAAGTCGATCGCGTACGGCATCACGAAGAAGTACGCGAGCGCCGCGCCGGCGAGGAAGAGCAGGAAGCCCGGCAGCGCGTAGAACTTCACCGCGCGCCGCTCGTGCCGGTAGAGGCCGGCGCTGATGAAGCCCCACATCTGCATCAGCACGATCGGCGCCGCGATCACCAGTCCGGAGAAGAACGAGATCTTCATGGCGGCCAGAAACCCGTCGAAGACCTTGTTCTGGACGATGTTGACCTCGAATTGCGGCATCGTCGCGCGCACGTCGTCGAGCGGTCGCCGCAGGAACGCCATCACCCACGCGCGCTGCCAGAAGCAGACGATCGCCGCGCTGACGGTCGCGACCACCGAGACCAGGAGCCGCTTGCGCAGCTCGTCGAGATGCTCCGCAATGGTCATGCGGGCGGCGCCCGGGTCGGACATGCAGGGAGTTTAAGCGGAACGGCTA
>JBCDBY010000186.1:0-9114 GCA_039182715.1 Planctomycetota bacterium
CAAGATCACGTGCGCGCAGGGTTACTTCGTCCAGCCTCACCGTGCGTGGGCCGAGGGCCAGTTGGGCCCCGTTGCGTATTTCGACGTCTGGATCGAGTCGCGCACGGAAGAGCTGGTCGTGCAGATCGGCCAGCTGGCGCGGATTCACGGAGTCATCCAACGGCCGGCCGGAACCGCCGGCGACGTGACGATCGAGGCACGCATGGCCGCCAGGCTACAGCCGCGCGTCGTGGTCCCGAACGGACGGACCAGCTACGAGATTCGGGTTCTGCCGGGCCGACCGTGCGCTCTGTTCACAACGATCGTGGCGGGCAGCGTGGACGGGTACGGACTCGCGAAACCCGTCGTCGTGCCGAATCTCGATCCGGGCGAAGTGCGACGCGTGGACCTGACCTTGACACCTCTCACGGGCAGCGTGCATGGATCGGTCGTTCTGGAGAGCGGCAAGCCACTCGCCGGCGCGCGGGTTCGCGGAAGCGTTCTGGTTCCCGCGGCGATTCCGAATGCCGCGCCGTTTCGCCGGGAGTGCTACGGTGTTTCCGACGCGTTGGGAGCGTTCGTTCTGATCGGGATACCCCGCGGCGAGCTCCTGCTCGACGTCACCGTCAAAGACCATCCAGACATCGCGGACCCCGGTACCCGCACGTTCGAGGGCGTGGGCGACCGATCGATCAACGTAGGCGCGATCGTGGCGCCTCGTGGGACGAAGCTGCGGGGGCAGATCTCCGGGTTGCAGCCGGGAACGGTCGCGCCCGTCGTCCACACCGCTCCGCGGCTCCCCGACGGGTCTCCGGACTACACAAGGTGGCGTTCGACGAGAAGCGCTGCGCGCGGTGAGTTCGTGTTCCACCGGCTCGCACCCGGCGACTATCTCGTCTACGTCGGAGGGATGGACGACACGCCGGTACCCGTGCGCGTGAGTCCGGCTGTGGCGGAAACGAAAGTCTCCGTTCCGTCTCGAAACAACGCGGGTCGATGATCGCGCGAACAAGAGATGGCTCCGCAACCGGCACGCTTCACGGGCGGCCGGTAGGCCCATCCAGCCGGGTAACCGTGGCCCGGGGCTCCGGCTACGGTGGCGCAGGTCGTCGCGGGCCACTGTGAATTCTCCGGGTTGTCGACGAGCTACACAGACCTGACCGGCCGGATCCCGTTCGCCAACCAGGAATACGCCGAAGTGGGCCCGTCCGGCTCGCAGCTCGCAGCTCGTAGCTCGCAGCCTCTCTAGATCCAGCCCCGATCCCGCACCGCCTGCGCCACCCGCTGCACGCTCACCAGGTACGCCGCCAGCCGCATGTGCACCTTCTCCTCCTGCGCGGTTTTCCAGACGGCGTGGAAGGCGTCGGTCATCTTGCGGTCGAGGCGCTGGTGGACGCGGTCGAGGGACCAGTAGTACTGGTAGACGTTCTGGACCTGCTCGAAGTAGCTCACCGTCACGCCGCCGGCGTTGGCGAGGAAGTCGGGGAGCACCAGCACGCCCTTGTCGTAGAGGATGCGGTCCGCCGCCGGCGTCGTCGGGCCGTTGGCCAGCTCGCAGACGATCTTCGCCTGGATGCGATCGGCGTTCTCGCGGGTAATCACGTTCTCGAGCGCGCTCGGGTAGAGGACGTCGACGTCCAGCTCGAGCAGCTCCTCGTTCGTGATCGAGTCCGCACCGGGGAAACCCTCGAGGCGGCCGTTCTCCTTCTTGTAGCGAATGACCGCTTCGGGGTCGAAGCCGTCGGCGTTGTAGATGCCGCCGCGCGAATCGCTGCAGGCGACGAAACGCGACGGGCCCAGCTCGGAGCGATGCAGCGTCGCCGCGAACTGACCCGCGTTGCCGAAGCCCTGCACGGCGTAGCTCGCCTGCTCCCAGTCGGTGTCGCGCAGCTTGCCCGCCTCGCGCACGCAGTAGATGCCGCCGCGCGCGGTCGCGTCCATGCGGCCGAGCGACCCGCCGAGCGAAAGCGGCTTGCCGGTGATGACGCCCGGATGCGTGGCGCCGAGCATCGTTTCGTACTCGTCCATCATCCACGCCATGATCTGCGGGTTGGTGTAGACGTCGGGCGCGGGCACGTCGCGCGTCACGCCGAGCACGCCGCCCACCGCGCGGATGTAGCCGCGCGCCAGCCGCTCCTGCTCCCCCATCGACAGCTCCTTCGGGTTGCAGGTGATGCCGCCCTTGCCGCCGCCCAGCGGGATGTCCACCACCGCCGTCTTCCACGTCATCCACGCGGCGAGCGCGCGGACGGTGTCGATCGTCTCGTCGGGGTGCCAGCGCAGGCCGCCCTTGGTCGGGCCGCGCGCCGAGTTGTACTGCACCCGGTAGCCGTGGAAGACGCGGAACTTGCCGTCGTCCATCCGCACGGGAATGGTCACGTGGTACTCGCGCGCCGGGTTGCGCAGCAGCTGTCGCATCGCGTCGTCGAGACCGAGTCGCTCGGCACACTCGTCGAACTGCGCCTGCGCGATGTGGAACGGGTTGGTTTCCGTCATGATTGAGGGCCTATCATGACGCGCATGGGCGACGCAAGGGGCGGGTCCCACGACGCGGCGGAAACGAGACGCCACCTGGAGGGCTACCTGCAGGCCTACCCCGGTCTGCGCGGGCGCGTCTGCCGCATCCTGCTGCTCCACCTCCACCGGCAGGGCCTGGCCCGCATCGACGACGTCTATCGCCGCGCGGAGCGCGCCGAGGAGGAGTGGACCACCCTCGAGCCCAACCGGCCCGCGCCGCGGCTCTGGGCGGCCGACGAGAAGGAGCTGATCAACGGCATCGTCATCGACCTCGCCGCGCAGCACCTCACGCCGGACCAGGTCGACGACATCGTCTGGGCGGCCCACCGCCGCGACGAGGCGCAGTCGCTGGAGACGCTCGCCCGCATGTCGGAGGTGCCGCTCGAGCTGATCACCGAGAAGGTGGCGCAGTACGCCAGCCTGGCGGACAAGTCGACCGACGGGCGCGCGCCGGAAGGGACGCTGGTCGCCCTCATTCGCCGCCTCGTCTCCAACCGCGTCGACTACATCTCGGTCGCCAAGCGCTGCCTGCGCGTGCGCGACATCAGCTGGGTGCTCGACCGCGTGGTCTCCAGCGACGCCGCCGACGGCTACATCGGCGGCAAGGCGGCCGGCATGCTGCTCGCCGCGGCGATCCTGCGCAGCGCCGAGGTCGGCGAGGTGCACCTGCCCCCGTCGATCTTCGTGCTCTCCGATGCCTACGACGAGTTCAAGCGCGAGAACGGCCTGCTCGACCTCGACGACCACAAGTACCAGTCCATCGAGCAGGTGCGCTCGCAGTTCCGGGCGGTGCGCGAGGTCTTCCACAACGGTGAGTTCCCCGGCCGCGTCTCCGACTACCTGCGCATCGCGCTCGACAAGCTGGGCGAGGTGCCGCTCATCGTGCGCTCGAGCAGCCTGCTCGAGGACTCCTTCGGCGCGGCGTTCTCCGGCATCTACCACAGCCTCTTCCTGCCCAACCGCGGTCCGCTCGAGGAGCGGCTGCTGGCGGTGCAGTCGGCGATCGCGGAGATCTACGCGGGCGTCTTCTCGCCCGACGCGATTTCCTACCGCAAGCGCCACAACCTGCTCGACCACGACGAGCGCATGGCGGTCATGATCCAGACCGTCGTCGGCGAGCAGCGCGGCGCGTACCACTTCCCCGAGATCGCCGGCGTCGCCTTCAGCCGCAACGACTACCGCTGGAGCCGGCGCATCCGGCGCGAGGACGGGCTCCTGCGGCTCGTGCTCGGGCTCGGCACCCACGCGGTCGACCGCGTCGGCGACTACGCGCGCATGATTCCGCTCAACGCGCCGACGATGCGGCCGGAGGCGACGCCCGAAGAGGTCATGGAGGCGTCGCAGAAACAGGTGGACGTCGTGGACCTGGAGGGCGAGGGCTTCACGCGCATCGGCGTGAGCGAGGCGCTGCGCGCGCTCGGCAACCGCGGCATCGGCGACTACGTCTCCATCGTGGGCGAGGACGGCGGGCTCGCCATGCCGGTCGGCGACCTCGTACGCGAGGAGCCGGAGAAGCTCTGCGTCACCTTCGACCGCATGCTCGACCGCGGCGGCTTCCCGCGCCGCATCCGCTCCATGCTCGGTTCGCTGGAGCGGTCCTACCGTCGCCCGGTCGATCTGGAGTTCGCCGTGCACCGCGAGCGCTTCTACGTGCTGCAGTGCCGCCCGCTCGGCGGGGACGTGGCCGTCCAGACCGTCACCGTCCCGGCCGGCGTGAAGGCGGACGACCGCATCTTCTCGGCGGACCGCTACGTGAACCCCGGCAAGCTCGACGCCATCGAGTACGTCGTGCTGGTCGATCCGCGCGACTACGACCGCATCGGCACGGTCGACGACCGCAACCAGGTGGCGCGCGCCGTCGGCCGCATCAACGACGCGCTCGCCGACCGGCGATTCATCCTCATGGGCCCCGGCCGCTGGGGCAGCCGCGACGTCAATCTGGGAGTGCAGGTGGGATTCGCGGACATCTCCCACGCCAAGGCGCTGCTCGAAATCGCGCGCGCCGAGGGCGACTACACACCCGAACCCTCCTTCGGCACCCACTTTTTCCAGGAGCTCGTCGAGGCATCGATTCTCTACCTCCCGCTCTACCCGGACGACGAGGGCGTCACCTTCAACGAAGCCTTCCTGCACGGCTCGGAGAACGCGCTCGCGTGGATTTCCCCGGAGGATGCGCGGATGGCCGACGTGATCCGCGTGCTCGACATCGGGCAGATCACGGCCGGTCGGCGGCTCCATCTCGCGATGGACGGCGAGGCCCAGGAGGCTTTGGCCTATCTGGCGGATCGATAATGCTGGTCGCGTGTGAAATAATCCCGCCACGGTATGAGTACGGACGCACCCAGCATCCCGGCCCACATTCCGGGTCACGGATACGAGAACTTCCGGGGGTTCACCTCGGGCAAGTTCGCCATGTGGCTCTTCCTCGCTTCCGATGCGATGGGCTTCATGGGCCTGATCGGCGCCTACATGGTGCTGCGCATCTCGTCGGACAACTGGATGGACAACGCGCTCGATCCCGCGTTCGGCATCCCGTTGACCGCCTTCATGACCTTCCTGCTGATCGTCAGCTCGGTCACGATGGTCAAGGCGCTGTCGGCGATCCAGCGCGGCAACCAGAAGGGCCTGCTCTTCTGGTTGGGGCTCACCATCCTCGGCGGCGCGGCATTCCTCGGGATGCAGGTCTACGAGTGGCAGCTCTTCATCAACGGCATGATCGACCTGCGCGAGAAGGCGGGCCTGACCGGCGTGGCCAACCAGGGCATGACCGGCTACCAGCAGACCTTCTTCACGCTGACCGGCTTCCACGGCCTGCACGTGCTCTCGGGCGTCATCTACCTGTGCTGCATCTGGATTCGCGCCAAGCAGGGCGCGTACAGCGCCGAGAATCACAGTCCCGTCGAGCTGGTCGGCCTCTTCTGGCACTTCGTCGACCTGGTGTGGATCGTGCTCTTCACCATCCTCTACCTCTTCCCCGATCCGAATTCCGCGATCTAGGTACGGCGCATGAGCGAAGCACACGAGTCCCACGACAAGCTCTACTACTGGATCTTCGCCTGGCTCACGGTGTGGACGGTCCTCGAGATCGGCTGGGCGGAGTGGTTCCACCCCGACACGGGCGCCGCGCGCTGGATCCTGATCAGCGGTCTCGCCGGCATGGCCGCCATCAAGGCGGGCCTCGTCGGCCTCTACTACATGCACCTGCGCTGGGAAGGCTGGCTCATCTGGGCCGCGATCATCTTCCCGCTCGTTCTCAGCGTGGTGATGGTCATCGGGCTGCTGCCCGACGCCATTGGCTACTGGTAGGGCGGCTACTGGTAGAGCAGCTACGGGTAGCTGCGAACCGGCGTTCCGTCGATGCGCGCCTGCAGGCGCCAGCGGCGGACCTGCGAGCAGGTGCGCACGAGGAGCGTGTTCTCGCCGTCGACGAGTTCTACGTCCACGACGATCCGGTCGCGCTTGAACTTCTCCGGCGCGAGCGCGTCGATGACCTGCTTGCCGTTGAGCCAGACGCGCACGCCCCCCTCCGCGCCGACGGAGAGCCGCGCCTTACCCGCGTGGTCCGGCCGGAAGCGCGCGTAGGCGAGCGCGCCGCCGGGGGCGCCGGACAGGTTCAGGACCGCGTTGCGGCCGCCCGCGCGCATCGGCTGCCAGCGCTTGCGCGAGAACGAAGCGCGCCGGTCGAACGGCTTGCCCTCGGGCGGGAGCGCCGTTGTCCACGCATCCGGCTTGCCGACGGGGAAGGGACCGATCACCCACCAGTTGCGCAGCCGGCCGTCGGGCGCGCGCGCGCCGACGCTCATGAAGCGGCCGAGGGAGTCTTCCGACAGGCCGCGCATAAGCGTCTCGCTCGCGGAGCCGAGACCGATCGTGTGGATCTCCGCCTTGCGGAAGAGGTTCATGCGCCGCGCGTCCTCACGCAGGTAGCGCGTCTGGACATAGGGTCCGTTGTAGAGCGCGGAGCCGGCCGCCCGCTGCGCCGTCTCGCCGGTCTCGCGGTTCACGCGCACCTGTCCGCCGGCGAAGGCGTCCGGCGCCTCGTAGTCGTCCTTGGTCGGGTTGCCGTCGCTCAGCAGGAAGATCGTGTCGGCCCCCTGCGCACGGCCCGCGCCCTGCACGAAGGCGGGCTCGCCAAGCGCGCGCTTGGTGGTGAGCCGGAACGCCTGCCGGAGCGCGCCGTGGATGTTGGTCCCGCCCCGCAGCTGGCCGTGCGGATGCTGCTTGTCGCGCCCGAACGGCTTGATCTTCTCGATGTCGCGCATCGCCGCGCGCACGGAGCCGCGCTGCGCCTTCTGCAGCGACCGGCCCGACTTGAGCGGCACGGCGGCGTCGCCGAAGCCGATCACCGCGAAGCGCACCTCCTTGGGAAGCGCTTCGAGATAGCGTCCGAGAAAGAACTTGGCGAGATCGAAGCGCGTCTTGACCTTCGACCAGTCGACGCCGTCGTCGCCTTCCGCGCCCCGCGGGAGGCGGTCGACGTCCATGCGCTCCCGCGGGGTGATCGGCTCGAGCATCGAATCGGACAGATCAATCAGGAAGACGATGCGCTGCCCGGTCGCCTCGACGCCGAAGAAGCGCGGCGCCGCCACGCGCGTCGGGCCCTGGTCCTCCTTGACCGCCTCGAAAGCGAGCAGTCGGCGCCAGTAGCGCGCCTCGGTCGTCACGCGGTCCACGCGGAAGATCGAGGCGAGCGTGCGGGCAACGGCGAGCCGGGTGTGCGGCGGCGTGGTCTCCAATGCGAGTTGGGCGATGACGGCGCGGCCGGCCGTCTCGAACGCGTCGGTGCCGAGCTGGTCCTGATGGCGCCACAGCACGCGCGCGGCGCTCTCCACCATCAACGAGCTCGCGTCGCGCTCGAGCGTCGGGGACACGGAGGCCAAAGCGCCGGACGCCTCGAAGACGGCGGCGCGCAGGAAGGGAGAGCGTTGCTCGATCCACGGCAGTCCGCTGCGCGCGCCGATCTGGTACCAGAGCCAGGCGTGCTCGTCCTTGGCGTGCTTGCGCAGCAGCTTCGCGAGCGCGGGCGCGTGCTTCGGATTGCCGAAGAAGCGGCCCATCGCCGAGGCGAGCAGATAGCGCTCGTGCTCCTTCGGCACCCGCGGCTTGCGATAGCGCTGCGCGAGCAGGTCGAGCGCGCGCGGGTCGCGCGTGCGTGCGAACCGGTCGATGACACCGGCGCGCCGCCCGAGCGGCGGTCGCTTCATGCCGCGTTCGTAGGCGCGCTTCTGGTCGGCGAAGGAGTCGGGAGCGGCCAGCAGCAGCCACGCGAGGAGAAGCGATGACACCCCCTTGGTATACGCGGTTCACGGCGGGTTCGCACGACGGCCCGTACGATGTCGCCGATTACCATGCGTGCCCTCGTTCTCATGCTTCTTCTGGCCGCCTGCGCCAGCCCCCCGCCGCGCTTCGCGCTGCCGGAGGAGGCGGGCGCGGACGTGCTGGTGCTCGACCAGCGCCCCAAGTCGGGCCCGCGTCCACGCAAGGAGCCGCTCATTCGCTACGCGGCGGACGGCACCATGCGTACCGGCGCCGGCGAGGCGCGGCTCGAGCCGGAGGAGCTGCAGGATCTGCTGGCCTACGTGATCGACGAGAAGCGCTTCTTCGATCTCGACACCGAAGCGATCCGGCTCAAGCTCCACCAGGAGAACTCGCGGCGCGGTTCGGCGCTGGCGGTGCTGCGCGCGCCGGTCAGCGTCATCGAGGTGCGGCTGCGCGACCGGACGCACCGCGTCGAGGTGCACGCGCTGCAGTTCCAGGCCAACACCCACCCCACCATCGCGGCGCTGCAGCAGCTCGCCGCCATCGAGCGCAAGCTGGTGCGCAGCTCGAGCGTCGCGCTGCTGGGCGGCACCGACGGCGCGGCGCGCGTGCTGGCATTGGCCAACGAGGAACTCGCCCGGCGCTACCCGCAGCGAACGGCGCTCGCCCTGACGGACCTCGCCGGCGTCGGCCGCCGCAAGGACGGGGCGCGCGTCGCCCACTTCCGGCGCGACGAGAGCGCGCGCGAGGTGAGCTACGTGATCGTGCTGCTGCCGGTCGACGGCGAGCCGACGGCTATGATGCCGACGACTCCGCGAGACTCTTGAGCTTGGCGTGGAAGGAGCGCGACTGGCGCCGCGCGAACCAGGTCCCGAACTTGATCATGAGCCGCATGAAGAAACCGGGATCCTTGGGCATCTCGAACTCGCACAGGTAGTCGACGCGCGTGCGACGGCCGCCGAGGTCGGCGAGCTTGTACGTGAAGTGCATCGTGTACGGCTCCTTGCCGCAGCCGCCCGTCATCGTCGAGCGGAAGTGATCCGGACTCTCGATCGCGAGCATGGTGCCGTTGTACTCGGTGTCGCGTCCGCCCTCCTTGATGACGACGCGGAACTTCGAGCCGGGCGCATCGGGCTGCCCCTCGGTCCACTCCCGGGAGACGAGCCCCTTCATCCACTGCTTCTGACGGTCGATCTCCGTCAGCCAGGGCCAGATCGCTTCCCGCGTCGCGTCGATCTCGATCGTGTCTTCCATCCGCATGGAGGCATGCTACTACATCTGTAGAACATCTCAACCCGCGGGGCGATCGGGCGAGGCCAGAGCGGGAGGGGGCTGAGAGCGCGGAGGTTTCGCGCTGAG
>JBCDBY010000187.1:0-9072 GCA_039182715.1 Planctomycetota bacterium
GTCGAGATCGAGGAATCCCGAGGAAGCCGTGGCAGGAGTCACGTGGCAGGAGTCACGGCGACGAGGGATGACCCAGAAGGCATTCCCGAGCTCGGCGATCCGGACCGGCCAGAACCCGCGGGGTCATGAATGATGCAGGCTAGCGACGCGGGAAGAGCGCGAGGCCGACCACGAGGCCGAGGACCCCCACCGGCCAGAACGCGCCGCCGGCTCCGGACGCCACGGTCGCATCGACCGCGAGCCCCAGCAGCGGCGCCGCCAGCATCGTGGCGACCCGTCGCGACTGGCTTTCGAGCGAGAGCACCGTCGCGCCCTGCAGCGACCGGCCGAACCGATCGTAGCGACCGACCTGGATCGGCCGCCAAAAGTTGTGCAGCACGTGGAGCGCGATGAAGGCGAGCACGAGCACCGCGAACCAGTCGAAGGCGCCACCCAGCGTGAGCGCCGCCGCCACGGCGAGTCCCGCCGTCCAAAGCCACCGCACGGCGCGGAACTCGTCGCCCGCCCGTTCGACGACGCGATGCGCGCGCCGGCTCGCGACCGCAGAGAGCGCGTGGAGCCCGAAGTAGACCGGTGCCGCCACGATCGCCACTTTCTGCGGCTCGGAGAGGTCGGCCGCGAACGCGATGCCCGCCGCCAGCGGCACCACGGCTGCCTTGAGCACCGGCTGCAGGTAGTCCTTCACGGTGTAGAAGACGCCGTCGAAGCCCATCGACTGCGCGACCAGCCGACGGAGCGGCTGCTCCTCCACGACGACCCGCCAGGTCGCGCGCAGGTGATCGACCAGCCCGCGCCAGGACACGCGCCCGCGCCCCTCGCCCTCCAGGTAGTCGGGGTAGCCGAGCAGGTTGACGACGCCGAGCGCGTAGGGGATCGCGCACAGGTAGAAGGTGTACTCGTAGCAGCGCGTCACCAGCACGATGAGCGCCGCGATGAGCACGGAGACCGCGGAACCCGTCTTGCTCCACGAGCGCGTGTACCCGTAGACCTTCGTCTTCTCCGCCGTGCGATCCTCGTGACGCAGCCAGTCGAAGATCATCGCCTTGTGCGTGCCGGTCCGGAACGACTCGCCGATCGCGAACAGGAACATGGCGACGAAGAGCAGAGGAAGCGCGTGCGCCGCGCCGAAGAGCACGAAGCTCGCAACGTACGCGACGTGCGCCGCGATCAGCACGCGCCGCCGCCCGAGCATGTCGGCCAGCGCGCCCGACGGGATCTCGAGCAGATTGACGACGAACTCGCGGAACGCGATCAGCAGGCCGATCTCGAAGAAGCCGAGCCCCTTGTCGAGGAAGGCGAGGACGAGAAACGGCTCGAAGTAGCGCTGGTTGCGCAGCAGTCCGTAGAGCGCGAACCGTCTCAGCGGCGGTATGCGACGCATAGCGGAGCCCCGTCCCGCTCGCTGTGGACGATCTCGGCCTCGATGCCGAACACCTCCCGGAGCCGTTCGGCCGTCATGACCTCGGCCGGCGCGCCGGCGTGCCGGATCGCCCCGTCCTTGATCGCGACCATGTGCGACGCGTAACGCGCGGCGAGGTTCAGGTCGTGCAGCACGACCACGATCGTCTTGCCGCGCTCTCGATTGAGATGGACCAGCAGGTCCATGACCTCGATCTGATGCAGCAGGTCGAGCGAGGCCGTGGGCTCGTCGAGCAGCAGGTACTCGGTGTCCTGCGCCAGCGTCATCGCGATCCAGACACGCTGCCGTTCCCCGCCCGAGAGCTGTCCGATCGGGCGGTCGGCGAATCCGTGCAGGTCGGCGACCTCCATCGCCGCGCGCATCGCCTCCCGATCCTCCCCGCTCGTCAGGCCGAGCGCGTTGCGATACGGGAAGCGCCCATAGGAGACGAGTTCCGAGACGGTCAGGGCCGCCGGCGCCGTCGGATCCTGCGGCAGAATCGCCAGACGCTTCGCAACGTCTCGGCTCTTCATCGCGTGGATCGACGCGCCGTCCAGCAGAGCGGCCCCGTGCGTCGGCGCAAGCAGGCGCGCGCACGCCTTGAGAATCGTGGACTTGCCGGAGCCGTTGGCGCCCACCAGCGCGGTCAACGAGCCGGGCGGCACGACGAGGTTCAGGTCTTCGACGACGGTGCGACCGTCGTAGCCGAGCGTCAGCTTGTCGGTGCGAAGGGTGTGCGATTCGGACATGGATCTCAGCGACGGGAAAGCAGGACAAGAAAGTACGGCACGCCCAGAACGGCGAGCAAGACGCCGGTCGGCATGAGCGAGGGCAGGAAAAGCGTGCGCGCCAGCACGTCGGCCACGAGCACCAGCACCGCCCCCACGACCGCGGTCGCGGGAAGCAGCAGGCGATAGTCGACGCCAACCATCCGCCGCGCGATGTGCGGCGCGAGGAGCCCGGCGAACGCGATGCCGCCGCCGACGGCGACGCAACCGCTGCTCAAGGCGACCGCGAGCGCAATCAGCATCCAGCGTCGGCGCGCAACGGGCACGCCGAGCTCCGACGCGGTGTCGTCGCCCAGCGCGATCACGTTGACGAGCGGCGCCGCCCACCAGGCGAGCGGCAGCAGCAGCGCGAGCATCGGACCGAGCACGGCGACCTGCTCCCAGCCCGCGGCGCCCAGCGAACCCGCCTGCCAGGTGACCGCCACGGCATGCACGCGCCCGATCATCATCAGTCCGAGCAGCGCGTTGGCGCCGCCGAGCAGCATGTTGACGCCGATGCCCGCGAGCAGAAACTGCGTCGGACGCACGCCGCCGCGGCGCGCGGTAAGCAGCGCCACCAGCCCGACGGCCGCCAGACCTCCGCACCATGCGATGATCGGCAGGAGCAGCGCCCCCGCCCAAGCGGGCCCCGCGTAGAGCAGCAGCGAAAGGAGCACCGCGCACTCCGCGCCGGCATTCAGCCCGAGAATGCCGGGCTCGACGAGGTCGTTGCGCAGCACGCCCTGCAGAACGGCGCCCGCGACGCCCAGTCCCGCCCCCACCATCAGCGCGATCAGGGTTCGCGGCAGACGAATGTCCCAGAGGAACGAGCGCGCCAGCGCGTCGCCCCGCAGCGCCCCGACGACGTCCGCACGGAACAGCGTGCCCACCGCGCATGCGAACAGCAGCAGCCCGCCGAGCAGGGCGAGCCTCGGCAGGGCCCTGCGCCGGAGTGCGATCACGAGAGCTCCCCCCGTCCGGTGGCGGCGCGGGCCAGAACGAGAAAGAACGGCAGGCCGATGAGCGTCGTGAGCAACCCGACCGGAATCTCGAAGACGCCCTGCGTGGCGCTGCGGCAGATGGTGTCCGCCACCAGCAGGAAGAGCGAGCCGACGAGCGCCGAGAGCGGCACGACGAAGCGGTAGTCGTAGCCGACCGCGAAGCGCACGAGATGCGGGACGAACAGGCCGACGAACGCGATCGGACCCGCGACGGAGATCGCGCCCCCCGCGAGCAGGAGCACCGCGGCGAGGGAGCCGAAGACGACGAGCTGCGTCCGCTGCCCGAGCCCGCGCGCGACGTCGGCGCCGAGATTGAGCACCGTGATCTGCGGCGAGAGCGCGAGCGCGAGCAGCATGCCCAGCGCGAACACCGGCAGCAGCGGCCACACCTGCGGCCAGGCGAGGTTTGCGAGCCCGCCCAGCAACCACGAGAGCAGCGCGGTGACCATGTCGTACTCGAATACCAGCATCGCGGTGACCGAGCCGCACAGCACCGAAATCATCAAGCCCGCCAGCGCGAGGCGCTCCGCGTCGAGTCCGGCGCGCGCACGCGCCCCGATCGCGTAGACGCTCAGCACCGCGACGAGCGCGCCGAGGAAACTGGCCGCGATCATGCCGAGCTGGCCCGCCTGCGGCAGCCACAGCATGGCGAGCAGCAGGCCGAGCGTTCCGCCGCCGGTGAGCCCGGCGATCGTCGGACTGGCGAGCGGGTTGCGCGTCACACCCTGCATGATCGCGCCGGCGACCGCGAGACTACTGCCCACGACGAGCGCGAGCACGATGCGCGGCAGACGCAGGTCGCGCACGATCAGGACGTGTTCCGCGTCGTGCGCGCGGCCCGTCAGCGCATTCCAGACGTCGGGTGCGGCAATGCGGGTCGGGCCGGCCATCAGGCTGCCCGCGACGGCGGGCACGAGCAGCGCAAGCACGACGAGCATCAGCGCGGCAGCGACGACGGGACGGCGCTTCTTCATTCCACGTCTCCGTCGAGGATCCGCGGCAACGTCTCCCCGGTCAGAGCGGTCACGACGTCGTCGATGATCTGCTCCTGACCGAGCAGATCACCGCCCTGCCAGGCGCCGAAGTGCACCCGATACACATGGCCGCGCCGCACCGCGGGGATGCGTTGCCAGACCGCGTTCTCCTCCATCGCGCGCATGGCGTTGTCGTTACCGAGGGTCGGGTCGACGATGACGAAGAGGTGCTCGATCTCGAGCCCGAGCATCTTCTCCGGCGTGAGCATGAGCAGCGGCGCACGCTTCGCCCAATGATTCGTGCGAATCACGTCCGGCGCGCGCAACCCCAGCAGGTCGTAGAGGATCGGCCCGCCGCCCTGCGGCCGCCCGTTCATTCGGAACCGGCGCGCGTGCACGCGCACCGTGGCTACGGTCTCGTGCTGCCGGCCCCGCGCGTACAGCAGCTCTCGCGCCTTCGCGGCCTTGCGGCGGAATGCCGCTTCGACGGTGCGCGCGCGCTCCTCGCGACCGAGAACCGCAGCGACCTGATGAAGCGAATCGAGCGTCCGTTCCCAGTCGGCGAGCGGTCGCATCGGGGTCAACGGCACCGTCGGCGCGATGCGACGCAGCTGGTCGTATCCGATGCCGCTGAACGGACCGGCCAGGATCAGGTCGGGTCGCGCCCGGTAAATCGCCTCGACGTCCGGCTGGAAGCCGCCGTACGCCGTTCCGATCGGCATGACGCCCTCGAGATGCGGCCGCAGGTACTCGCGGAAGTCGCCGAAGAAGAGCGTGTGCGCCACCGGTCGGACGCCGAGCAGCAACAGTTCGTCCGCACCGCCCAACGAGACGATGCGCCGCGGGTAGAAAGGCGTTTCGGTCACGCCGAACGGGTGGGCGATCCGGCGGACGTCGCCTTCGACACCGAGCGCGACGACGCCGCGCTCCGGCAGCGGGACGTCCGGTGCGGCCGGCGGCGCCTCCCCGCATGCCGCCAGGGCGACACCCAACGCCGCGAGGGCGCACCCAGCAACCGGTCGCACGGTCACGCGGACGGCTTGGCGCCGATGAGGATGTAACGCTGGGTACCGCTGCCACGGACGCGCGGGTCCTCGTGGTCCTGCTGCGCTTCGTGGATCGGCGCGTCGGACACGAATCCGACGCCCTCGTAGCCGGCGGCCACGAACAGCTCGTGAATCTGCGCCGGCACCGTCCGCGCGAAAGGAAGCGCCTTGCGCGTCTGCATCATCACGCGCATCTCCTCCTTGGTCAGCTTGATCCCCATCTTCTTGCTGCCGCGCTGGACGTACTGCACGAGCGATTTGATCGCCTTGAGCGGCCGGAACGGTCCGGGCGCGAAGTTGACCGTCACGAGCTTGCCGCCCGGACGGAGCAGGCGCGACCACTCCCGCAGGGCGCGGCCCGGTTCCAGCAGCATGTGGATGACCGCGCGGTTGGTCACGACGTCGAAACTTGCATCGGGCAAGTCGGGCGCCTCGCCTTCGCCGAGCACGAATCGACTCGGGAGTCCGAGCCGGTCGTGGCGCCCCTGCGCACGCTCGACCATCTCCGGGGCGTAGTCGATGCCGGTGACCCGATGGCCCATTTCCGCCCAGATCTGCGCGAATAGACCCGGTCCACTGCCGATGTCGAGGACGTCGAGCGGTTCACTGCCGACGATGCCCTCCAGCACGGTGCGCCATCCGGCGCGCTGCACGTCGGTGTAGTGGCGCGATTCGGCCATCCTTTCCCAGTGGGGCGAGACGGTTCCCATCGTGTGGGCCATCACGCGCTTCATGTTCTTGAGGTCGGTGCTGGTCGGCTGCATGGAGATTCCTCAGTCCACGTAGATACGATTCCCGTCGCGAAAGGATCGATTTTCGAGGCGCCTCAATGTACGCGGTCCGTCGAACGGCGCGAGATGCTTCGAGGCGCGCACGCGCTTGTTAAAGTCTGGTCCCTTCGAATGAAGCTCGCATCGGTTCTCTCCTTGCCGGCCGACGGGCCCCGGAACAACCCACTGCGCATGGCACGCCCCGCTTCCTTTCGACGACGGACGCTTCGTCCGCTGCTTCTCGTTCTGCTGCTCGCCGGTGCCGCCGTTGCGAGCGCGGAAAAGATGCAGCTGCTGGAACAGCTGACGGGCCGGCTCTTCGAAATCCGCAAGGAGCGCAACGCGGAGGAGAACCGCTGGCGGCGGGAGCAGACGAATCTACAGCGCACGCTCGCGCTGCTCGACGGCGAGAAGTCGAACTACGAGCAGCGCATCGCCACGCTCCGCGAGCGGGAAGGAACCGCCGGCGCCGAACGCGCCAAGCTTGCCGAGGAGCTGACGGCGAAGCGCGGTCGGCTCGAGGAGCTCGACGGCAAGGTCCGCGCCTCGGCCACGCGCCTGCTTGCGGTCCACGAAGGCCTGCCGGCACCGCTGCGCCAGCTGCTGGCCGCCGCCGCGGCGCGCGTGCGCGATGCGCTTTCGCCGGCCGGCTCCGCGCTCTCGGTCATCGACCGGCTGCGCGTGCTCAACGCGTTCTCCGCGGAGCTCGACAAGGTGCTCGGCATGCCGCACGCGGTGAAGCAGGTGATCGAGGTCGACGGCCAGCCGCGGCGGGAGATGGACGTGCTCTACCTCGGCGGCGCCCTGGGCTACTGGGTCGGCGCGGCCGATCGACAGGCGGGACTGCTGGTGCACCGCGACGGCGCCTGGACCGTCACGCGCGACGACGGGCTGGCGACGCAGGTTCGGGCGGCGATCCAGGTGATTCAGCGCGAGCGCCCGGCCACGATCATTCGCCTGCCGCTTCCGGCGGAGGCGGGCCGATGAGGTTCGCGGGCGTCCTTCTGCTGCTCCTGATCGGGACCGGCCCCGCGCGGGCGCAGAACGACGATCCGTTCGGGGAGGCGATCGGCAAGGCGCGCGCCGAGCTCGAGGCGGAACGAAGCGCCCTGCTCGCGCGCCGCACGGAGATCGACGAGAAGCGGCTGGCGCTGACGACCGCGGTCGACGAGCGCGCCGAAGCGGTCGAGACGCTCGCCGAGCAGTGGCGCGAGCAGACCCGCATGCGGGACGAGCGCGATTCGGAGCTGCGCAAGCTGGTCGAGAGCCTGGATCAGGCCGATCGCGACGCCGCGGCGGCGCGCGTCATGCTGGTCGAGCTGCGCCGCAATATCGACGCGCAGTTCGGCGTCGTCGATGCGGAGCGTCGCCGGAGCGCGCTGGAGGAGATCGACGTCCTGCTCGAGGGCGAGCAGCGCCTGCTCGCGGCGGCCGACGCGCTGCTCACCCTCGTTGGCGACCACGCCAAAGCGGCGGCGGGCATCCGCGCCCTCGAAGGGTCGGCGATCCTGCCGGACGGCCGGGAGGTGACGGGCAAGCACCTGCTTCTCGGAGACGTGCTCACGCTCTTCGCGGGCAACAACGCCGCCGAGTCGGGCGTGGTCACGCTGGTGACCGGCAGTCAGCGCCCCCACGTCTTCACCGAGCTCGATCCCGAGCTGGGCGAGGGCATCGTGGCCGTCGCCGCCGGCCGGGAAGCGACCGTGCCGCTCGACATCTCGTCCGGCGCCGCGCTCCGCACCCAACAGTCCCGCCTCACGCTCCTCGAACAGTTCCACGCCGGCGGCGTGGTGATGTATCCGATCGCCGTCGTCGCGCTGCTCGGGCTGCTGGTCGGCGTGATCAAGCTGATCGCGCTGCTGCGCATCCGGACCGACTTCCACAATCCGCTCGACGCGCTGCTGGCGAAACTGCGAAGCGGCGAGACCGACCAGGCGCGCGCGCTCGCCGATCGCGCGCGGCCGCCGGTGCGCGCGCTCATGCAGGTGGCGGTCGACAAGCGCGACGCGTCGCGCGACGATCTGGAGGAGGCGCTGCAGGAGGCGATCCTCAAGGAGTCGTCGGTCGTGGATCGCTGGATTTCGGTGCTCGAGGTCGGCGCGGCGGTCGCGCCGCTGCTTGGCCTGCTCGGCACCGTGACCGGCATGATCGAGACCTTCCGGCTCATCTCCGTCTTCGGCACCGGAGACCCGCGCCTGCTGTCCGGCGGCATCTCCGAGGCGCTGCTGACGACGGAGGCGGGTCTGATCGCGGCGATTCCGCTGCTGCTGCTGCACGCGTTCCTCGCCCGGCGCGCGACCGCCATCGCGGACGCGCTGGAGGCGTCGGCGATCGGGTTCCTCAACCGCGTGCGACCGGAGGAGTGGGAGCCGGCGTGAACGCGCTGGTCGAAACCGCGCGCGCCGGCGGCCCCCTCATGGTCCCGCTTGGCGTCCTCTGCGTCGCCATCTCCTACTGGGTCGCCGCGCTCTCGCTGCGCATCTGGCGCATCAAGCGAGCGGCGCCGCGCGTGCTCGGCTGCCTCGACACCGACTCGCGCGAAGAGGCGGCGCGCTGCGTGCGCGCGTTCGCCGGGGACCGGCCCGGCGTCCTCGCACGCGTTGCGCTCTACGCGCTCGCCGGCCCGGCCGACGCCGCCGGACGCCAGGCGCGCTTCGAGGAGGCGCGGCTCATCGAGCTGCCCAGCTTCGAGCGGGAGATCGGCGTGCTCAAGGCGATGGTCGCCGCCGCGCCGCTGATCGGCCTGCTCGGGACCGTGAAGGGCATGGTCGCCACCTTCTCCGGCATGTCCGCGCGCGGGGTCGACACGATGGAGGCGCTGTCGACCGGCGTCTCGGAGGCGTTGGTCACGACGCAGGTCGGGCTGATCGTCGCCGTGCCGGGCCTGCTCGGCCTGCACGCCACCGAGCGGCGGCTCGCCCGGCTCGAGATCGAGATCGAATGCATCGCGGCGCGGCTGACGGTCATGGACGCGAGCCACGAACGCGCGACGGGAGACGCCGCATGAGACGGCGATTGGGTCAGCGGCGGCGCGCGCGCAAGAACACGGCGGAGATCAACATCGCGCCGTTGATGGACATGGTCTTCATCCTACTCATCTTCTTCGTGGTCACGA
>JBCDBY010000188.1:0-8988 GCA_039182715.1 Planctomycetota bacterium
AACGCTACAACGAGAAGTGGCTCATCGAGCGCCACGGCTGGATCAGTCCCAGCAAACAGTACAAGAAGCTCACGGCGGCGGAGGTCGCCGCCTGAGCGAGTAGACTCAACCGAGTGTCCGAGGAACCGGGTCCGCTACACCGTGTTCAGCCACCTAACACGGCTGGTGAGCGGCGATTCTCTCATCCGTTTCGATGCGTCCCGAACGCGGATCGTCCGCCAGTTCGCCTCAGCGCCCCAATGCATGCTCCAGAGCGCGGCCGATAGCGCGGCGGAGAAAGCCACCAGGGCAAGCGCAAACAGGAGCTGCACGAGTATCTGATCCGGAACCTTGCCTCGGACGAATGCCGCGCAGATGCCAATCGCAGCTGAGGAAAGCGCCACGATTGCCTTGTCGCGCTTCTCCTCGTCCTTCGCCGCGATGTCGACGAGGGCCTCGCGGTCTCCGTCTTCGTCGCTGTATCTCAGCTTGGGGCTGCCGTCGTCTCGCCGGGCCATTGGTCGTTCGCCAGTCATCGTATGGCCGCCGAACGACGCCCCGCACGCGCGTAGGCGCATGGTGGAGGGGAAGGTTAATAACCACACCAGCCGGCGCCGGGGTCGTACCCACCCCGGGGGTGGCGGAATGGCCCTTCGTTATCGGCACACTTTCTGCATTTCTTCCGCTGTTTCCTGCGCTTCGAGGCAAGTACGGCACGGTTTTCTTGCTCTATAGGGTGAAGGGGCGAGGTCGCCTCTCCACGCAATCGCCCCGCCGAGCTGCACCAACAGCATCGACGGGGCTAACCGGAAGGAGGCAGCAGTGACTTCCACCCCTGGCTGCTCGAACCGTAGCCAATCCCCCGACGTGCAAGAAGCACAACCCGAATCCGTGACGCTCAACGGGACTTCGCGTGTCCCGACCGGCCACACTGCACACACGGGCACGGTCCACACACACCGGATCCTCGCCTACTGCCGCGTCTCGACGCTAGAACAGGCGCAGGAGGGCGTCTCCCTCGAGGCGCAGAAGACGCGCATCCACGCCTACGCCGAGGCGCACGGCTACGTCGTGTCGGCCGTCGAGATCGAGGAGGGTGTGAGCGGGAAGACGCTGGCCCGCCCGGCCCTCCAGAACGCCCTGAGGCGCCTCAGGAGATGCGAGGCGGATGGGCTCGCGGTGATGCGCCTGGACCGCTTGAGCCGCGCGACGAGCGACGTACTGGCCCTGGTGGCGCGCAGCGAGCAGGAGCGGTGGGCGCTGCACTCCGTGAGCGAGTCGCTGGACACGTCTACGCCGCACGGGCGGTTCGCCGTAACGATCCTCGCGGGCCTGGCGCAGATGGAGCGCGAGACCATCGCGGAGCGCACGAAGACGGCCTTGGGCGAGCTGCGCCGGCAGGGGAAGCGCATCAGCGGGAAGCCGCCGTTGGGGTTCGCGTTTGACGACGGGCGGCTGGTGCCGGTGGAGCGGGAGCAGATCGTCCTGCAGGAGATGGAGCGGCTCCGAGGCGACGGGTTCGGAGCGCGACGGATCGCGGGGCAGCTCAACGAGGGCGGCGTCGTGAACCCGAGGACGGGGCGGCTCTGGTCACCGAGCACGGTGGCGTCGATCCTGCGGCGGCTCGACGGACGGTAGACGGGCCGTAGACAGACGGTCTACCCCGAGCGATTCGGAACACGAGACCTTCGGTCAGCGAGTTCTTCGACGCCGGTGCACGGAAACGGTGGGCAGGTTGCGCCTGCACGTAGGCGAAGCCAGATCGAGACAGCAGAACCACCGTCGTCGACGGGCCCACAAAAAGGGGCGTGGCAACCAACTGGTACGCCAGTGGTACGCCATGCCCCGGAATCTATGGACGAATCTGCGCTTCGTGGACGAGTGAAAGCCCTAAGTGGTGGGGATCTCTGGGCTAGATCTCGAATCCTGAACCTAGCGCGTCTGCCAGTTCCGCCACCTCGGCGCAAGTGGAAGAGAGTACCAGCCGGTCGATTGCCGTCAACTTCATCGCATGACAGGGTGCCGGGCGCGTGTCACCGGCGTGAAACCCAGTCGGCGATCTTGTCGTCGGGCTCCTGCCAGGCGGCGTTGAGCACGTGCCATTCGTCCTCGACGCGGACGAGGTTCTTGCTGAGCTGGACGTGGATGTTGGTGCGGCTGATGGCATCCACGATGACGGCGAAGATGAGCCCCGGCGGCACGAAGATCAAGAGCGCCCAGAGCGACGTGTTGACCCCCAGGCGCAGCTTGAACGTGCAGTGCATGAGGTCGGGCGCGACCTCCTCGGTCTTGAGATCGAAGACGCGGACGATGCAGTACGGCGAGGTCGGCCAACGCATCAGCGACTTCCAGTAGGACTGGAAGTGCACCGGATCCTCGAACAGGCTCGGGTCGGCCAGCGGAAACCCGCGCACCTTGTCCACACGGGGATAGAAGCGCGGAAAGTGGTCGAAGTCGCTTGGAACGACCAGCTTGCGGGCGTTCGCGTACTTGCCGCCGGCGAGCTGCCGGTAGAAGAGGTTGAGCGCCCGCCACGGCGTGTTGGCCCGAGCCCCGTTCGTGAGCCGATAGGTCGGGATCAGCATCAGCAGCCCCGGCACGCCGACCACGATCGCGATGATCTCCGTTCCCGGTTCGCGATCGAGGAGCATCGTGATCGCGAAGGTGATCAACCCCGCGGCGATCAGGCCGCACAGGATGCCGCCGACCACGCGCCCGACGAACAGGCCGGCGGGCACGAGTCGCACGCGTTCGCTCCGGATGTCCTCGAGCTTGTCCCGGGCGCGCTCCCACGCGTCCTCCGGAGTCGCCTCTTCGATGTCGTAGTCCTTCGTTCTCCAGCTCATCCACGTCCCCCCACACGCGATGGTAGTGGTTCGGCGGGAAGGTCGTCTACTCGCCGGACGTCGCTTGGCCGACGCCGCGCATCATGCGCGGCCAGACGACGTAGGTGATCACGAAGAAGACCGGCGCGATGACGTGGGCGCCCTTGGGCACGGCGAACCAGAGCAGGACGTAAAGCACCAGCAAATAGCCGCCCGCGGCGAGGCCGTGTCCGAAGGGGCGGCTCCGCAAGAGGAGACCGACCACCATCGGCACCGGTGCCAGCAGAATCGCGAGGACGGAGATGACGAGGAGATCTGTCCCGTGCGGGAGACGCCCGTGGATCTCCGCCATCGCCCAGCCCCAGACCAGGGCGAGAGCGAAACCGAGGACGTAGCGCGACGCGGCCATGAAAAGAGGAGTCTACCGGGGCGGTCACGGGGAGTTGCGAACGTCCCCCTCGCCGTTTCCAATACGCGGATGCGGGCCCGCTTCCTGCTTCTTGGCGCCGTGCTCCTCGCCGTCCTCGTGACGGGCGGCTGTCAGACCGTCACCTTCGACGTCTGGCGCGCCAAGGTGGGCGAGGACACCGCTGACATCTTCCGCGGCAAGGACCGGGGGTACTTCGGCTACCGGAAGATCATCCAGGACTACACCGTCAAGGCGCCCAACACGCGGCGCTACCAGTACACCCAGCCGCAGCACGTCGCGAACTACCAGGTTCGTCGGGCGGTCCGGGGCCTGGGCGGCACCGAGTGGACGCGCGCCGAGGCGATCGCCGTCTCCGTCGACCGGCTGCTCTACGTGCTGCGGCACGATCCGACGCCGTCGGTCCGCGTCGAGGCGGTTTCGCAGCTGGGGCGCATCGCCGAGCGGCTCAAGGTCGACGCGGTCGATCCCTACCCGCTCAGTCCGCTGGCCGACGAGGCGATCCGCCAGGCGGCCACCGACCTGTTCGAGCTGCAGCAGCGGATCGACGGCGGCGAGCGCATCGCGCAGAGCATCGTGGTGAAGAGCCTGGAGCAGTTCCGCGAGGCCTACCCGACGCGCTTCCAGACAGCGATGGCGATGACGCGCGCGCTCGCATCCAAACCGATCCTGCTGGTTCCGCCGGGGCCGGTCCTCGACGCTTCGACCGCGCTCACGCCGACGCTCTGCCGTCGCGCCATCTCCATCGCGCTCTCGCAGGTGGCGTGCGGCAGCGTTCTGCACGCGAAGGTGCGTGCCGACGAGGCGTATCAGGTCCGTCTGCGTGCATTCGAGGTCCTGACCGCGCTGCGCGACCCGGTCGCGCGCGACGTGACGGCCGCGGCGATCGGCGATCCGATCTATCCGAACGAGCAGGAGGGCGCCGTGCGCTCCGCCGCGCTCGTCTACCTCGGCGTGGTCGGGGGCGCCATCGCCTTCGACACCGCCGTGCTGCTGCTCGACAACGACTACGTCTCGCAGCGCATGCACGCGCACGCCGCCCTGCTCGCGATGACCGGCGAACGGCTTCCGGCCGACGCGGAGGCGTGGCGCCGCTGGAAGCGCGAGAACCCGGACTGGTTCAAGGCCGCCCGTTGAGAGCGCGGCTCACGGTATTCGCCGGGCGCGCCGTCGGGGTCGCGCTGATCGTGCTGGTGCTCTATCTCGTGGGCTGGCAGGACCGGGTGACCGATACCAGCGGGCGCGAACACGTTGGACGCATCGAGTTGGTGGACGAGACCGTCGCGCGCATCCGGGTCGACGATGTCGTCCAGACGGTCCCGATCGAGAATGCGGGGGCGGTGCGCTACGGGCTTGGCGGCGCCTTTGCGACGCTCGGCAAGAACGCCGGGCTCGCGGTCGCCGGCCTTGCCATCCACGCGCTCGCGCTGCTGGTGATCGCTCTGCGGTGGGGCATCCTGCTGCACGGCGCCAACCTGTCGCTGCCGCTGCGCTCGGTGATCCGGCTGAGCTGGATCGGCCACTTTCTCGGCCAGGTCGTCCCGGGCGGCGTGGTCGGGGGGGACGTGATCAAGTCGCTCTACGTGGCGCACGAGCATCCCGAGGCCACGCGCACGCGCGCGCTCGTGGTGGCGTTCGCCGACCGCCTCATCCCGCTGCTCGTGCTGTGCGCGATCGCCTGCGTGGCGTTGCTCGTGGGTCCCGAAGGACTGCCGGTGGACGAAGCGAGGGTGGTCGTCATCGTCCTGCTCGTATGCGGCGTCCTCGGCGGCGTGATCTTCTACTCCGCCACGTTGCAGCGCGTGCTGCGGCTGCACCACCTGACCAGGCGGCTGCCGTTCCCCGGCGCGGTCGCCGAAGTGCGCCACGCGATGCACCTCTACCGGGGCCGGCCGGGGCACGTGGCGCTGGTGGCCGTGATCTCGTTCGTGGGGCACACGCTGGTGCTGACCGCCTTCTGGTTCTACGGACGTGCTCTCGGGGCCCCAATGGGCGCAGCGACGATGCTGGTGGGCATTCCGCTGGCGCAGCTGCTCGCCGCGGTGCCCGGGCTCCCGGGCGGCTGGGGCGTGGGCGACTTCGCGTTTCTCTTCTTCCTGCCCGCCACCGGCGTGCCCGGCGGTCTCGCTGTGGCACTGTCGTTTACCTATCGCATTGCTCAAACGTTGCTTGGACTGCCCGGCGGCCTGATGCTGGCACGCCGAATCTGAACGAAAGGACCTCCATGTCTCTCCTCGTGGTTGGAACGCTCGCCTACGACACCGTCGAGACGCCCTACGGCAAGGCCGAGGACGTGCTCGGAGGTGCGGCCACCTATTTCGCCGTGGCCGCCTCCTTCTTCACGCCCGTGCGCCTGGTCGGCGTGGTGGGCGAGGACTTTCGTCCCGAGGACCGCACGCTGCTCGAATCGCGCGGCATCGACCTGGAGGGGTTGAGCGTCGGACAGGGCGAGAGCTTTCGCTGGTCGGGCAAGTACGAAGGCGACATGAACGTCGCCGAGACGCTGGAGACGCATCTCAACGTCCTCGACGGCTACGCGCCCGCGCTGCCGCAGAGCTACAAGGACTCGAAGTACGTCTTCCTGGCGAACTCGCCGCCCGCGCTGCAGATGCAGGTGCTCGACCAGTGCCGCAGCGACGCCTTCAAGGTCTGCGACACCATGAACCTCTGGATCCAGACCGCCTTCGACGACCTGCTGGAATTGATCAAGCGCGTCGACATGGTGATCTGCAACGACCAGGAGGCGCTGGCCATCGCGCAGGACCACTCGCTCATCCGGGCGGGCCGCAAGCTCCTCGAAATGGGGCCGAAGATCGCGATGGTGAAGAAGGGCGAACACGGAGCCTTCCTGTTCGGGCCGGACGACTACTTCTTCGCCATTCCCGCCTACCCGCTGGAGCACGCGACCGATCCGACCGGCGCGGGCGACTCCTTCGCGGGCGGCGTCATGGGCAGCATCACCGACGCCGACTCGACGCATCCCGAGCAGCTGCGTCGCGCGATGATCTACGGCAGCGTCGTGGCGAGCTTCAACGTGGAGGACTTCACGCTGCGCCGCTTCCGCCAGATCACGCGAGAGCAGATCGACGCGCGCTACGCGGAGTTCCTCGGCTTCACCGGGAACCCGTAGTTGCGGGCGTTTCTGGCGATCCCGATCCCGGCCGCGCTGCAGCCGCTGCTCTGCGCGGCCGGGGAGAACTTCGCCGATCTCCGGCGTGCGCCTGCCTCGAACCTGCATCTGACCATCAAGTTCCTCGGAGAGATCCGCAAGCCGGTGGACATCTCCGAGGCGGTCGAGCCGGTCTGTGCGCGCCACGCGCCGTTCGAGGTCGCGCTCGGCCGCCTCGGCTGCTTTCCGTCCCCGCGGAAGGCGAGCGTGGTCTGGGTGGGGCTGACGCAGGGCGATCTGCAGGCCGGTGCCCTGGTGCAGGGTATCGAGCGGGCGCTGGAGCCGTTCGGCATCCCGGACGATGGTCGACCCTGGCGCGGCCACGTCACGCTCGGCCGGTATGCCAAGCCGCGCAAGCTGCGCGAGAAGGATCTCGACGCGGACGCGGCGTTCGGGACCTTTCGGGCCGAGTCGGTGGTGCTCTTCTCCTCGGAGCTGCGACCGGACGGTCCCGTCTATACGCCGATCCATACGCTGCCGCTCGGTGGCGTCTCAGACTGAGGCCCGTTGTCCGGAACGGCCGCCGACGGCCGACCGACCGGTGCCGGATCGAGCGCGATTCCCGAGGAGCGGAGGGTCGCGAGGTCTACACTGGAGAGATGACCGGGAACGGCCCGATCCTGCTGTTCGACGGCGCGTGCAACCTCTGCCATGGCAGCGTGCAGTTCGTGCTGCGCCGGGAGCGAACGCAGCGCGTGCGTTTCGCGTCGCTGCAGTCGAACGTCGGGCGCTCGATCCTGCAGCGGCACGGACTCGATGCGAACGCGCTCGATACCGTGGTCTACGTGGACGGCGACGCCGTCTCCACGAAGAGCGACGCAGCCCTCGAGGTCGCCCGGGAACTGCGCGCGCCGTGGAGCTGGGTGCGCATCTTCGGCGTGTTGCCGCGCGGCTTCCGCAACTGGTTCTACGACCGCGTGGCCGACAACCGGTATCGCTGGTTCGGCACGCGCGAAAGCTGCCTGCTGCCGCCGGCCGGGCTCGACCGGAGCCGATTTCTCGATGACGGCGAGGCCACCCCGGCCGAGGCGACCGTCCCTGCGCAAAGCGAGTAAGACATGGACAAGGACTACAAGCTCTCGGCCGATCAGATCGAGGAACTCGTTCCCGACATGGGCGGCTGCTTCGCGACCGATCGCATCCTCGTGGACGGCGAACCGGTCGGCTACATGTACCGCGAGGAACCGGGGTTCCCCGAGGACAGCGGATGGCGTTTCGTGGCGGGGGACGAGACCGACGACTACATGAACGATGCCACCAATCTCGGCATCTACGCGGTGAACACCGTAGCGAACTACGACCGGTCGATCATTCCCTTCCTGATCGCACCGACGGGTTCGGCGTACGCCCGCGACGCCGACTCGGGCCGCTGGGCCGAAGTGCGGGATTGAACCGGAGGATCGCCGTGATCAAGTTCGTGATGTGCCTGCACCGTCGCCCCGACCTCTCCCGCGCGGAAGTCCAGGACTCCTGGAAGAACAAGCACGCGCCGCTCTTCCAGTCGTTCGTCGACACGCACGGGGCGATCCGCTACGTGCAGGACCACACAACGGACTCGCCGGTCAACGACATGCTGCGCGTGTCGCGCGGCATGGTGGAGGCGTTCGACGGCGTCGCCGAGGTCTGGTTCGCCTCGGAGCAGGCGTTCGTCGAAGCGATGAGCTCGCCCGAGGGTGAGAAGCTGGGCGCGATCCTCGCGGAGGACGAGTCCAATTTCATCGACCACGCGCGCTCCACGGCGTTTCTGGCCACCGAGCACGAGGTCTGAGACGAGCGCCCGCGATGGGGCCGGCGGGGTGAATCGTCTCAACTTGGCGGCAAGGGCGTCCGAACCGTGCGGGGAGAGGGCATAATCAAGGCGGAATCATGAAGCGCAGCGCATTTCTCCCCTTCCTCCTGCTGGCCGCCTGTGGCGGTGGCGGCGGGAGCGACTCCAACGGCAATCCGGGTCCGGCGATCATCGCCGACTTCCAGCTCGAGGACGTCAACGACACGTCGACGCGCTTCGGTGCGATGGTTTCGCCGCGCGACTACATCGGCAACGTGTCCGCGTGGTACTTCGGCAGCGCGACGTGAGGCTACTGCCGTACCCAGTTCGGGTACCTCGATCAGATGCAGAACGAACTCGCCGGCACGGACATCCGCATCCTCGGTCTCAACTCGTTCGGCCTCGACTCCGGCAACGCCGAAACGTGCGCCGGGCGTGATATCCCGTGGCTGCAGGAGGACGGACTGGTCGACGCCGCCGGGCGCTGGGAAGCGGCCTACCGCGACGTGGTCATCCTGGACGCGGAGAACAAGGTCGTCGCCGTCTACAACCTCACGGCCAACAACCTGGCCGACGCCGCGAAGTACGACGAGCTCAAGGCGCTCATGACCGGCGCACTCGGGACTCCCTAGCCTGCATGATTCATGACCGCGCGGGAGCTACGGAGGGGAATCGCCGCTGCCTTGCCGTGAAAGGCGACGCGACGCGCTCTCAGCTTCTCGACGCGCTCTTCTGGGCGAGGACGGATCGTCGAGATCGAGGAATCCCGAGGAAGCCGTGGCAGGAGTCACTGCGACGAGGGATGACGCGGAACTCGGCG
>JBCDBY010000189.1:0-8970 GCA_039182715.1 Planctomycetota bacterium
AACGCTACAACGAGAAGTGGCTCATCGAGCGCCACGGCTGGATCAGTCCCAGCAAACAGTACAAGAAGCTCACGGCGGCGGAGGTCGCCGCCTGAGCGAGTAGACTCAACCGAGTGTCCGAGGAACCGGGTCCGCTACACCCTTGTTGATCGTAGTCATCTGCTGCTCACTAGTCGGATACGCGCAGGCATGGGTCCATGGGAGCCTGTGAAGCCGGTCGATCTGGGAATCTACCGAGTCCGGCTCGAACGCCAGCATGTGAGGATTGACGTGCCGATCTCCGAACTCAAGGGAGAGCCGCCGGTCGCGAACCAGCTGTTCCAGAAGATCCGTGAGTGCCTGCTCATCGAGTCCAGTCTTCCGCAGGAGTTCCGCTAGGGGGTATCCGTTGAAATCGCCCGAAGCGAGGTAATGTTCGGAAACCAGTTTCAGCAACTGTTCAGCGCTCACGACCTTGCACTCCCATGTGTCCCGCGGTACCTCAACCGGTACGTATGTCTAACCGCCTCAAGCCAACTCGGCCCACTTCGACCCGGAATTGCGAACTAGAGCACGTCGCTTCAACATCACGCGCCAAGATCCGCGTGACCAGGGCGCACCAAGAGCCAGGTTATCTCATGCCAGGCAGGGCACACCTTGGGGGTCGTAGCATCTCGCTCCGAGTCGCTTCCGCCACACTCTCACCTGCGACGAAAACTGGGTCGGGCCAGTCGCCCACGAAGCTGTAGGCCACCAGTCGAATGGGCCAAAGAGACGATCCGCTCCAAATCCCTACTTTGGCACCAGCCGGGGCGGTCTCTTTGGCCGCAGGCAAACCGGGGAGTCGGCGAACGTCGCCGCCGTCCGGGCCCTACGGCGCGATCTCGCAGGACCTGCCCCTGAGCATCAAGGAAGTTGGCGGAGGGGGAGGGATTCGAACCCCCGGAGGCTTGCGCCTCACCGGTTTTCAAAACCGGCTCATTCGACCGCTCTGACACCCCTCCGCTGGGGCGCGTAGTGTAGCGAAGGCGAGGACTTACGCGGATGCTTGGAGGGCGTTTCGATGTGCTGTGTCGGCGGTCGGAGTGGGGGCGGTCTACTCTTCTCGGCGCGTGGGTGGCAGCTGAATCTCTAGGTCGCTTGTTCCCGCGGGATGGGTTGCGCGTGCGATCACTTGGCCTTGGGGGGTGAGTACTGTGATCTCGGTTTTGCCGTCGGGGAGGCCGCTTAGGACGAATGCGCCTTCGTTGTTCGTCCTGTGGTGGCGGACCATGCCGTCGGTGCCGACCGCGAAGAGCGAGTGTTTTGGGGCGGGCTTCTGGTTGGCATCGAGGAGGACGCCGCGGATCGTCTTGCCCTGGGTCAACCGGAGTTCGGCGTTGGGTGTTCCCGTCTTCATCGGTTCCTGGAGTAGCGGGTGGTTCGGGTGCTCTGCCCAGAGGACCACTTCGTCTCCGACGAGCTGCGTGAATGCGAATCGGCCTTCCGCATCGGTTCGGATGACGCGGTGCCGCGCCGGCCAGAGGAGGGAAGGCACGCCGTTCGGGCCTCGGATGCTTCGCGGCGTGGCGCCCGGCGGGAGCGCGCGTACGGCGCAACCAGGAACCGGCGTGCCATCGGGGGCCAGGACGCGGCCGTCGAGGGTCCGCGGTGTGGCGGCTTGCAGGCGGACGTCGGTCTTGCCGGTCTTGACCGTGCGCGGCTCGAAGACTGCGTTCGCGCTACTGACCTCCAGGGTGTGCGGGCCGTCGCCGAGATGGGTCAAGACGAACCGTCCATTGGGGGCGCAGAGTGCGTGGTGCCACTGTCCGCGATCGTCCGTGCCCACCGGTTTGGCGGTGACGGTCGGCGTCGCCTCGAGCGGGAAGGGCTCGCCATGTTGATCGACCACGATTCCGGCGATGCGTCCATCGTGTTGGGGTTGCACGCGCGCCTCGACGTCTCGGTCGCTGGTCAGGTCGTACCTTGCCTTTGGCTCGGTCAGCTCCCAACCGTCTTGTCGCAGCACGAGGCCGTACGTGCCGGGGGGCAGGCCTCGCAGCGCGAACGCGCCGTTCTCGTCCGTGCGGGTCCAACCGTCGCCCTCGTTGCTCCCGCCGCTGCGGCCGACGAGCGCGTGTGCGAGCGGCTTGTCGTCCGCCGTACGCAGTCTGCCACGGAAGGTCCGGCCCGGCTCGAGCGTGACGATGAGCGGCTCGCCGGCGGCGGGCACGACCGCACTCAGCATGCGGGAGAGCCGGCCGGGCGCGCTCACGTACAAGTTGATCGAACCGTGCTCCAGTCCGGCGAGCCGGAACGCACCGCGGCCGTCGGCGTGCACAAGACCGCCGCTCCACCCGATGCGGGCTCCCGGGATGGGCGCGCCGCCCGGTTCCGCGACGGTTCCCACCAGCGTCGCGCCCGTGTCGAGCGGGATGCGGAGACCGGTGCGCACGTCGGCGTCCTGCAGCGTCATCGGCTCGGAACGACCCGGCCGGAACCCGACCGCTCGCACGAACACCCGCAGTCCCTTGCCGGTGTGCGCCGGAGCGCGGAACCTCCCCTCGGCATCGGTGACCGGCGTGAAGGGGTGGTCCGGATCCATGCGGAACCGGTTGGGCTCTTTGCGGCCCACGCCGAGCGCGGCGCCGACCACGGGGTTTCCTTCTCCGTCGACCACGCGTCCCTCGACGAACGGGACGCGCCGCACGACGAGGATGCGCTCGTCCGGCTCCGCACCCGGCGGCTTGGCGCGCCAGTCGCGCACGAACCGTCGATCGACGACTTCGATCATCGGGTCCGTTTGGGCGGGCATGCCCGTGAGTTGGAAGCGTCCATCTGCGCGCGTGGTGGCCTCCTGCATCACACCCGGCGCAAACCCCCGGCGAAGGGGTGCTCTTCGTACCGTCACGCCCGCAACCGGACCGACGACCTCGCTTCCCTGCATCTCGATCACCCGGCCCTCCACGGTCACGACCGGTGCCAGCTTGAGTTCGACGTAGAGCCCCGACGCGAAGGCGACGGGACCGATGAGGAGGCTCCCGTGATCGCCGCCGTCCACGGAGATCTGCATCGCCGCACCCTCGCGTAGCGGCAGTCGCTCGACCACGAACCGCCCGTTCACGCCCGTGACGGCACGTCCGAGCTCTGCGATGCCGCGGCCGTCGCACACACGCACGACGGCGCGCTCGACCGGCGTCCCGTCCGCTGCGAGGACGGCGCCCGTGACGCGCTCCGCTCGTCCGAGGACCACGCGTACGCGATCCTTCGGGCACGATCCTCCCCGATCGACGACGGCAAGCTTGTCGTGCTCGACGCGCACGTACGACGCGCCGGGCAGCGTGAATGCGCCGCTGCGCCCCGTCACGACGCGCGCCCCGGGGATCGCCGCGCCGAGTGCCATGCCGAACACGACGGCGCCGGCGACCGGCGTGCCGCCCTCGTCGACGACGACGCCTCGGATACCGTCCACCGCCGGCAGGCGGATGTGGATGCGGGCTCGGCGAACCTCCGGATGGACCCCCCGGCTCGTCCACGCATGTCCGGGCGCGTGCGCCAGGATGATGCTCTCCCGTCGCTCCGGGACGTTGAGCGTGAAGGTGCCGTCCGATGCCGTCTTCGTCTCCGCCAGCGGCGTGGGGTCGAGCTCCTTGCCCTGTTGTGCGCGGGCCGGCGGCATGGCGACGACGCGCGCGTTCGCGATGGGCTCGTCCCATGAGGTCGTGACGAGGCCCGTTGCGCGCAGCGTCGACACCGCCGGTTGCTGCGAGGGCGTGGGCTCGGGCTCCTGCGGGGGCGGTTCGTCCACGACGGCGGACCGGGCCGCATCCGTGTCGTCGGACTGCGCGCGCATCGGCTCGGGATCTCCCTCCGACCCTCCGAGCAGGAAGGTCAGCGCGACCACGCCCGCCGTCGCCGCGACAAGCAGAGCGACCGCGACGCGCGCGGACGCCACCTTGGGCGACGCAAGAACGGCGACTCCGCCCAGCCACGCACCGCGCTTCCCGTCGTGCCGGTCGTCGAGACGCGCACGCAGCATGGCGAGCGCGCGCCGCAGTCGCGAGCGGACGGTCTCGTACGGCTCGTCGAGCTGTCGCGCGATCTCACGCGGGGAGAGATCGTGGAAGAAGCGAAGCACCACGACGGTGCGATACGGCTCCTCCAGTGCGAGGACTTCTTTGGCCAGCTGGGTCTGCAGCTCCGCCTGGGCCGCGACCTCCTGCGCCGAGGGCGCGTGGCCGCGTCGCGCCGCCACCGCTTCGCGTCGCGCCCGTCTCGCTTCGCCGCGGAATCGCCGGGCCGCTCGGTGCCGCACGACGGCCGCCAACCAGGATCGCGGCGCCCGGACCGGCCGGTCGTGGCCGAGCGCCTCGGCGATCGTCTCCTGTGCAATGTCCTCAGCGGCATCGGCATCGCGCACGAGGCTGCGGGCGAGTCGTCGGACGAAGTCGGCGTGCTGAACGATCTGCTCGGCGGTGAGTTCCATCACAGGGGGGTGCCCATGATCGCCGAATCGGGTGCAGCTTTGATCGATCCTCTCCGTCGAGGAGCGTCCGAGATGTCGGACGCCGAGAATCAGGCGGCTGGATTCCTCGTTGCGCACGCACGGGCCGAAGTGGAGTCCGGCGGCTGCCGTGATCTGCTACTGTGCGAGAGAGGCGGGTGGGGACGAATCTCGCTTGCGGGTCGGAAGGGGGCGTCTTGTCTGTCTTTGCGCATGCTATCGGTCGCCGCGGCGCTCTGTGGACGCTCACGCTGCTTGCGCTGTCCATGCCGGCCGCCGCGAGCGATGAACAGCAGCTGCGCGACGCCATCGGGAGACTTGCCAGCGAAGACGGGCGCACGCGGGTCCGGGCCGAGCTCCTGCTCGATCGCAACGCCGCGGCCGCCGCGCCGCTCGTCGTCGAGGCGCTGAGCAGCGAGAACCAGCAGGTCGCACGAGCGGCCGATCGGATCCTCGCAGGCCATCTGCGGGAGACGCGCGCGGCCGTCGAGCGTGGGCTCGTGCACGAGAGCACGGTCATTCGCCTGCGGTGCGCGTTGATCCTCGAGGAGGCTGCGACGAAGCGGAAGCAGCCGGTGCCGGCGAAGGTCGATGCCATCCTGGTTGCCGCTCTCGGCACGTCGGAGGACGGCACCGATGCGCTCCAACGATTGGCGCTCCGCGGTGTGCATTTCGAGAAGGCGCGTCCGCTCATGCGGGAGCTGCTCGAGAGCGAGGAGCAGGACCAGCGCATCCTCGCCAGTCGCGCCTATCTCGCCTACGGCGTCGGGGCGGCGTCGGAGATTCCGTATCTCGGCGAGCTCGCGTGGGAGGGGCCGGACGATTCGGCCGGCGCCGCGCTCTTCATCCTCGGTCGCTTCGGGCCGAAAGCGCTGCCGCACGTCGCGCGCGTCTTCGAGAGCGACCGCGACGCGATTCGCTCCGACGCGATCGAATCGCTGGGCCGCATCGGCGCGCCGGCCAGAGCATTCGTGCCTCGTCTGCTCGTCCTGCACGCCGAGGCGGAAGGGCGGTACGACCCTTCGCTGCTCGCGGCCATGCGGATCGCGCCCGAGGATCCGCGTGTTCTCGATGTCGTGCGCAAGGAGCTCGCGGGTCCGCGCGCCCGCGATGTCGCGCATCTGCTGCTCTTCAAGGTCGATCCCACGCCGTTCGCGGACGTGTTGCGCGACGCCTTGGGACACAAGGAGCTGCGGACACGGCTCGCCGTCGCGCAGGCGCTGCGCCGCGCCGGCAAGGAGACCCCGCGCGTGGTCGAGACGCTGCTCGGGATCGCCGAAGCCGCCGGGAAGGAAGACCAGTATCCCCGCCGGGAGGCGATCGAAGAGCTTGGCTGGGTCGGTCCCGCCGCGGCCGTCGGCATTCCGCGCCTGCTGGTCCTTGCGGCCGAGGACGACGAGACGTTCGAGCTCGTCGTCGAGCGCATTCCGCTCATGGGCGCGGCCGCGCTGCCGCACCTGCGCGCGGCGCTTCAGAAGGATGGCGCGGCCCGCGCCGCCGCGCTGCAGATCCTGGCCGTCTACGGACCGCTGGCCGTCGAGCTGCGCGACGTTCTTGCCGAACTGGGGGCCGATCCCAAGCACGAGCGCGCCGTCGTGGCGATCCTGAAGGGGCTCGACGAGTTCCCGATGAAAACGTCGCCCGCCATCCTGCTCGACGGCCTGCGCCACAAACGCATCGACGTCCGCATCGCCGCCGCGGACGAGCTCGCGCAGAGGTCGGGCAGCTACTACCGGGACCGCGAACCGCTGCGCGCGATGCTGCTGCAGGTCGCCCGGTCGGACCCGAGCGAGCTCGTACGCTTGTCCGCCGTGCGCGGCTTCTGGTTCTCGACCGGCGCGACGGACGAGATTCAGTCCGCGGTCCTGCAGCTGCTCGACAGCAAGGAAGCGGAGACGCGCGCGACGGCGTTCACCCTGATCCACGTCGCCACGCGTCACACGAAGATCCCCGAACCGATGCGCGCCAAGCTCTTCGCGCTCGCGCTCGGCGACCCGATCGAGGACGTCCGGGTCCGGGCGATCGCGACGCTGTTCGAGAGTGGTTTCCCGGCCGGCGCCGGCGAGCGCATTCTCGTGGCGCTGGAGGCCGACGATGCGCCGACGCGCGCGGCGGCCGCGCTCATGGCGGGCCGCTTTCCCGAGCTCGCCGACCGCACCGTGCCGCTGATCGCGAAGGTGCTGGACGCGAAGGAGCCGCGCCTGCGCCTCTACGCGATCGAATCGCTCTACACGCTCGGCCCGGTCGCCCAGCAGGCGCTCCCGAAACTGAAGGAAACGCGCGCGGCGGCGACCGACGCGGAGTTCAAGGGCCTGCTCGACCAGGTGATCGAGCGCGTCTCGGCACCCAAGGAGGAACCACGATGATGCGATACGGGATGGCGATCGCGGCGCTCGCGCTCATGGCGGCCGACGCGTTTGCGCAGGGAGCGAAGGATTCGTTCACGTTGCCGAGCGCGAGTCGCGCGCAGTCGATTCCGGACGCCCCGGCTCACGTCACGGTACGCGTCGATACGGCGGGCGTGCTCGCGCTCGACAACGCCGATCTCATCGATCGTCTGAAGAAAGCAGGCGTCCCGGCGCGTTTGCGCGCGCGGCATCGCAGCCTGAGTCTCGAGGAGCTGGGCTCGAAGCTGAAGGTCGCGCGGGAACGGTTCGAGGCGCTTGCCGCGCAGGCGAAGTTTCCCGCGCGCGAGGAGCGTGCGGGCGATCGGTGGTGGAGTCGACTGCAGATCCGATTCGAGTTCGATGGCCGCCTGGAGTTCGGGCGATTCGCCTGGGTCCGGACGATCGCTGCGCGGGAGCGACTGCTGGATGGATGGATCGTCGTGCAGTCGCCCGACGGCGACGCTCCGCGCGGCGTGCGGTCGGACTGCGCCGAGTACGTGCGGGAGATCATGGACCTCGAGGCGTATCGCAACGGCATCCAGGCGGCGCTCTACATGCGACCGGACAAGAGCGGCGCCAAGAAGTACTCGTTTTGCGGAAACACCACGAAGGACCTCGCCGAGCTGGCGGCAACGGTCGCCGACGCCGTCGGATCGGTGCCGGCCGAGACGCTCGCGCACACCGACATCATCATCGTCGGCGGGACCGAAGACTCGATGCAGGACTATCTGGCGTGCGCGGACTGCCTGCCCGCCGCCTCGCCGTTGCGCGTCAACTTCCGACCTTCGTGGATGCCGTGGCGGCGCGATCTGCAGGCGAAGCCGTTGCCGAAACCCAAGCTCTATCTGATGTCCACCGCGGATGTCGAAAACGCCGAGCTGCTGGCGGAGCGGGCGCGCCGGCGCGTCGGGAAGTTCGCGCAGCGGCGTCCGCTCATGGGAACGCCGATGGCGCGGGCCGCCGAGTGGATCGTCGCGCAGCAGGCGAAGGCCAAGCGCGGCAACGATGTCGGTACGACGAGTCTGACGGTCTTCGCATTGAGCGGGGCGCCGTCCGTGCATCGTGACCTGCCCGGGTTCGAGAAGGATCTCGCACGCGCCGTCGCGTCGCTCCTCGCGGCTCAGACCGAAGAGGGCGGGTTTCGCGATGCGGGAGCGAAGTACAACGTCTCGCCGCGCTCCTCCGCGCTCGCCGTGGCGGCGCTCGCGCACGTGTTGCGGCGCAAGCCCGACGACACATTGCGCGCGCGCGTGCAGAAGGCGGTGACCTTCCTGCAGGCGGACCGCAAGACGAACAAGCGCTGGCGCAGTCAGGGTGTCGAGCGGACGGGGTGGTATCTGCTCGCCCTCCATGCCGCACACAAGGCGGGCGTCGAGGTCGACCTCGAGGCGGTGGCGCGCACGCGCGCATGGCTGTTCCGGCAGGCGGACGCGCTGGAGAAGGGCGAGGGCGGCCCGGTCTACGACGGGCCGCAGATGCGGCTGCAGCGCGCGGCGTTAATCGTGCTCGCGCAGCTCTGGAGCGGGGAGAAGTTCGACGACGCGCCGGCGCTGGTGCACAAGTCGCTGAAGTTCGTCTACGCCAACCCGCCCTCGCGCGAATTCGACATGCACGGCTGGTACCTCGGCGCGCTCGCGGCGTTCTGGGCGCCGGGCGACATGCCGAAGAAGTGGATGTCGGCGATCGGAAACCTGAAGTACGACCAGGAGACGCTCGGGGTCCTGGCGGGTTCCTGGGACTCCGTCGGCAAGGAGACGAGCGGCGCCGGGCGGGTCTACGCCACGGCGCTCACGTCGCTCGTCATGCAGATCTACTACCGCATGGACGACACGCCCGGCGCGCCCAAGTAGCCGTCTACTGGCCCTGGCCGAGCGAGAAGCCCGGCGTGCCGTCGAACGTGCAGAGGTGCTCGGTCTTGATGAAGTCCGCGCCCGCGTCGGCGAGGCGTGCGAGCAGCGTCACGACGTCGGCGTGGGCCACCGTGCGTCCCTCCTCCTTCGGCTGGAAGCGGCAGCGCCAGTGGTCGGTGTGGAAGGTCTCGGGGAATCCGTCGGGCCAGACCTTCACGCCGCGGTTGGTGATCATCTGCAGTTGCAGCGCGTCGGTCTGCGCGCCCTGCAG